>CAZRZN010000248.1:0-6375 GCA_964604565.1 uncultured Rhodobacterales bacterium
TGCGGGACGGTGGGCGGGGCGACGTTCGCCCCGCGAACGAGCGGCGCACAGCGTCCTCATGCGGCATCCTCCTCACGCCAATAGTCCAGTTCGACGGAAAAAAGCGCGCCGTTGCCCGCGTTGATGCCGCGTATCCGCCCACCGAAACTCTGCACGAGGCCATAGGAAATCGAAAGGCCAAGCCCCATGCCTTCATCGACCTGCTTGGTGGAATAGAACGGCTCGAAGATCCGCTCGGGATCGGAAATGCCCGGCCCGGTGTCCTGAACCCGCACGATGGGCCGTTGTCCGGCCTCCAGCGTCACGGTGATCGCCTTGTCGGCCTGACCGGCCATGGCATCCGCCGCGTTGTTGATCAGATTGACGAACACCTGCCCCAACCGTACCTCGCCGCCCATGACCCAGACCGGGCCGGGCAGATCCTGCGGCGCCCAGTTCAGCACGACCCCGTCCGCGCGCAGTCGCGATTCGGTCAACTCCACCGCCGAAGAGATCACCGCCACGACGTCAACCTTGCCCATCGGTTCGCTTTCGTTGCGTGCAAAGGCGCGCAGATTCTTGATGATCCGGGCCGCCCGGCCGGCCAGATCCGCGATACGCGTCAGGTTGCCCACGGCCTTGTCCGTCTTGCCCTTGGCCAGCAGCGCCGCGCCGTTCTCGGCGAACTGCCGGATGGCCATAAGCGGCTGGTTCAACTCGTGACTGATGCCCGCGGACATCTGGCCGAGCGCGCTCAGCTTGCCGGCCTGCACCAGATCCGCCTGCGCCTGTCGCAGCGCGGCCTCTGCCTCCTCGCGCTCGCGAACCTCGCGGCGCAGGGTGGTATTGACCGCCTCCAGATCCCGGGTCCGCGCTTTCACCCGTCCTTCGAGTTGCACATTGGCAAGACTCAGCGCGCGCCGCCGCTCGGTCGCCAGAAACAGCAGCGAGCCGAAGAAAAGGCACAGCACCGCCACCACCGCCGTCTGCAACCAGGCCAGCCGCCGCGCCGGGATGACGTCCACCAGCGCCTCGCCGGTCATGCCGATCACCGGCAGCGGCTGAACCAGATGCAGCGCCACGGATGGCACATAGGCGCTGAGATTCTGCCGCCAGATCTCGAACCCTGCGAAGCTTTGCACATGCAGCGCCGCACTGGCGCCGCGCGGGCCGATCATGGCACTGTCAGTTCGCCGCCAGAACAGCAGTTCCGACCGGTTGGTGACAAAAATCCGGTTCCCCGCATCCGTAAAGAAGACCGAGGGGCGCGACCCGCTCCATTCCTGTTCCAGAGCCTCGATATCGACCACCAGAACAAGCACGCCGCGCACCTTGCCTTGCGGACCAAAGGCCGGCGCGGCATAGAAATAGGCCCGCCGCCCCAGTGCCGCGCTGATACCCAGATCGGCGCCAAGCGCGCCGTTCACCGCCCGTGCGAACCACGGGTTTGCCGACAGGTCGACCACGGGCGTCTCATGGGCGGCGGCCAGAACCCGCCCGGCACGATCCGCATAAAGCGCCGTCAAGGCGCCCGTGCGGTCGACGCTCCGCAACAGCAGCGCATCGGCCGCGGCCCTTTCGCCGTTCTCATGCAGCGCCTCCAACGCCGGATGCGACGCCATGACGACCGCCAGCGAGCGATAGCGCCGCAGCCCGGTCACCAGTCGGTCCGCTGCCAGTGCCAGATCCGATTTGCCGCGCGCCTGCACCTGCCGCAAAGCCTCGGCATAGCTGTAAGACCACACGGTCCAGCCAAGCACCGCCACGGCGGTCAGAAAGAGGGCAACGATCAGCGCGCGGGCCGAGGAGCTTTCGGTCATGATCTCTCCTTAGCGCCCCCTTGCCATGCCGGACAAGACGGGCAAGGGTCGCGTCATGCAGGCATTTTCACAAGACCCCACCGATCCGGCCTTCGTCCAGAACCCCTACCCGTTCTACGACCGCCTGCGCCCGGCGGGCGATCTTGCCTTCTGGGAGGACTACGGTCTGCCCTGCGCAGTTTCCCACCGGGCGGTCAGCGCGCTGCTGCGGGACCGCCGTTTTGGCCGCGAGATCCCGGCTGAGCTGGCGCCGGAGATCCCGCCGCATCTCGCCCCTTTCTACGAGATCGAGGCGCATTCCATGCTTGAACTGGAACCGCCCCGCCATACCCGGCTGCGCGGGCTCGTGCTGCGCGCCTTCACCAGCCGACGGATCAAGGCGCTGGCCCCGGAGATCGCCGATCTGGCGCACCGGCTGATCGACGACTTCCCGCGCGGAGAGGTGGATCTGCTCACCGCCTTCTGCCAGCCGTTACCGGTCATTGTCATCTGCCGCCTGCTCGGCGTCCCCGAAGAGCGGGCAGACGACCTTCTGGCCTGGTCCAACGCGATGGTCGCCATGTATCAGGCCCGCCGCGACCGACCGATCGAGGAGGCCGCCGCGCGCGCCGCGTGGGAGTTCACGCAATTTCTGACCGGCTACATCGAGACCCGCCGCCGCGCGCCCGCGGACGACCTCATCACCCATCTGATCGCCGCGGAAGAACACGGCGAGCGGCTTTCTACCCAGGAACTGATCGCGACCTGCGTCCTGCTTCTGAACGCGGGGCATGAGGCAACGGTGCATACCATGGGCAACGGTCTGAAGACCCTGATCGAGACCGGCACGCCGATCCACCCCGAGACGGCAGACGAGGTCGTCGAGGAAATCCTGCGCTTCGATCCACCGCTGCACATGTTCACCCGTCATGCCTATGAACGGGTGGAGATTTTCGGCCATGTCTTCGAACGGGGGGATCAGGTTGCGCTGCTGCTGGCGGCCGCCAATCGCGACCCGGCCCAATGGGAATATCCCCAACGGTTCGACCCGACGCGCGCGGTCCATGCCAACACGAGCTTTGGCGCGGGCCTGCATTTCTGCGTCGGCGCGCCGCTTGCGCGGCTGGAATTGCAGATCGCGCTGCCGATCCTCATGGCGCGTCTGCCGGACCTGCGGCTGGTGGCCCCGCCGCGTTATGCCAACCTCTATCACTTCCACGGGCTTGACGCCCTGCGCGTGACCGGCGCGGCGGGAGCACGAGGTCCGCAAGCGGATCCGACCGAAGCGCACTGAGAAACGGTGGACCGGGGGCGCTGCCCCCGCCGCGCCTGCGGCGCGCCTCCCCCGGAGTATTTCAGGAGAGAAGAAGCCGGTTGCTGCCATGACCGCACGGACGGCAGGTGCCCCGGTGCGAGACCAAGTGCGCCGTCTTACAGAGGAAGTTCGGTCGTGGCCTTGATTTCCTCCATCGACAGAAGCGCGGTCACATTGTGAACCTTCACCTCTGAAATCAGCGCCTGATAGAAGGCGTCGTAGGCGCGCGCGTTCTTGACGCGCACCTTGAGAATATAGTCGATGTCGCCGGCGAGCCTGTGGGCCTCCTGAACCTCGGGGCGTTCCTGCAAGGCCTTTAGAAACCGCACCTGCCAGTCCGCCTCATGCTCGGAGGTTCGGATCAGAACAAAGAAGGTGGCGTCGAACCCGAGCTTTTCCGCGTCGAGCACGACGGTCTGCGGGCCGACCACGCCCGCCTCGCGCAGTTTGCGAATCCGGTTCCAGACCGGGGTCTTCGACGACCCGACCTTGCGCGCGATCTCATCCAGGGACTGCCCGGCATCGCGTTGCAGCTCGGCAAGGATTTTCCGGTCGGTGTCGTCGATCTTCATTGCCTGTTCTCCTTGACGGTAAAAAATGGAACGCTGCTCCCCCTAGCTTCATATTATGGAACATGAGTTCTTACTTTTCCAGACATATAGCCAAAATATGGAACACTTTCCTATATTGATGACGAGAAACAAGGAGCGCCGATGTGCAGCACTTTCCGATCTTCATGAGTCTCGCCGGGCGCCGTGTCGTCCTTTCGGGCGGCGGCGCGGCCGCCTTGGCCAAGTTGCGCCTGCTGTTCAAGACCGATGCCCGGATCACGGTTTTCGCAGCGCGGGTGGAAGCGCAGATCGAAACCTGGGAGGCCGAAGGCAAGCTGCGCCTCGAACGCCGTGCCCTTGATCATGGCGATGCGCTCTGCGCCGCACTGTTCTATGCGGCCAACGAGGATCCCGCCGAGGACGCGCGGGTCGCCCGGCTGGCACGCGCGGACGGCGCGCTGTGCAACATCGTCGACAACCTTCATGACAGCCAGTTCATCACCCCCGCGATCGTCGACCGCGATCCGGTGACCATCGCCATTGGCACCGAGGGCGCCGCGCCGGTTCTCGCGCGCGCCATCAAGGCCGATCTTGAAGAGCGGTTGCCTGCCACGCTGGGGCGGCTGGCCCGGATCGGCAAGGCGTTCCGCAAGATGGCCGAGGCGCTGCCCATGGGCCGTGCGCGGCGCGACTTCTGGCAGGATTACTATTTCCGCGCCGGCCCCGCAGCGATCCCGGCAGGCACAGAGGCCGTAGAGAGCACGCTGGCCGGGCTGCTCGAACGGCATTTGTCGCGCGATGCACGTCCCGGTCATATCTCTTTCGTCGGCGCTGGGCCCGGCGATCCGGATCTGTTGACCCTGAAAGCGCGCAAGGCGCTGGATGCCGCCGATGTCGTGATCCACGACCGGCTGGTGCCACAGCCGATCCTGGAGCTTGTCCGCCGCGAGGCCACCCTTGTCGATGTCGGCAAGGAGGGCTTTGGCCCGTCCACCCCGCAGGAAGACATCGACGCGCTGATCTGCGAACATGGCCGTGGAGGGGCACAGGTCGTTCGGCTGAAGGGTGGCGATTGCACGGTGTTCGGACGTCTGGACGAAGAGATCGAGGCGGTTCTGGCGGCAGGACTGTCCTATGATATCGTGCCGGGGATCACCGCCGCCTCCGCCGCGGTCGCGGGCATCGGGCAATCCCTGACACGGCGCGGGCGCAACGGATCCGTCCGTCTGCTGACCGGACATGATACCCGGGGTTTTGCAGATCAGGACTGGCGCGCGCTGGCGCGCCCCGGCGAGGTGGCCGCGATCTACATGGGCAAACGCGCCGCGCATTTCCTGCAAGGGCGCCTGATGATGCACGGCGCGGCGCCGGACACGCCAGTGACCGTGATCGAAAACGCCTCACGCCCTGACCAGCGCGTTCTGGAAACACGGCTTGACCGGCTCTCCGCCGATCTTGCCAACGCCGGTCCCGATGGGCCCGCGCTCATGCTCTTCGGTCTCGCCCCGCGCGATGGCCTGCCCGTCATATCCAATGCAGAGGAGGCTTTTCCATGGCCCGCAGCTTCACGCCAAAAGTCGTCACCGCCAATGCCCTTCTCGCCGGCGATGTCGTCTACCTGACAGCCGATGATCGCTGGTCGCCGGACCTGCGCGAGGCAGAGCTGATGACCGATGAAGCCCATGCGCAACTGCGCCTTGTCGAGGCCAGTGCCCGCGTTGGCGAAGTGGTCGGTGTCTACCTGGCCGATATGGCGCCGGGAGAAAACGGCCCACGGCCAGTTCATTTCCGCGAGGAGTTCCGGCGCACCGGGCCATCAAACTATGCCCACGGCAAGCAGGTGGATCACGTCTGACGGGCGCGAACCTGCGACCCGCCCCACTGCCCCACAATCCGAACCAAGCCAGAGGGTTGCGGCCCCGCAACCGGCAAGGAGACGACCCATGTATACCTACACCGATTTCGACGCGGCCTTCGTCGCGGAACGCAACCGCCAGTTCCGGGCGCAGGTCGGCCGGCGGATCGATGGATCCCTGACCGAGGACGAGTTCAAGCCGCTGCGGCTGATGAACGGCCTCTACCTGCAACTGCACGCCTACATGCTGCGGGTCGCCATCCCCTACGGCACGCTCAACGGCGCCCAGATGCGCCAGCTTGCCCTGATCGCCGACCGTTGGGACAAGGGATATGGCCACTTCACAACGCGGCAGAACATACAGTTCAACTGGCCGGAACTGCGCGATGTCCCGGACATGCTGGACGCCCTGGCCGACGTTGGGATGCACGCCATCCAGACCTCCGGCAACACGATCCGCAACGTGACGGCAGATCATTTTGCCGGCGCCGCGGCGGATGAGATCGCCGATCCCCGGCCCGTGGCGGAGCTGCTGCGACAATGGTCGACCGACCACCCCGAATTCCAGTTCCTACCACGAAAGTTCAAGATCGCCGTGACGGGCAGCCCGAACGATCGCGCCGTCACCGCCGCGCATGACATTGGCCTTCGCATCGTGTCGAGGGATGGAGAGATCGGGTATCAGGTTCTGGTGGGTGGCGGTCTGGGCCGCACGCCGATGATCGGAAAGGTGCTGGCGGACTTCGTCCCGCAGGCCGATCTCCTGCCCTACGTGGAGGCCATCGTCTCCGTCTGGAACCTGCTGGGCCGCCGCGACAACAAATACAAGGCCCGCATCAAGATCACCGTGCATGAGCATGGGATCGAGGAAATCCG
>CAZRZN010000249.1:0-6371 GCA_964604565.1 uncultured Rhodobacterales bacterium
AGGCTGCCAGACGATTGTGCCGTCTGACCGCTGCAACGGGGAAGAGCTTGCCGCGCCAATCATTCTGCCTCATCGATTGCGAGGATAAAGGAGCGCGCCGATGACCGACAAGGCAGTGGACACATCCGTCGAGGAGGCGCAGACCGATTCCGCAAAGCGCCGCGCCAAGGGCGAGTTCGTGCGCGGAGTCAGCCAGTTCCGATCCAACATCGGCGATGCAGCGTTTCCGCCCGAACCGGGGCGCTATCACCTGTTTGTCGCGTTCAACTGCCCCTGGTGCCACCGTGTGACGCTCGCGCGGAACATGCTGGGCCTTCAGGACAGTCTCACAATGGACGTGGCCTTTCCCAATCGCACGGATGACGACGACCCGGCAGGCCCCAACCTGTGGCAGTTCGCCCCGGATCGCGTTGCGACGCTGACAGGCGCACCCCTGCCCGAATGCACGGAAGAGACAGCGACAGGTCGCGGGCTGCGGCTGGTCAAGGAACTCTATCAGGCCGAGGGATCGACCGAGCAGTCGGTGCCGGTCCTCTACGACAAGGTCGCGCAGCGGATCGTCAACAACGAAAGCGCCGAGATCATCCGCATGCTGGATGTGCATTCGGGCGCGCTCGGAGGCTTGGTCACAGGACCGACACTCTATCCGGACGATGCCAGCATTCGCAGGCAGATCGACGATCTCAATGCCCTGATCTACACCGCCATCAACAATGGCGCCTACAAGGCCGGGTTTTCTACCGATCAGGGCGTCTACGCAGCGGCATTCAAGGCCTATTTCGACACGCTCACGAAGCTGGACGAGCGTTTGTCGGACGGACGTTCCTTCCTGACCGGGGCCAATTTTTTGGAGGCCGATCTTCGCCTGTATCCCACCCTTTTCCGTCACGATCCCGTCTACTACCTGCGCATGAAGCTCAACGGCGCGAAAATCCTGGACTTCCCGCATCTGTGGCGCTGGCTGTGCAGGGTTTACGCCCTGCCCGGGGTCGCAGAGAGCAACGCCTTGGCGCATTGCCGCCAAGGCTATTTCGGCAGGTCCTGGAATGGGACTATCCCGCTGGGCCCCTTCCGACCGAAACCCTACCCGGAAGCCTACCGGCACCCGGAGCTTGCGAAATAACCAAATCGTCCGAACCTGTCATTCACAGCCGAGGCAAAGCCAAGGTCCGTCCAGTCCGCCGTTTAGCCCCTACCTGAACCCTGCCAAGACGCTGGGTTGCAGTTCGCGCCACGCGGCATTCGTCAGGAATGCCGTTTCTGTGACAGCCTGTCCACTGCCTTGTGGACGACGCCGCTGCGTTCGGAGCTCAGGTCTGCCGACGAGGCAGTCGGCGAAGGATCGTGCCCGAAGGTGATTTTGGGATGGCTCCCACGAAATGCATCTCGCCGAGCGCCTTGTATTGAGCAAGATGCCCCAGCACATGGTCCTTGATCGCGGCCTCATGCACAGACGCACCTTCAGCCAAAACGACGTCAGCGACCGGACGTTCACCAGCCTTTTCGTCCGGTCTGCCAATCACCGCGGCGTCGGAAATCCGCGGGTGGGTGAGCAATACGGGCTCAAGCTCCGTTGGAGCGATCTGAAATCCGTTTACCTTGATCGGTTCCTAGAGGCGGTCGTGCAAGATGAGATACCCGTTCTCGTCGATGTCGGCGACGTTGCCGGTCCGCAACCAGCCATCCGGTGTAAGCGTTTTCAAAATTTCTTCGGGGCGGTTGAGATATCTTTTCTTCACATGGGGGCCGCGCACCCACAACTTACCGGGGGTGCCGATGGGCACATCTTCCCCTTTTTCGGTATCGATGATCCGGAGCGCCGCATCTGAGCCAATCAGGCCAACGGTGCCGGGCCGGTCCCATGCCCGGGGGTGCCCCGGATCCCACGGTGGTGACTTCGGTCATGCCCCAGCCCTGCACCACGGAACATCCGAGGCGTCTTTGCACCGCTTGGGCAACATCGGCAAAAAGGGGCGCGCCCCCGGATATAATCATCTCGACTCAGGACAGGTCGTAGTTGTCGACCAGAGGATGCTTTGCCAGCGCGACAATGACCGGCGGCACCACGTAAAGTTGCCGAACGCGGTGATCCTGAACGAGTTGCAGAGATGGCTCCAGATCGAAGCGGGTATGGTGACGACACAGCCCTGATGGGCAAGCGTGTGACTCACCAGAACCGTCAGACCGAACATTTGAAAGAAGGGCAGGATAGTAACGGTGGTATCGCCGGGCCGCACCGGTGGAAACATCATGACGATAGCATCCGCACGAAGTTCAAGCCCTTCGAAGACGCGTTCCCAACGGAAAAGTCAGTCAAGCCGACTGGAGGCCCGTTGCTTTCAAGGATCATCGTTGCACACCCGCAAAAATGGCCATCCAGTCGCGAACGCCTCGATAATGCCCGCAGGGTGAAAGGTTACGTACAACAAACACAAGACAATGCGGGATGACCTGCCCGGCAAGCGATTTCGTCCATCAGGATTGATCTCCTTAAGACAATCATCCTGTGGAGCGGCTTTCGCAGTCGATTACATCATCAGACGATCCACCTTGCGACGGGCGTCGTTGCGAAGTTTGTCGGCCCGTCGCAAACGCTCCGCCTGCGTGCGCGGGTGTTCAAAAGCCGTCGGAATGACGAAAGCAACCGCCGCCCTACCCAGTTTTTGCGCCGCGGCCAGCCCGCCAAAAAGGATGGTGCGCGCATCGCTTGCTGCATGGGAACGAATGGTGCGTGTGTCGTGGATGTCGGTCATTGGTCGGCTCCTGTCGATGTCGTGTGCTTGTCTAGAGACCAAGCTACCCATGCGCCGGCGCAACCGCGTCGGGGAGACTCCCCATTTTTGCGTTTTGGCATTCCCTATTTTTTGCGGCATTGTCCGTCTTGGACCGCCTCCGGAGAGGCGCAACATAGGGAGACGACGTCTTGGGCAGGCCGATCCTCGAACGCGATGAGGCGCTTGCGCAGCTGGAAACGCTGGCACTGGCCGCAGACGATGGCACCGGTCACACCGTGTTTGTCACGGGTGAGGCGGGCGCAGGCAAGACGACGCTCCTGCGCGCCTTCGAGGCACGGATGAGCCGTGCCAGAGCCTTGCGAGGCGCGTGCGAAGACCTGTCGATCCCCGAGCCCCTCGGCCCCCTGCGGGACATCGCGCTGGATGCCGGGGTGGATCTCGATGCGCTTTGGGCGGACGAAGGGGACAGATTGTCGGCTTTCCTGACCCTGCTCACCGCCATTGAAGGCTCTGACGACACCGCGCTGCTGCTGATCGAAGATCTGCACTGGGCGGATGAGGCGACATTGGATTTCGTGCGCTTCGCCGCGCGGCGCCTGCGGACGCGTCGTATCCTGATGGTCGTCACCGCGCGTGACGATGAAACGGAGGGCCGGCCGCAGCTGCGCCGCGCCATGGGTGGGGTCACCTCTTCGGATGCGACCCGGATCGCGTTGCAGCCGCTTTCCCCCGACGCCGTAAACCGTCTGGCTGTTGGCAGTGGGCAGGCTCCGGATGAATTGCACCGGATCACCGGGGGCAACGCCTTCTATGTCACCGAACTCTTGCGCAATGGTGGCGGTGACGCGCCGCGCAGCGTGCAGGACACCGTTTTGCATCGGCTGGGCCGCTTGCCACCCGTCTCGCGAAATGTGCTGGAGGCAATATCGATCTTTCCCCGGCGGGCGGAACGGGACTGGGCGCTTGGGATCGCCGGTGCCGGTGACGAGGCACTCGATCCCGCGATCGACAGCGAACTTGTTCAGGATGACGGCGCATATGTCGCCTTCCGGCACGAAATTGCCCGCCTCGCGGTGGAAACAACTTTGCGGCCGACCCAGCGCCGACGTCTCAATGCGGCGTTGCTGACGAAAATGCAGACGGACGGGCGCGTGCCGAACGCGCGGCAGATGCACCACGCACGCGCCGCCGGCGACAGCGCGCAGATCGCGCGTCTTGCCCCGTTGGCCGGGCGTGAAGCCATGGCCGCGGGGGCGAACCGACAGGCGGCCGACTACCTGTCCATCGCGGTCGATCTCGCGGATTCGCAGGACGAAGCTGCTTTCGCTGCGCTCCTCTTCGATGCGGGGGAGGCTTGCCGCCTTGTCAGTCGGCTAAGGGATGCAATGGGATTTTTCGAGCGCGCCCTCAAGGCGGTCGGCTCTGACAAGACGCTCCGCGGTCGTATCCTGCAACGCCTGTCGCGCGTGAAATGGACCGCCGGGCAAAAGGCGCAGGCCCGCACTCTGGGCGACGAGGCCATCACATTGCAGGAAGGCGCGGATACAGAGGAACTGGCCATGGCGCTGGCCAGCCGCGCGCAGATCGCCATGTCGGATTACGAGATGGAGGCAAGTCTGCCCGTCGCGCAGCGCGCCCTCGAAATGGCCCGCAGACTGGGTCGGACCGACATCGTCAGCCACGCGCTCAGCACGCAATCGCTGGCGGATCTGTTCGACAGCTCGCAGATGAATGCGCTCTACACGCAAAGCATCGCCGCGGCGAAGGCCGCGCGCAGCCCGATAAACCTCGTGCGGTGCGTCTCGAATGGCGGCGTTGTCAACTGGTATAGCTTGCGTTTTTCGCAGGCGCTGGACCTTTTTGACAACGCGATTGCAACGGCCTACGAGACCGACACCATCGAACAGATGGATTTCCACCAAGGGTTCCGCGTGCATGTACTCGACCGGCTCGGTCGCTGGGACGACGCGCTGGAAACCGCCTCGGACATCTTGTCCAGACCGCTCGAACAATCCTCGCCAGCGATCATGCTGCGGCTGACCGCGTCACGGATCGCGATGCGGCGCGGCGAAAGCGACGGGGCTGAGCATCTGGACGAGATCAACGCCCTGATGGGCCATGAGGAAGACGGGCGCCACATATGCGATGTCGCGTGTCTGATCGCCGAACGCGCCTGGCTGGGGCTGGAAGACAGGGCGCGGGCGCAAGACGCGATGCAAGAGGCGCTGACGCTGCCGATCAACCCGATGCTCAAGGAAGAATTTCTGGACTGGCAGCGGCGCATCGATCCGTCCCGGCTGCCTGACGGGCTGACCAGCCTCCACGATCCGTATCATGCATCCATGGTGGGCGACTGGACGGCAGCGGCAACGTATTGGCAGCAGGCGGGCGATCCCTACCGAGAGGCGCTGGCGCTGGCCGAGGGCGACGCCGCGGCCGTGGCCCGCGCGCTCCCGATCCTCGACCGCCTGGGGGCGGCACGCGTGCGCGAGTTCGTCCTGGAAAACGCGCGGACGCGCGGCCTGAACATCGATGCGCCGGCCCGGCCACGCGCGTCCACGCGCGCGAACCCGGCCGGTCTGACGCGCCGACAGATGCAGGTCCTGGGCCTTCTCGGAGAAGGCCTTTCGAACGCCGCCATCGCCGAACGGCTCTTCGTTTCGGCAAAGACAGTGGATCACCACGTCTCCGCTATCCTCGGCAAGCTGGACGTCGCCACGCGTGGCGAAGCTGCCGCGCTCGCCCGCGACTCAGGTTGGGTCTGAGACGAAGTGCGCGACTCCCGATCGCTCGACAGGAGCTGACGAAATGCAGGCGGCTCGTTGCTCCTGCTGATCGGGTGGCTGGATTTCATGTCTCTGTCACCAGACCAGCGCCGGTGACTTGCTGCCCAAGCATCCATCGTAGCCACCGCCCGGATCATTCTGGAAATGTGGCTGGGCGGCGCAGTTGGTAAAGTCCCGGCAATCCTGCCTGCCAATCCCAAAACGACCGTTGACTGGCGTGTGCGAATTGTAAATGGTCGGCCTCGCAAGAAAATCGGGACCGAAGAGTCTCCAGGGAGGGAAAATGTTCAGATCCATAAAACTCGCCGTCGCGGCCTTCGTTGTCGCGGCTTCGCCCGTGGCCGCCGAATACCCCGAGCGCGAAGTTCTGGGAGTGGTCATGTGGGGCGCAGGCGGCGCGACGGACACCGTGGCACGGGCGGTCAATCCGGCCGCCGAAGAGGCGCTTGGCAAACCCATCGTCGTTCTCAACAAGTCCGGTGGTGCCGGCGCGATCTCGACCGCCTTCGTCAACGCGGCGCCGGCCGATGGCTATACGTTCCTCTACGGGGCGGAGAACCCACAGTTGCACGGGGTAATGGGCGTCTCGGACATCGATTATGGCGACATGTATCCGATCAACATCCTCGGACGGGGCGTCGCCGTGATCGTGGTTCCGGCGGAGTCCGAATATGAGACTCTGTCTCAGCTGCTCGAAGACATCGCGGCCAACCCGGGGGAGGTCAAGATGGGTTCCACTGGCCCGGGCGGACTGCCCTCCACAATCGGTGCGCTGGTTGCAAACGCCACGGATTTCGACGTCACCGCAATTCCCTTCGACGGTGAGGGCCCCGGCCTGACCGCCATGCTG
>CAZRZN010000250.1:0-6356 GCA_964604565.1 uncultured Rhodobacterales bacterium
GACCGGCGTGAACAGCACCACCCCGTCTCCGGGCTGCGTGAAGGCTTGCAGACACATTCCCGTGCCGTTCACCAGCCCGTGGGTCGAAAAGATCCATTCCGGGTCGACGGTCCAGCCGTGGCGTTCGGCCATCCACCAGCAGATCGCCGCGCGATAGGCCCGGTCGTCGCCGAAATAGCCGTAGATCCCGTGATCGACCATTTCCTGAAGTGCGGCGCTGACGCAGTCCGGCGGCCGGAAATCCATGTCGGCCACCCACATGGGCAGGCCAGTGTCGGGCGACACGCCATAGCGGGCCTCCATCATGTCCCATTTCATCGAATGGGTGCCGATCCGGTCGATCTCTTCATCAAAGCGGCTGCTCATGTGCCACGATCCTTTGCATTTGCCTGATTGCGGGCAGGCTAACGGGTTCATTGGCAGGGGCAAGGGCAGCGCTTGCCTCTGCCGCGCGGCATGCTTAAATCGGCATCATGAAACGGCCGATCCTCATCCACCCCGACCCGCGCCTGAAAAAGGCCTGTGCGCCCATTGCCGACGTTTCCGACGCGCTGCGCAAACTGGCGGACGACATGATGGAAACCATGTATGCCGCGCCGGGCATCGGTCTTGCAGCGCCGCAGGTGGGCGAGTTGTCGCGCCTGATCGTGCTCGACTGCATCAAGGCCGACACCGGGGAAGAGCCGCGCCCGCTGGTGATGTTCAACCCGCGTGTGCTGGCAAGCTCCGAGGAACGCAACGTCTATGAGGAGGGGTGCCTGTCGATCCCCGACCAATACGCCGATGTCGAACGGCCCAGCGTGGTCGATGTGGAATGGATCGACCGGGACGGCAACCCCCGGCAAGAGACGTTTGACGGGTTGTGGGCGACCTGCGTCCAGCACGAGATCGACCATCTCGACGGGAAATTGTTCATCGACTATCTCAAACCGCTCAGACGCCAGATGATCACCCGCAAGATGGTCAAGCTGAAAAAAGAACGCGCGCGGGAAAAGGCATGAGCACCCTGCCGATCCTGAAATGGCCCGATCCGCGTCTGTCAGAGGTCTGCATGCCCGTCGAAGATCCCGATTCGGTCGCGGCCTTGGTCACCGACATGTTCGAGACGATGTATGCCGCACCCGGTCGTGGCCTTGCCGCGCCACAGGTCGGGCACATGGTCCGTCTGTTCGTCATGGATGTCGGCTGGAAAGACGGCGAGATGGCCCCGCTTGTCTGCCTCAATCCAAGGCTCGCTGGACAGGGGGAGGGCCACGCCACCGGTTCGGAGGGCTGCCTTTCGGTTCCCGGTGTCGCGGCCACGGTGTCCCGGTCCACGGAGATCACGCTGATCTACACGGACCTGTCCGGTCAGACGCAGGAGGTCACGATGACCGGAGCGGCGTCCCGCGTTGCCCAGCATGAGATCGATCATCTGGACGGTGTGATGCATTTCGACCGGATTGATGCACCGGCCCGCGCAGCCTTGCTGGCCGAATACGCCGGGCAGGGCTGAGATGGCGGTCCGCCGCTTCGTTCCATGGCCGGACAAGCGGCTAAAGACGGTCGCTGCCCCGGTGGGGCTGATCACCGACGAAATCCACGTGCTCTGGCAGGACATGATCGACACGATGGATGCCATGCCGGGCGTCGGGCTGGCCGCGCCACAAATCGGGGTGATGCTGCGGATTGCCGTGGTCGATGCCTCTGATGAGCGCGGTAAGGCGATCCGCATGGCGAACCCTGAAATCCTGCACGCCTCGGTGGAGTTCCGCGACCACGAGGAAGCCAGCCCCAACCTGCCCGGCGTTCATGCGAAAATCAGCCGCCCGCGCGCGGTGACGGTGGCCTATGTGGATCATACCGGCATGAAAGTGCGCAAGGATCTGGTGGGTCTTTGGGCGACCTCGGTCCAGCATCAGATCGACCACTTGCAGGGCCGGATGTATTTCGACCGTCTGAGCAAGACGCGGCGCGACATCTTGTTGCGCAAGGCCCGCAAAAGGACCTGACGCGCTGGCGCGTCATCCTGCCATTCCTGTCAGGAGCACCACGCACCGGTTTGCGACGCGCTGGGATGCCTAGGCAGAGGTGTGGTCGGGGGCCGAGGCCTGCCAGCTTGCACTTGTCCCTGCCTCTGCCCCCTGTTCGTTCCGCCATTTGACGGGCCTTGTCTGGCGCCTGCCGGGCCGCTGCGCTAAGTCTTGCCCAAACGCGGGATCACGAGAGGAGCGGGCAGATGCGGCTTATCTTCATGGGCACACCGGAGTTTTCGGTTCCGGTGCTCGAAGCATTGGTCGCGGCGGGTCATGACATCGCCTGCGTCTATTGTCAGCCACCACGCCCGGCGGGCCGTGGCAGGAAGGATCGCCCCACGCCGGTGCAGGCCCGCGCCGAGGCGCTCGGCCTGCCGGTCCGTCACCCCGTCAGCCTGAGGACGCCAGAGGCGCAGACGGATTTCGCCGCGCTCGACGCAGACGTGGCGGTGGTCGTGGCTTATGGGCTGTTGCTGCCGCAACCGATCCTGGATGCGCCGCGGCGCGGCTGTCTCAATATCCATGCCTCGCTGCTGCCGCGCTGGCGCGGGGCGGCCCCTATTCACCGCGCGATCATGGCTGGCGATGCGAAAACGGGCACCTGTATCATGGAGATGGAGGCCGGACTGGACACCGGCCCGGTCCTGCTGCGCGAAACGACGCCCATCGGCCCTGCGGAAACCACAGGCGACCTGCACGATCGCCTGAGCGCGATGGGCGCGCGGTTGATCACGCACGCGCTGGATCGCCTCGATCATCTGACACCGACGGCGCAACCCGAAGAGGGCGTCACCTATGCCGCCAAGATCGACAAGGCCGAGGCCGCTGTCGACTGGACCCGCCCGGCGGAGGACCTGTCGCGGCAGATCCGGGGACTGGCCCCCTTTCCGGGGGCGTGGACAACGAAGGACGGCGACCGGATCAAGCTGCTGGGCGCCAAGGTGGACCCGGGGCAGGGCGTGCCGGGGACGGTGCTGGACGACGGTTTTCTAGTCGCGTGCGGCCGCGGCGCACTGCGGATCACCCGGGCGCAGCGCGCAGGCAAGGGTGCCCAGGACGCGGCGACATTCCTGCACGGCTTTCCCTTGCCGCCCGGCACGCATCTTGGCGGCTGACCGGGGGGCGGATCACCCACTGGGCAAGCCCGCCTGAAATGCCTATCCTGCCGGTCAGATCGGCAGACAAGGCGCATCCCCATGTTTCCAACCCTGATCGGCACCGTGGTCATCGCCGGGATCACCGGCTATGTGTCCGAAAGAACCGGGTTCACCCGCAACGGAATCCTTCCGAGCATCATCATCTGCATCGGCGGCGCCTTTTTGTTTTACTTCGTGACTCTGATGTTCGGCATTGGGTTCAGATCATCCGGCGTGAACGCCATCCTGGCCTCTGTCGGGGCCTTGATCATCGTGCCGACGCATTGGCGCAAACGCTGAGGCATCGTGAACCGGTGATCGCGGCCAAACCGGCGCAAAAGACGCAGGCCTGTGTTCCGCCAAGGCAGACCATCGCACTATGCCACGCGACCTACGTCAGCTATGCTGCAACCTAGGGCAAAATGCCCTTTGCGAATTGTCCGCAACAATCCCCGCTATCCCAAAGGGAGACTGCCATGCCTGTCGTCTGGCTTGTCATCATCGGCGCCGCCGCCGGCTTTCTTGCCACCCGTTTGATGAAAATGGAGGCCGGTGTGCTGCCCACGATCGCCATCGGGATCGGCGGTGCCCTGATCGGCGGCCTGGTGTTACGGTTCCTGCTGACCGTGACAGGCCTTCTTGCCGGTCTGATCGGCGCGGTTCTGGGGGCCATGCTGCTGATCTGGGTCTATCAGACCTATCTTCGCTAAGCGCCTGCGGAGACCCCTGTGCGTCAGCGCAAGGGCCTTGCGCGCCCATCGCTCTTGGTTCATCGGCGCCATGATCCTACCTACGACCAGAAATCAGGAGGATGTTATGGGACAACTCGTCGATGGCGTGTGGCAGACAGGTTGGTACGACACTAAGCAATCCGGCGGAAAATTCGTTCGGTCAAATGCGGCGTGGCGCAACTGGATCACGGCGGATGGCAGTGCCGGACCCTCGGGAGACGGCGGCTTCAAGGCCGAGGCGAATCGCTACCACCTCTACGTCAGCTATGCCTGTCCGTGGGCGCATCGCGCACTGATCTTTCGTCAACTGAAAGGACTTGAGGATCTGATCACGATCAGCGTCGTGCATCCCGACATGCTGGACGACGGCTGGACCTTTGAAGTCGACGATCAGGGTGCAACCGGGGACACGCTTTACGGTCTTCCCTTCGCGCGCGATATCTACCTGAAGGCTGATCCCAAGACGACAGGGCGGGTTACCGTGCCGATCCTATGGGACAAGCACCGCGAGACGATCGTGTCCAACGAATCCTCGGAAATCATTCGCATGCTCAATTCCGCCTTTGACGGGATCACGGGCGACCGCAGCGATTTCTGGCCCAAGGATCTGCGTGAGGCCATCGAGCCGGTGAACGCTCGCATTTACGACACGCTCAACAACGGCGTCTACAAGTCAGGCTTTGCTACCACGCAGGAGGCCTATGATGCCGCTGTCGTTCCGCTTTTCGATACGTTGGACTGGATCGAGGATCGGCTGGCCGTGAACCGCTATCTGATGGGGGATCGCGTCACCGAAGCGGACTGGCGGCTTTTCACGACGCTGATCCGGTTCGACAAAGTGTATCATGGCCATTTCAAGTGTAACCGGGCGCGGATCGTCGATTACCCGAACATCTGGGGCTATGTGCGCGAACTCTACCAATGGCCGGGCGTCGCCGAAACGGTGAATTTTGACCATATCACCCGGCATTATCATTACAGCCATGAAACGGTGAACCCGCATCGCATCGTGCCCATCGGGCCGGATTTGGATCTCATGGCGCCGCACGGACGTGAACCGCGCAAGCGCGCCTGAGTCCGCCTTGTGCCGCGTGCCTCAGGGCACGCGGGCGTAATGTTGCACCATCGTGGTCAGGTCGTGTGGCGGTGTGCTGCTTGGCAGATAGGCGCAGGCATTCGCGCAGATGTTGAAGATTGATCCGTCGGAAAAGAATGCCGTGTTCGTGACAAAGATAATCCGGGCCCCCGGCTGCCGGTATTGGGCCATGTCGGATACCGCAAATGCACTGCCCTCATTCAGCATGAGGTCAAGGATGATCACCTGGAAACTGTGAACTGCCAAAAGATCGAAGGCGTCTTCTTGAGTGGTGGCGACCCAGGCATTTACGCCACTGCGCATCAAATGCTGCTGCCAGAGCTTGGCCAAGGGCCGGCGCGTTTCCACTATCAGAACATTCAAGTGGGCCTCCTGACGCTATCGCTATGGTTCGATTTGTTGAGTATTCCTTCACAAGCATGAATATTTCGTTAACTCAAATTCTTTTGAAATATGCATGGAGCATTCACTTTCAGTCCGTCGCGGCGGCTCGTCAGTCCGTAGCGCGCGGCTCGAACGCGGTCGAAATGCGCGAAGGGTCAAGGTTGACCCGAAACGCTGCCGTTGAACATTCGGCATGATGCCTTGGCAGGGCGGTGCGCGAAATCCAACCTTTGACCAGACTACTGTCCCGAGAAGGCGACTTGCTCCGCCCGACTGTCTTGCTACTGTGTGGGCGATGCAGCGAACGGGGAATTTAGATGCGTTTTTCGGCTTTTATCGGCGCTTTGATGATCGCGGGGGCGGCACAGGCCCAGGATGTGCCCTGCGGTGGCGGTTTTGGACAATTCGTCAGTGCGCTGGAACAGGAGGCCGTCGCGCTGGGCCATGAGCCTGAGACGGTGCGGCGGTTTTTTGCTGGTGTCCAGCAGGATGGCAGCGTGCTGCGCGCGGATCGGCGACAGGGCATTTTCCAGGACCCGTTCATCACGTTTTCGCGCAAACTGATCAGCCAGAGCCGTCTGGACAAGGGCCGCCAGATGGCGGACCGCTATGATGCGACCTTTGACCGGATCGAACGCGAGTATGGTCTTTCGCGCGGCGTTCTGTTGGCCTTCTGGGCCTTCGAGACGGATTACGGCGCGTTTCAGGGCGATTACAACACCGTGAATGCGCTGGTCACGCTGGCGCATGATTGCCGGCGCCCGGAAATATTTCGCCCGCAGATCTTTGCCGCGCTCAGCCTTTATGAAAACGGCGATCTGGATCCGCGCCGCACCACTGGCGCCTGGGCGGGCGAGATCGGCATGGTGCAGATGTTGCCGCGTGACATCCTTGAAAACGGCGTGGACGGTGACGGCGATGGGCATGTGACGCTCAAGACCTCGGCGCCGGATGCGCTGTTGTCGGGTGCAAAGATGTTGTCGCACCTGGGCTG
>CAZRZN010000251.1:0-6343 GCA_964604565.1 uncultured Rhodobacterales bacterium
CGTGATCGCGCCGCCGGACCGGATGAGAAAAGGATCCGGTTCACCTCGGCGATCCGCCTTGGACGATCTTGACCACTCCACTGCCAAACCCGGCGCGGTTCAAACGCCTATAAGATCAACTGTCGAAGTTAGGAACACCGTTTCAAAGCTACTGGTCGAGGCCGGTGAAGCCTGCGCCGAGTATCACGACGAGACCGTGCGCAACGTGACAGCGCAGCGCGTCCAGTGCGACGAGATTTGGTCATTCGTCTATGCCAAGGACAAGAACTTGAAGACCGCCAAGGCCGCGCTGGAAGGCGTTGGCGATGTGTGGACGTGGACCGCTATTGAAGCCGATACCAAGATGATCCTTGCCTATGAGGTTGGCGACCGCTCGGGCGCTACCGCAATCGAGTTCATGGACGATCTGTGCGCCCGCCTTGCCGATCGTGTTCAACTGACCACGGACGGGCACAAGGTGTATCTGGAAGCTGTTGAGGGCGCCTTTGGGGTAGACATCGACTATGCCATGCTGATCAAGCTGTACGGCGAGACTGGCGGCAAAACGGCAGAGCGCAAATATTCCCCGGCAGAGTGCACCGGCATTCGCAGGCGGGCGGTTGAGGGAAATCTCGACATGGCCGCTGTCAGCACGTCCTACGTTGAGCGCCAGAACCTGACCATGCGCATGGGTATGCGTCGGTTCACGCGCCTGACAAACGGCTTTTCCAAGAAGGTGGAAAACCACCTGCACATGCTGTCGCTCTACTTCGTGCACTACAATTTCGTGCGCGCCCACAAGAGCCTTCGCATGACACCGGCAATGGCCGCTGGCGTCTCTGACACACTGCACGACATGGAATGGATTGTTGGTCTGATCGACACGCGCGCGCCGGAACCGTAACGCCCCAAGACATACAAAAAGCGCGCCTGACACAAGGGAGTGGGTTGCACCACAATATCTTGTGCGCTCGCGCCATGCTAATCATCTATCATGGAATAAAAGAAAAGGCGCATGGTGGTAAGACCCTGCGCCCTAAAGCGACACGCCGTTGGTTGGCGTTTGATTTTGTGAATTCACACTTGGCTGTTGACATGTGCGGAGCTCTGGTCACGCACTCAGTCAACGGCCCTATAAGGATCGCTGGACATGAGAAGCTCACCGTAAGTCACGTTCGAGATGGCCACGCAGTTCTGGTTATTTCGATGGTCTGGCATGAACCAACGTGACATTGCCGCACACTTCGGTGTGAACCAAGGCCGCGTAAGTGAAGTCTTGACTGTAAACCGACATCCCGGAAGCGAGAGCGCGGCTCGCATGGTTGCGTAATTGATCGGGGCCGCTTCGGTCGCCCCGATCACTTTATAATTTCAAACTGAGACACTACCAGCGGCTCTTCTTTCTGGACAGATAGTCAAGGCACTTGAATTAATGCTAGACATTGGCCATGAAGCTCCGACATTTTGTAACGAGGAAATGTTAGAAGCAACTTCATGACCAAACAAACTACGCATACAAAGGCTGCCTTGAAGATTTCCCACCACGGGCACCGGATCAAGCATGCCCGCCGCGTCAAAGGCTATACGCTTCGACAGTTGGCAGATCGGGTCGAATGTTCGGAAAGCATGATTTCCAAGCTGGAGAACAGCCGCCTTTCTCCTTCGCTCTCGATGCTGAACCGTCTGGCCGTTGCACTGGACACGACAGTACCAGACCTGTTGATCCTTGATGGGGACAGTTCAGAAGCGCCGGTCACGATCTTTCCTTCCAGTCGTTTCGAGGTCGGGACAGACGAGGAGAACACAGCCGGGATGCTTTGGTTTGATCGAATCCTCCCGTTTGAGACAACTGGGCTGCTGCAGATCAGCATGTTGCACCTGCGCCCCGGCGGCGAGCAGCCGCGGGCGTTAAGCCATGAGGGCGAAGAATTCATCTTTGTGCTTGACGGTATGCTTGATGTCATCGTCGAGGAACAGACCTACCCCATCGGTGCGGGCGGCGCGATCTACTTCGATTCCGGCCGAGGCCATCGTTATGCGAACACTAGCGATGCGGTGACCCGCGCGTTGTGGATCAACACGCCTCCGACACTGGGACGGGACGGCAAGCGGAATTGATTGCGGCCCAGACCGCAGACGGGGTGGCCGGCATGTCGACATGGTCGATCGCCAGGGGCAATAGCGCATCCGCCACGGCCGAGGCTAGAGCGGGCAAAGCTCCCACCACTCCGGCTTCGCCTGCGCCCTTGGTACCAAGCGTGTTGACACTGGTTGCCGTCGGCTGCGAAATCGTCTCGATGAACGGCATGTCGCCCGCCCGGGGCATGGCATAGTCCATGAAGGAGCCAGTCAGCGGCTGACCCGTGGCGGGGTCGTGCCTTATCGCCTCGGCCAGCGCCTGGCCAAGGCCCTGGACCACCCCGCCCTGAATCTGCCCGATCGAGAGCGCTGGATTGACCAGCCGCCCAAGGTCTTCGACGGCGATATAACTCAGGATCTCCACCAAGCCGGTATCGGGGTCGATTTCGATCTCGGCGATATGGCAGCCGTTGGGGTAGGTCGGCCCCATGGTTCCCTCAAAGCGTTCGGCGGACAGGCAAAGACCATGCATTTTCACCAGACCTGATACATCGATTGTACGGTTCGTTCCTTCGGCGCGAAACACGCCCTCTGCAAAACCGATCTGCGCAGCGGGCACGTCAAAATACGCGGCGGCATGAGCCGTGAGCGCATCCAGAACCTCCTCGGCAGCGTGTTGCAGGGCGCTGCCCGCGGCGCCAAGGCTGCGAGAGCCAAAGGTGCCCATGCCCTGCGCAACAAGGTCGGTATCGCCAGATACAAAGCTGATGGCCTCCGGCGGGAGGCCCAACACCTCGGATGCTATAAGCGGAAAGGTCGAAGCATGCCCCTGACCGGAATCCCCGGATCCAACGCGGATTTCGCAGCCCGCGGGCGTCAGGTCGATGCGGGCAAATTCGGGCCCGGGCTTGGCAACCGGCCCACCGGCAATCTCGATGGAACACGCCAGCCCAATCCCCCGCAGCCGGCCGCGCGCAGAAGACGAGGCCCGCCGGGCGGCAAAGCCGGACCACTGCGCCGCCGCCAGTCCCCGGTCCAGCGCCGCTGGAAAATCGCCGCTGTCATAGACAAAGCCCAGCGGCGTGGACTGGGGGAGGTCGCCGGGAGTGATCATGTTGCGCCGTCGCAGGTCTGCTCGGTCGATCCCCAACCGCGCGGCGGCGAGGTCGATCATCCGTTCGGTAATGTAAGTGGCTTCGGGCCGTCCGGCCCCGCGATAGGCAGAGACGGATTGCGTGTTCAGATGCAATCCTTCGACCTGTGCATGGATCGCTGGGAAGTGATAGACACCGGCGAGCGATCCAAGATTTCCGACAGACGAATGCAACGTGGACGGCCCGATGAAGGCACCCATCGCGGCGATGATCTCGACCTTTAGCGCCAAGAACCGCCCCTCGGCATCCAGCGCCAGCGTCGCGTCGGCGATCTGCTCGCGCGCCTGCGGATCGGCAAGGAACCCTTCGGACCGGGTTTCGATCCATTTGACCGGGCGGCTCAGCGTGCGGGCGGCGGCCAGCAGCGGCAGATATTCCGGCATCGCGCCGTTGCGCATCCCGAACGACCCGCCGCAATGGCCGCTCTGGACTCGAACAGCCTCGGGGGGCGTGCCCATCAGTGCGGCCAACGTGCGCGCCAGCGCGTGCGGCGTCTGTGTGCCGGTGGTGATTGTATAGACTTCGGTGTCCGCATCCCAGACCGCCAGCGCGCCGCGCGGTTCCATCGGGGCGGCGGTGACGCGGCTGATGGTCAGGCGCTGCGTGACCAAATTGGCCGCCTCTTCCAGAGCCTTGGTGACCGCCACCCTGTCCCCGACCGAATGCACGAAGACTCGATTGCCTGGAGCGGATGGCCAGATGTCCGGCCCCTGTTTCGCCGCAGCGAGGTCGGTGACGGCGGGGGTTTCCTCGATCTGCAGGTCGATCGCCTCGGCGGCGTCTCGCGCCTCGGCACCGGTTTCCGCCACGATCGCGAGGATCGGCTGCCCGGTATAGTGCACAGCCGCGTCCGCCAGCGCCGGAAAGGGCGGCACATGGACAGGCAGGCCATCGGAGGTGGATGGCAGACGGGACGGCTTCAGATGGCCTATACCCATGGCATCCAGCTCCGCTACGCCGATGACAGCCAGCACACCTGGCATCACGGCGGCCGCGACAGTGTCCAGCCGGGTGATCCGGCCCGCCGCCACATCCGAACGGAGAAACACCATCTGAGCGCATCCATCAGGCTGCGCGTCATCGGTGAAACGTCCCTCTCCACGCAGGAGAGGGACGTCTTCGGCCCTTGGAGGCCTGACGGGCGCCGGGCTCATTCCGCGGCGGCCAGGGCGCTTTCGGTTCGGCCCAGATGATCCAACACCTCTTCGACATGCATGACATCGGCATATTTGTGGTGCAGATCGAACAAGTTGATCTTGTGGATTAGCTCATGCCGGTCGAAAGTGCATTCCTCGACCACAGAGACATGCAGACCACTCGAATAGGCATCGACGCAGCTGGCGCGCACACAGCCCGATGTGCTTTCGCCGCAGACGATGACGCTTTGCACGCCAAGGATGTTCAGATGCGAGACCAGCGGGGTGCCCGCAAAGATGCTGGCGCGCTGTTTCTTGATGATCACATCGCCATCCTGCGGGGCGAAGTCGTGCCAGATCTCATAATCCTCGGCAGATTTCTTCTTCATCTTGCGGCGTGTGGCGCCCACGCCCTGGGGCGCGGCCAACGGACGGAAATCGCTGGTGCAGTAGAAGATCGGGACCGCGGCCGCCCGCGCCGCGGCAATTAGGCGTTTGGTGGGCGTGATGGCCGCATGGGCGTATTGCCCGCAGGAACTGGGGAACTCTTCCTGCAACTCTACCGGCGGCTTGGCACCGCCCTGATATGCCATATTGTACAGGTCGATCAGCAGCAGCGCCGGATTCGGCCCCACAAAGGTTTCGCGGCTGTAGGCGGAATAGATCTGCAACAGATCATCGGGCGCGATGTCTTTCCAGGAATGGTCTTCGAAACGGTCAGGTGTCATGGAAGGCTCCGGTGTGAAAGGGTTAGTAGAATGTGATTGCAAGAACCACGACTTGAGCGAGCAGCCCCGCCAGCAGGGGCAACGCCAGACTGGACAGGACGCGCAGCGCGACAAAGCGCCAGCCCATGATCGGTGCCTCGTAGGCCAGCAACCGATGCAGGGCGAAAACGGACCAGCCAGCGATCAGGCTGACCAGTTGCGGGATGCCGGCCCCCCCCTGCAGAAAGATGAGGGCAATGGGAAAGGAGGTCATCGGCCCACCCGGCAGGATCCCACCGAGCACCGATGCGATCGCGATACCCAGCAGACCGGATTGAGGCCCGATCGTCGCCGTCATCGTCTCGACCGGGATGATGCGCACCAGAAAGGACGCCATCAGAAGCGCCAGTGGCAGGCGAAACATGAGGCCCTTGAATTGCTGTATCGCGCTCTGGCTCGATGCCGTCAGCCCGGTGACGCCCATGCGCTGCCAGACTTGAAGCGACAGCACCACCACGATGCCCCAGATGATCACCAGCGCGACGATCATTCGGCGGGCGCCTTGGCCAAGGCCAGCACCGAGATCCGCGTAAGCCAGCGCGCCAGCAGCCCCGCCAGGATCGGCAGAGGCAGGCAAACCAGAATCCGGACCCAGGTGAACTCCCAGCCCATCAGGGGCAGTTCCCAGACGATCAGCCGGTTAAGGCCCAACAGGGACCAAGAAGTGACATAGGCGATCAAGGTCCCGGCATCGGCACCGGCCATCCAGAAGGCATGGACCAGCGGGAAAGAAGTGAAGGGGCCACCGGGGGTCAAACTTCCAGCAAGCGAGGCCAGCAAGAGCCCGTGTATGCCAGATCCTTCCCCCAGTGTGCGGGTGATCTTTTCGCGGCTGACAAGGCGCTGCAGCAGTGCGCCGATCAACAGTCCGGCCGCCAGTTGCGGCAGGATGATCAGCAGGAGCCAGGCGGCATCCCCCGTGGCCTCAAGCACCACGCCAGGTCCGACCATTACATAGCACAGGGCTCCGGAAACGGTGGCGAGAAAAAGGAAGACATAATCGGACCGGGTGAATTTCATACAAACTGCGCTCCTGACGCCGGGGCCGCCGGGGCCGGGCCCGGCGGCTTGGGAGGTGCGGCGACTATTCCGCCGCCGTCGCTCGGGACATTCCTGCACCGGACGGCAGGTCGAACATGCCCTGGCTGAGGGTGTTCAGGTGATCGACAACCTCATCGCTATGCATGACGTTGGCATATTTCGCATGCATGTCGCACAGGTTGATGGC
>CAZRZN010000252.1:0-6307 GCA_964604565.1 uncultured Rhodobacterales bacterium
TCCGAAACCGGTCTCGCTCGTCGGAGGTCGATCCCGATGATCGGCGCCGACGATGCGGCGGACGATCTGTCGGGCGGGGCCGATGCGGACCGGATTCGGGGCCGGGCGGGCAATGACGTGATCCGCGGCGACGGCGGCGACGACGTGCTTGAGGGTGGCGCAGGCGATGACCTGATCGAAGGCGGGGCCGGGCGCGACATGCTGGATGGCGGCGCGGACGATGACAGGCTTTATGGCACATCGACAAGCCTGCCCGGGGTCGAGGGCGAGGTGGATCGCCTGTTCGGGCGCGCCGGTGACGATCTTTTGGCCGGCGGGCTGGGCAACGATCTGATGTTCGGCGGGCTGGGCGATGACGACCTGCTGGCCGGGGCCTCCACCGGGGACCTATTGGACTGGGGCCCGGGGACGGATGGTCCGGGCCTTGGTGCGGGATCGGCCGATCCTGTCGTGACGCCGGATCCAGCGCCCGCACCGGCGACGCCGACATTGCCCGATGCGGTTGTTGCCGGTCCGGCCTGGACCACGCTTTCGGGCCTGTCCGGTCTTGACCTCGCGGATGCGCAGGGCCTCGATCCCGCAGGTTTCGATGTGGCGGGATCGGGCGGCGCGACCTTTGCCGCCTGGATCGACGGGCCGGGGCAGGGCGTGCATCTGGCACGGCAGACCGGCACGCTGTGGACGGAACTGGACGGGTCCGCCACGGGGCAGGGGGTGGCACAGGGTGCGACCGGCACGCTGCGCGAGGTGCAGGTGACCACGGATGCCGATGGCGCGCCGGTGGTGGGCTGGATCGAGACCGGCGCGCAGGACGTGCTGCACGTCCTGTCCTGGGATGGCTCCGGCTGGCAGTCAGCGACACCGCTGGTTTTGGGGGCCGCGGGGGCGGCGGATCAACTCCAGCTTATGCAGGGGTCCGATGCCGGCGGGGCGCTGGCGCTCTGGCGCACGGCCACCGGGATAGAGGCGCGGCAACTGGACGCTGGAACCTGGGGCACCCTCGGCGCCACGGGTCAGGTCTTGGCGGCGGCGGGGGTCACCGCCTTCGATGTGGCCCTTGATGGGGATACCGTCGCGCTGGCCTGGGCCACAGGAGAGGGGCTGACGTCGCAGGTCGAGGTGGCGCTTTTCTCATCGGGCACATGGGGCGCACCGCAGCAAGTCGGCGCGGCAGGCTTTGCGCCGACGCTGGCGTTCGAGGCCGGGTCGGGGGACCTGCATCTTGCCTTTGTGCAGGACAACGGCGCCGCGGGCCAGTTCGACAGCATCGCCGCCTGGGAATTGACCGGGGGGACATGGCAGGATCGGTCCGCCGGGCTGACGGTGGACGGACAGATCGCCGACGCGCCCCGGCTTGCGTCCGATGCGACCGGCGTCCACCTGATCTGGCAGGGCATCGACACCGATGTGCCCGGCAATGGTGTCGACATCGAACACCGCATGCTCTCGGGGACGACATGGCAGGCCGGCTTGCCCGGTGAGGTGCTGAGCGCGGGCCTGACGCCGCAGATGGGCACGCTGAACGGGCTTGAACTGTCCGTTCAGGACGGGCAGGCGCACGTCGGCTTCGTGACAGGCGGCGCTGACGACACCGGTTCCGCCTATCGCGGGTTTGTCACGCTGCGGGGGGACATGCCGCCCGGGGTGGCGCAGGCCGCCGATCTCTCGCAGGCTCAGGCGATCCTGAACGCCGCCACCGGCCCGGTAACCGTGGTCCTCGCCGAAGGCGACCATACCGGCGCGCTCACCCTGTCAGGGGACGGGCAGACCGTCATCGGTGCAGGGCGCGGCACTGTCATCGACGGCACAGTGACCGTGACCGGCACCGACGCGACCCTGTCCGGCGTGACCGCTGGCGATGTGATCGCGACGCAGGCGGACGGGCTGACGCTGCGCAATATCACCGCATCCGGTGTGCAACTGACCGGCGGTGCGGGCATCGCAATCGAACGCATCGTGGTGACGGGGGCCCTGCAACTGGGTGGTCAATCCGATCTGCTCATGCGCGCATCCGAGATCCGGGGCGGAACCGTCATAGCGACCGCGCTTTCGGCCCGGATCGAGGGCAATGCGCTGGCCGGGGACACGGCGCTGACCATTTCCGCCCCGGTGACGGGAACGATTGTCGACAACGACATCGCGGGCGTGACGCTGGGCCTGGCCCATGACGCGGCCGCCCCGCTTTCCGGCAACCGGATCAGTGGCGAGACGGGTTTGGCCAGCACGGTCAGCGATCCTGCTGCTGCCTTTGGGGCCGACGGGCGGAATACGGTCACAGGGGTCACTACCGGTGTGCGTCTGACCGGGGCGACGCTGTTGAACACGGATGTCAGCGGCGGAACGGTGGGGGTCACCGGCTCCGGTCTGATCGGCGGCGCATCCATGGCGGACGGCGTGCGCGTGACCGACAGCGCGATAGGCGTCGATGCCTTTGATGGCCGGATCCTTTACCTGTCGGTGCAGGACAGCGGCATCGGTGTCAACGCCACGGCCGGTCAGGAAATCCTGCGCAGCACCTTCCAGCGGACGACCGATGCGGCGGTGCAGGTGTCCGGTGTATCCGGCGTCCAGATCGAAGCCATCACCGTCGATGCACCGACGGGAGACGCCGTGCGCCTGCAAGACGGCGCGCAGAATGTGGAGGTTCTGTCCTCCGTCCTGTGGGTGGGTGCGGGGGTCGCGCTGAATGTGGCGGACAATTCCCAGACCGGGTTCTTCAGCGATCACAACCTTCTGCATGCGGAAGGCACGGGGCGGATCGCATATTGGACGCGCGATTTCGACGACATCCTTGATTGGCAGATGGATCTTGCACGGTTTGACCTGAACTCTCAGGGAACCACGCGGATAAACCCGCTCCTGTCGCGGCCGGTCTTTGCCGACCGTGCGGGCGGGGATCTGTCGATCCTGCCTCGGCTGGCCGGGCAGAGCCAGTCCTCTCTGGCGGCGGAGGCGGGCGATCCCGCGCATCTGGCCGATCGGGAGGGCTTTGTGCCGAACCTGCTGACCAACCCGG
The DNA here is from genome assembly GCA_964604565.1 of uncultured Rhodobacterales bacterium. Taxonomy (GTDB): domain Bacteria; phylum Pseudomonadota; class Alphaproteobacteria; order Rhodobacterales; family Rhodobacteraceae; genus CAZRZN01. The sequence goes on from CAZRZN010000252.1 coordinate 3,017, forward strand.
GCTTCGACGCCGACCTTTCGGGATGGACGGTCAACGCTTCGGCCACCCAGGGCGTAACGGGCGGGTTCCGTGACGGCGGGCATTTTGCGCCGGGGAATTCCTCGCTCGGCTTTGCCGAGCAGGTCGTGGCCCTGGACCTTACGCAGTTTTCCGCGGCGGAGATCGACGCGGGTCTGGCGGATCTGGTCTTCGGCGCGCGGATGCGCTCCGATGGGGCCGGACCCTTTGCGGATGCGGGCAGCGTGACCTTGACCTTCCGCGATGCGAACGGGGCGGCGGTGAATGCGCCGATCCGGATCGACAGCACCAATCCCGGCGACCGTTGGGAGCGTCTGGCGACGCGGGTGGAAATTCCGGCCGGTGCGCGCGAAATCGTCTTCAGGTTCGAGGCGGCGCGCGACGGCAGCGGCACAAACCAGGCGCGACTGGACCAGGCGTTCGCCTTCATGACCTCCTCGCGGCTGGGCACCGATGCGGGCGCCGTGCCCGTGCCTGCGCGGGTGGCGGATGGCACGGTGGACACGCCGCGCCTGCGTCTGGTCTATCCCGACCTCTACACCGATTGGGAACGCGCCGAACCGCTGACGATCCGCTGGGACAGCTTTGGCGATACCGGCGGATCGCCTGTGACCATCACGCTGTGGCAGGACACGGCCGACGGACCGGAACTGGTCACCACGATCGCCGCCGCCACGGCGGATGACGGCCAGCATGTCTGGATCCCGGAGACGAGCGGCATTGATTTCGGCACGCACGGCCTGCGGTTGCAAATCGCGCTTGCCGACATGCCGGCGGTGTTTGACCGGGCCGACGAGCCGTTCAGCGTGCCGGAGGATGGCACCCAGTTCTGGGTCGATGACGGATCGGACGCCGACGACACCTTCACGCCGGGCGCCACGGGGGACAACCGCAACACGGGCAAGACCGCCGCCGCGCCAAAGGGCAATCCGATCAACCTGTTGCGCGCCTATGAGCTTGGGGCCGGATCGATCCTGCATGTCGACACGGGCGATTATCCGCTGCTGGCGCCGATGCGTGTTTCGGGAACCTTCGATTTCGGGCTTGGCCTTGACGAAGGGTTCGTTCTGCGCGGATCGACCGCCGGGATGACGCAGCTCCGTCCGGTTCTGGGTCAGCAGACCGGCATCCATGCGCTGGAACTTTACGACGCGGATTTCATCACGATCGAGAATGTCACGCTGGCGGATGCCGATCGCGGTCTGTGGGTGCATTCCGGATCGTCTGACCTGAATGTCGACGGGCTGACCGTGCGCGACATGCTGAGCGAAGGCATCCGCATCACGGAGGGTCTGCCCAACGGTGTCCTGCAAAACATCGACGTCCGCGATGTCGGCGGCGATGGTTTGTATATGGGCGGCGCATTGAGCCGGGTCTCCTCGGTGACGATGCGCGACATCGGCAGTGACGCTGTGCGGATCGAGGGCACGATCCCGGTGATCGAGATGCTCGACCTGCAAAGGATCGGTGACTATGGCGTCTACCTGCGCAATCCCGGTGCCGGCGCGCTGACGCAAAGCACGATTTCGGATGCCGACGATGGCATCTACGTCAGCAACACCGGGTCTTCCGATTTCAGCATCGGCGACCGCGACCTGTCGCTGGCGCTCGGGAATATCGTCACCGGCATCGACGGGAACGGGATCTACGCCAGCGGGGCGATCGTGGTCGCCGGCAACAGTGTCGACCGGTTCGGTCTGGCGCGCTTCGGGCGCGGTTTGTATTTGATCGGCGGGGCCGATGCCTACGATAACGTAATCTCCAACGGTGATCGCGGGATCGACACATCGACCAGCTTTGCCCGGGTGGAGGGTAACAGGGTCTTCAACCAGTCGGACACCGGCATCACGACCAGCCGGTCCGGCAGCTTTTTCGGCAACGTGATCTACAACAGCGGCACGGGCATGTCGCTGTTCGGTTCCAGCGCGGTGACCGCGACCAACAACCTGATCTACAACACGTCCGGCACGGGTCTTGTGAGCAACGTGTCCGGTGGCGCAACGATCCGGTCCAACACGGTCGTAAAGACGTCCACCGGCTATGCGCTCGATGTTCTGAGCAGCGACCGCAACGGCGTTGTGCGTGACAACATTCTGGTGGCCGACGGGATCGCCGCAACGGCGCTGCGGGTGAACCCGACCGCCCAGGCGAGTTTCGAGTCCGATTTCAACCTGTTCCATGCCACCGGCGGTGGCGTGACGGGTGTCTGGCAGAATGTCGCGCGGGAAACGCTGACGGATTGGCGCAATGCCAGCTTCCTCGATGGCAACAGCCTTGTCGGCGATCCGCTGTTCGTCGATCCGACCGGCGCGGACGGGGTGATCGGGGCGACGGGTGCGGCGTTCGGCGCGGATGACAATTTCCACCTGCAAAGCCTTTACGGTCAGGAGACGGCCGCGTCGCTGGCGCCCGTGCGCGACGCGGCGACCGGCCTGCCGGTCAGCATTCTGTCGGCGCGTGCCAACGGAACGGCGCAATCGCCGGGGATCGACCGCGCCGATCTGGCCGCGCCGATCGGCGAGGAGCCGGCGCAAAACGGCGGCTATCGCAACCTCGGCGCCTATGGTGGCACGGTTCAGGCGTCCAACAGTCCGGCGCAGTTCATTCTGGTCACCTCCCCGACGCTGGGCGAGAGCGTGCAGCGCGGTGATATGCTGGAGATCGACTGGCGGTCGGCGGGCGTCACGGGCACCGTGGATATCGCGCTGTCGCAGGATGGCGGTGCTTTTGCGCCCCTTGCGACCGGCGAGGTCAACGACGGCAATTTCACATGGACCGTTCCGGATGTGCAGCCCATCGACAGCTACAGCCTGCGCATCACCGCGTCCGATGATGCGACGCTTGGCGGGGTTTCGCCGGACTTCGACATCGCCGCGCCAATCACCACCTATTACGTCAATGACGGATCGTTGCAGGGGGATGAGTTCAGCCTTGCGGTGGGCGACGCGGCCAACGACGGTCTGTCGGCGGCCACACCGATGGATTCCCTGCGCCGCGTGCTGGAAACCTACGATCTGGGGGCGGGCGACACCGTGCGGATCGACACGGGCAACTATGCGCTGACCGCGAACATCCTGCTGGACGACAGCGTGTCGGGCACCGGGGACGCCGCGGCGGAACGCTTTGTCATTCGCGGGCCCGACGATCCGGCCAACCGCGCGGTGTTCGATCGTGGCAGCACCGCGTCCGGGGCCTATGCCTTTGACATATCCGGGGATTTCATCACGATTGAGAACCTCGTGCTGCGCTCCGGCTACGACACGGTCCAGATGC
>CAZRZN010000253.1:0-6230 GCA_964604565.1 uncultured Rhodobacterales bacterium
GCGTGATCGGAAAATCGATCTCGATCCCGTTTTCGACCTTGCGACCCGTCTGGTTGATCAGCCGCAGCAGCGCGTTGGCGACACGCTGTTCGACCTGCTGCGTGGCCATTTCCACGATCTTGTTCTGCACTTCGCCCAGCCGTTGGCCGAGCGTCCTGTAGCTTTCGGTGGCAAAGCCGTCGTATTCCGCGACAAAGCTGTCCCACAGGTGCATCGGCCAACTGACCGCGAGCGATTCGGACGCGGTCATCGCGGTTGCGGGATAGGTGTCCCGCCCGATCGCACGTGCAATCCCCAGAAGCTGGCCCGCCGGGATGTGCAATGCGGTGACCTGTTCGCCCGTGGGCGTGATGCGCACGACCCGGACATAGCCGTCCAGCAGCATGTAAAAGCGTTCCGCCGGGTGCCCCTCTTGGAAGATGGCGATGCCCTCGGCGTAGCGCCGCGACGAGGCCTGATCGAGAATCGTGCGGATCTGCCGTTTCTCGAGGCGCGAGAACGGTGGCAGGTGCGTCAGCAGGCTCTCGTCGAGTCGCGGCAGGGTCTTGCGCGTAGGAGAAGCGTCCATGCTGCGGCTTCTGCCACATTCCGGGGCGCCGAACCAACAGGATGTTTTCAAGGCATCGCTCAGAAGTTTGCGCCAGAGCAAAAAGCGCTCACCGCGGCAGGGTATCTTTCAGTCAACCGAAACAGCGATCTGAAAGGAAGATATCGATGATCCGCACACTGGCAACCGGCCTTGCACTTGCAGCCCTGATGGGCGGCGCCGCCTTCGCCGAAACATTCGAAGTCAAGATGCTCAACAAGGGCGCCGATGGCGAGCGCATGGTTTTCGAGCCGGGCTTCGTTCAGGCCGCCCCCGGCGACACGATCAAGTTCATCGCCACGGACAAGGGTCATAACGCCGAAACCGCAAAGGGCATGGTTCCCGAAGGCGCCGAGGGCTTCAAGGGGAAGATCAACGAGGAGATCGAGGTCACGTTGGACACCGAGGGCGTCTACGGCGTGCTCTGCAAGCCGCACTACGCCATGGGCATGGTGATGACCATCGCGGTGGGCGACGTCGAGGTGCCGGAGGATTTCCTCGAAGGGCGCGTGCCGAAAAAGGCCATGACCCGTTTCGAAGAGCAACTCGACAGCATGTGATGCATCGGTGCGCGTGGGTTTGCCCACGGCACCATCCCTTCCCAGGAGGATAAAATGACCAAGTTGATCAACCCAGGCCTCATGAAAACCAGCCGCCGCAACGTCCTGCGCGGATCGGTTCTGGCCGGTGCCGCCGCCATGACCGGTGCGGGCGCAATGGCGGCCCGCCGCCCGCAGCCTTCTCTGAAGGCCGACGCGGTGTCGCGCAACCTGCACAAGGCTGCGGCCGACGGCGCGGCCGCCAGCACGGCCAAGCCCGCGGACCTGTCAGGCTATACCCGCGTCAGGCAGGAGCTTGTCGCGCCGCCCTTCGCCCCGCAACACGAGCAGGTCGCCACGGGTGGACCCAAGATCATCGAGATCACCATGGTGACCGAAGAGCGCCTGATGGTCGTCGATGAAGACACCGGCGCCAGCGTCTGGGCGCTGACCTATAACGGGTCGGTCCCCGGTCCCCTGATCATCTGCCACGAGGGTGACATGGTCGAATTGACCCTGCGCAACCCCGCAGATTCGATGATGGAGCACAACATCGACTTTCACGCCTCCACGGGCGCGCTGGGCGGCGGTGGCCTGACCCATGTCTATCCCGGCGAGGAATGCGTGCTGCGGTGGAAGGCGACGAAACCGGGCTGCTTCACCTATCACTGCGCCCCGGGCGGTGCGATGATCCCCTACCATGTCGCCCACGGCATGAACGGTGCCATCATGGTGCTGCCGCGCGACGGGCTGAAGGACGCGCAGGGCAATCCGCTGCGATATGACAGCATCGCCTATATCGGCGAGCAGGACTACTACCTGCCGATGGACGAGAACGGCGACTACAAGAGCTATGACACGGCCGGTGACGACTATGCCGACAGTCTCGACGCGATGCGCACGCTGATCCCGACGCACCAGGTGTTCAACGGCGCGGTCGGGGCGCTGACGGGCGAGAACGCGCTCAAGGCCAAGGTCGGCGAGACGGTCCTGATGGTGCATAATTCGTGCAACGTGGACAGCCGTCCGCACCTGATCGGCGGGCATGGGAACCATGTCTGGGAAAGTTCCTTCAGCGATGCGCCTCTGACCGGGATGGAGACCTGGTTCGTTCGCGGCGGCAGCGCGGCGGCGGCGATGTACACCTTCGAGCAGCCGGGCGTCTATGCCTACGTGAACCACAACCTGATCATCGGCGCGATGCTGGGCGGAACCGCGCATTTCGTCGTCGAGGGCGCGTGGGACAACACCCTGATGGAACAGGTCGTGGAGCCGCGACCCTTCGAAAGCTGAGCAGGAGGAGCTGAAACATGACCGCTGCGAAAACATGCAAGCCCGGCCTGAAGGTGTCCCTTCTTCTGGTTGCGCCGATCCTCTTCGCGGCGGTTCTTCTCGGTGCCGCGCTGATCCGGCGCGGCACCGGGCATGATCCGGCGCTGCTGCCGGAAATGGCTGCGCGCCCCATTACGCTGTCCAACGGAGCGCAGCTCTACGTCCAGAAATACGAGGTCAGCGTGGCGGAATGGAACACCTGCCATGACCGCGGCGGCTGCACCCTGCGCCTGCGGGTCCGGCCTGATCAGGACGCCCGGGCGACCCCGGCGACGGGCCTGAGCCATGTCGATGTCGGTGAATACCTGCGCTGGATCAACACCGCGACCGGCGCGACCTTCCGTCTGCCGACCGCCGGCGAATGGACCGAGATGGCGGCGTCCGTCCTGCCGGAGAAGGTCGATCCGATCTTCACCGATCCCTCCCTCACCTGGGCGTCGACATACCTGACCGAGGGGCTGGCCCCGCGCGCCCTGAGACCGCGCGGCAGTTTCTCGACGTCACCGGAGGGCGTCGCCGACCTTGATGGCAGCGTATGGGAGTGGACGCAGGACTGTGTTTCAGGCACATCGGGCGACGTCGATCCGGCACGCTGTCCGGCCTATTACGTCGGAGGCGAACATGTCGCCGCCATGTCCTACCTCATCCGCGACCCCGCCCGGGGCGGATGCGCCGTGGGATCGCCACCGGCACATCTCGGCATGCGCCTTGTGACCGAAAAAGATGTTGGTGCTCATTTCCGATGAGATGTGACCCGGTGTTTTACCGAGGTTTGACCAAAGGCCCGCCCGTGTCCTTGTTCATCCTCTGGTCAATGTAGCGGTATCCTTCCTTGCCTGAGCTGTTCAGAAACGCATGGTTGCCCGACCGCGGCGGGTTGTCCGGGGCAAAAACGGTCGAACGCGACGTGAATTCCGGCGATCCCGCATCCGCAGGGCAGGCAACTTGGGGACTGTCGGAACCATGATCCTTCCGCTGAAAAGCGAGGGATAGAGAGAGCTGCATGAAGATACTACGGTTCTAAAGGTCTTACTTATCAAACGCTTGAATTTGCGCCGTTAATCTTCAATTGCTTTCGCGCCGCTCTCCTGTCATCATAAATATTTAACCAATTTACAGGCGCGGTGTGCGGGCGCAAATTGGCGTTCCTTCCTATTGATATTTTCAGATGCGAGAAGTGAAATGACCAATATTTTCGCCAAGAACCGTTACGAGACGTTCCAAGCGGGAACGGTTCGTCAGGCTGCCGTCGAGACCAGTATCGCCGCGCTCATGGCAGGCGGGGCAGGCCAGGCGAGGGAAGCGTCGGCCTTTGATATTCCGAGCGTTTTCTACGACGATCGTCCGATGCTGGACGTGGTGCCGATCCTGCCCGGCGGCGTGGCCGACACCCCGCAGCCCATCGCGACCAATCCGCCACCCTCGGGTGAGGTGAACGCCTTCGTGCCCGACGACACGCTGTTTTCCAACCAGCTCCACCTGCAAAACAACAACGCCGGCCAGTTCGACCTGAACGTGGTCGATGCGTGGGACGATTACACCGGCGCAGGCATCCGGGTCACGATCATCGACGACGGCGTGGATTCGGGGCACCCTGACCTTTCGCCCAGCTACAACACCGGCGCCAGCCGGCAGTTCCAGGACGGCGTGACGACCGTGGTCGGCACCGGCGATCCGATCGTCGCGGGCGCCGCCGACCGGCACGGGACGGCGGTCGCCGGCATCGCGGCAGCGGCCCAGAACGGCACCGGCGTGGTCGGCGTGGCCTACGAGTCCGAACTGGTCAGCTACTATAGCGACTATTCGCTCGACGCGATGGACCGTGCCATCGCGCAGGCGGTCGCCGACAGCAACACCGACGTCGTGAACATGAGCTTCGGCACCACCTCGCTGTTCAACGACGACGCCGATTACGTCAGCATGGTCGCCAGTTTCGAATCCGGCGTGTCGACGGGACGCGGCGGCGACGGGATCATCTGGGTCAAGTCGGCGGGCAACAACCGCGGCACCGACGACACCAATGCCGAACTGCGCGACGCCTCATGGGCCACCATAACGGTCGGCGCGGTGGACTACGACGGCGACGTGTCGAGCTATTCGTCGCCCGGCGCCTCGGTCACCGTCTCGGGCTTCGGCACGCCCGGCGACGTCTATACCACCGACCGGACCGGCAGCGACGGCTATCGGTCGGGCGATTTCATGGAAGCCTTCAACGGCACCTCGGCGGCCGCGCCGATGGTGGCGGGCGTCGCGAGCCTGATGCTCGACGCCAACCCGAACCTCGGCTGGCGCGACGTGCAGGCCATCCTTGCCTACAGCGCGCGGCATGTGGGCTCGGACGTCGGCAGCCCCGCGACCGGGTTCGAGCTGCCCTCGACCTCGGGCAGCAACAGCTGGCTGCTGAACTACGCCGACAACTGGAACGGCGGCGGGCTGCACTTCTCCAACGACTACGGCTTCGGCCTTGTGGACGCCAAGGCCGCCGTCCGCCTTGCCGAGACATGGGAGCTGGACTCCAATTCGTCGAACCGGCAGTCGACGATAGAGGATGTGCTGAATTCGACGGTTACGGTCGACGAAGGGGCCGGCACGACCTTCACCGGCTTCGAGGCCGACAACATCCTGATCGAACACGTCGTCGTCGATATCAACTTCTCCGGCGCGGGGCTTTCCGATGTGGGCGACCTCGAGCTTTACCTGACCTCGCCCTCGGGGACCGAAAGCCTGCTTTACTCCGGTGTCGGTGGCACGGACGACTATGTGGGGCGGTGGGACTTCGGCTCCAACGCGTTCCGAGGTGAGACGAGCACGGGCACCTGGACAGTCCGGCTCGTGGACCAGGACGACAACTCCGCATCGCCCATAGTGATCAGCGATATCGACATCTACACCTATGGCTCGACGATCACCAGCGACGACCTCTACATCTTCACCAACGAGTATTCCGACTACGATGCGGTGGCCTCGTTCAACGGCGCCGACGGCGTGAACACGATCAACGCCGCGGCGGTGGACTCGAACACAACGCTGAATTTCGTGGCGGATACGGGCACGATCGACGGCGTGTCGGTGAGCGTGCTCAACATCGACCGCGCCTATACCGGGGACGGCAACGACACGCTCATCGGCGACGGCATCGCCACCTATCTGAACGCCGGCCGGGGCAACGACGAGATCACAGGCGCCTCGTCGGACGATGAACTCCTTGGCGAGGACGGCAACGACACCCTGGAAGGCGGGGGAGGGGACGACACCCTGCGCGGCGGTGACGGAGATGACACCTTCCGCTACGCCGGCGGCGTCACCTTCAACACCGGGGAGGCCATCCTGGGCGGCGCCGGCAACGACCGGATCCTGGTGACCGGCGCGGGCACCTACGACTTCGATAAGCCCGGCCTGTCGATCACGTCGCTCGAGGAGTTCGAGTTCGACTTCGTCGTCGGGGAGGACAAGACCGCCATCTTCACCGGCAAGGAGCTTGACCAGCCCACAGAGGTGCCCAGCGATTTCCAGATCGACGGCAATGCGGGCGGGATCGACACCTTCATCGTCGATATCGACAGCTCAAACGGGCTCGACGACTTCGACGCCAGCGGATGGCAGTTCGTGGACTGGTCCGAAGGCACAGACATCCTGAGAATCAACGGCGACGGCGCCAATAACGTAATCGACGGGACGAGCGTCGGCGACGAGATTTTCGGCAATGGCGGGACCGACACGCTGAACGGCAATGGCGGGAACGATATCCTGCGCACCGGCGCGTCGGGCACCTA
>CAZRZN010000254.1:0-6198 GCA_964604565.1 uncultured Rhodobacterales bacterium
CGGACTTCTACCCCTTCGGCACGCAGCGCGTCGAGCACATCCTGACCAAGCCCGTCGGCGACGTCGCGATGGATCAGGAGACATTCCGCAGCCCCACAGATGCCGGTGCGTCGCGTCTTGGCATTCAACACGACGCGACGGGCCATCTCGGCATCGGCGGAGGCGTCGAGATAGATGTGAACGATGCCTTCCAAATGCGCGAAAACCGGCACGCGTGCCTCGCGCTGCACGAGGCCGACCAGCCCCTTGCCGCCACGCGGCACGATGACGTCGATGTGATCGGTCATCGTCAGCATGGCACTGACAGCCGCCCGGTCCCGGGTGGGAACCAGTTGGATCGCCGTCTCGGGCAGTCCGGCAGCACGCAACCCCGCGACGAGGCAGGCATGGATCGCGCCCGAGGAATGAAAGCTCTCGGAGCCGCCGCGCAGGATCACCGCGTTGCCCGCCTTCAGACAAAGCGCACCGGCATCTGCCGTCACGTTGGGCCGGGATTCGTAGATCACGCCGACCACACCGAGCGGTGTGCGAACGCGCTGGATGTGCAGGCCGCTGGGACGGTCCCATTCCGCCATGACGGCGCCCACAGGATCGTCCTGCGCGGCGACCAAGCGCAAACTGTCGCACATGCCCTTGATGCGCCCTTCGTCCAGCAGGAGACGGTCCATCATGGCGGGGCTAAGACCTTTGTTGCGGCCGAACTCCAGATCGCGCGCGTTGGCCTCTATGATCCGGGCGCGGGACTCCCAGACCATGTCGGCGGCGATTTCAAGCGCCTCGCGCTTTTGCGCGGCGGGCGCGAAGGCAAGGTCCGCGGCAGCGGCGCGCGCCTTGTCCCCGATGTCCTGCATCAGGGCGGAAATGTCGTCGAGATCCTTCATCGGAAAAGCCCTCTGGCCAGCGGTGGGTTTGAGTATTTCTAGAGAGAAGAAGCGGTTGGGTCAAAGGCTTCGGTCAGACCGCCATGTCGTCGCGATGGATCAGAACCGCGCGGCCCGGATAGCCCAGAATACCTTCGATGTCGGAACTGTGGTGCCCCGCAATGGCCCGGGCCTCCAAGGCGGTATAGCGGATCAAGCCCTGGCCCAGGGTCTGCCCCATCAGGCTGCGGATGGTCACCGGATCCCCGCGGCCGAACTCCCCATCGACCCCGCGCAGACCGGCGGGCAGCAGGGACTTCCCGGCCCCGAGCGCCTGGGTGGCGCCCGCGTCGACATGCAGCGTGCCCTTGGGTTTCATCGCCGCAATCCAGCGTTTTCGCGCGGTATGCGGATCGAGATGCGGAGTGAACAGGGTTGCTGGCGCCCCTTCGCCGAGACGTCCGAGCGGATGCGGGTGGACACCATGCGTTATGATCATCGCGCAGCCGGAGGCGGTGGCGGTCTTGGCGGCCATGACCTTTGTCTTCATCCCGCCCTTGGACAAACCCGAACCCGCGTCGCCGGCCATGGCTTCGATCTCGGGGGTGATATTCGCCACCGTCTCGAGCCGCACCGCCGTCGGATCCGTGTTGGGATTGCCGGTGTAGAGCCCGTCGACGTCCGACAAGAGCACGAGCAGATCGGCACCCACCGTCACCGCGACCTGTGCGGCGAGGCGGTCGTTGTCACCGTAGCGGATCTCATCCGTGGCCACAGTGTCATTTTCGTTCACGATGGGAACCGCGCCAAAGCCGAGGAGCGTTTCAAGCGTGGCGCGCGAGTTCAGGTAGCGGCGGCGGTCGGCGCTGTCCTCCAGCGTGACCAGGACCTGTGCCGTGGTCAGCCCATGCGGAGCGAGCGCCTGTTGCCAGGCACGGGCCAGGTGGATTTGGCCGACGGCGGCAGCGGCCTGCGATTGTTCCAGCGGCAGGACCCCGGGAGGCAGACGCAGGATGCCGCGCCCCAACGCGATCGACCCCGAGGACACCAGAACCACATCCGCGCCGCGAGCTTTCAGCGTGGCAACGTCCTCTGCCATTGCGGTCAGCCAGTCCGCGCGCAGATCGCCGCTGACGCGGTCGACCAGCAAGGCCGAGCCGATCTTGACGACGACGCGGCGCGCGTCGCTTATGGCTGCCATGGCGCCTCGTCCTCATCGGGCACGCTGCGGGCCGCAGCACGGCCCCGTTCGACATGCGGGCGCAGGTTGCGCAGCACCTCTGTCACACCCTCGCCGCTGGCGCCGGACATCAGCAGGACTTGCCCGGCGCCGGCGGCCTCCAGTTCCTCCTTGAGGAAAACACGTTCTTCGGCATCGAGCGCGTCGATCTTGTTCAGGACGGTGACGCGGGGTTTTTCGGACAGGCCCGCACCGTATTCCGCCAGTTCCTTGCAGATCGTGTGATAGTCCTCGATCAGACTGCCGGACGTGCCGTCGATCAGATGCAGGAGGACCGCGCTGCGTTCCACATGGCCGAGAAAGATGTCGCCAAGCCCGCGCCCCTCATGCGCGCCTTCGATCAGACCGGGGATATCGGCCACAACGAATTCGGTATTGTCGACGGAGACGACGCCAAGGTTGGGGTGCAATGTGGTAAAGGGATAATCCGCGATCTTTGGCCGGGCATTGGAGGTCGCGGCCAGGAATGTGGATTTTCCCGCATTGGGCAACCCCAGCAAACCGACGTCGGCGATCAGCTTCAGGCGCAGCCACAGGGTCCGTTCAACCCCGTCCTGTCCGGGATTGGCACGCCGGGGCGCCTGATTGGTCGAGGTCTTGAACCGCACATTGCCCCACCCGCCATTGCCGCCTTTGGCCAGCAGGACGCGTTGCCCCAGTTCGGCAAGATCCGCGACCGGCGTTTCCTCATCCTCTTCGAGGATCTCGGTTCCGACCGGCACCCGCAGCACGATGTCATTGCCGTCCGCGCCGGTGCGGTTCTGACCACGGCCACCCTGCCCGTTCTGCGCAAACCAGTGCTGCTGATACCGGAAATCGATCAGCGTGTTCAGACCATCGACCGCCTCGGCCCAGACGCTGCCGCCGCCACCGCCGTCCCCGCCGTCGGGACCGCCGAATTCGATGTATTTCTCCCGGCGGAAGCTGATGCAGCCATTGCCGCCCGAGCCGGAGCGGATGTAGACCTTGCAGAGATCGAGGAATTTCATGGGCTGGCTTTCGAAGGCGGTTGGCGGCGGTTTAACGGGGAACGTCCCGGCGCTCAAGCGCCGCGATCATGGGAACCCGCCAACGATGGGGACGATGCGCGGGCGGTTCGGGGCACCGGGGCGACCGACCTTGGCAGAATGTCTCCGTTTTGGATCCTGTTACTCCTGCATGGGCCGGGACGCAGGATCCGGATTTGCCCGTCAGGTCAGTTTGCGAATATAGGTCCAGGTCTGGATCTTTGCAGCACGGGCGACGGAATAGACCTCGGCATCGCCAATATACTCGAAACCGCAGTTCACCAGAACGCGCGCCGATGCCGGGTTGTCCTGAAAGACAGACGCGAACATCGTGGCGTTGCCCATCGGGTTTGCCTCGACCAATGCGCGGACCGCGTCGGAGGCGAGACCGGTGTTCCAGAACGCCGGTGCGATCCAGTAGCCCACTTCCGACTGATTGCGATCCATCCGCTGGAGCGAGATCAACCCCATCAATTCGGATCCGTCCACCTTTGTCCCGTCGATCGCCCAGACATCTTCGTCCCTGTCGGGCGCCGTCACGCGCGTGATAAAGGCCTCCGCAGCACCGGGCGGAAGCGGATGCGGGATAGAGGTGGTCATGCGCGCCACCCGTTCATCCGAAGTGTAGTATTCCATCAGCCCCACGTCAGAGCGGCGCACCGGGCGCAAATCGAACCGATCCCTGCTGACGACCGGTTGCGTTGAAGGTGAATCAAGACCCATCTGCACTCTCCTCTCGTGCATCCTCCGGACAATTCCAGAGCCGGCGCCCCCGTGACTGGCACCTCTTTTTGTCATTGTCGGGGCCGACCGGGGACCGTGAAACGAAAATGGGGACCGGCGGTGCTGCCGATCCCCATGTCCGTCTCATGACAGTGTTTCGGCGTTACTCCGCGGCCTCTGCCGCCGGCAGGACCGAAATGAAGGTGCGTCCCTTCAGTCCCTTGTGGAACTGCACGGCGCCCTCTTCGGTGGCAAAGATCGTGTGGTCGCGGCCCATGCCAACGCCCGCACCCGGCCAGAATTTCGTCCCGCGCTGACGCACGATGATGTTTCCCGGGATCGCAGCCTGACCACCGTAAAGTTTGACGCCGAGCCGACGGCCAGCGGAGTCGCGACCGTTGCGGGAGGAACCGCCTGCTTTTTTATGTGCCATTCGTCTCTCTCCTTACGTCTGTATCAAACCAGCGACTTGGCTTGCTCAACCCACTCGGGCTTGACCTTGGTCGCTTCGAATGTTTCCGGATCCACTGCCGCCAATTGGGCGAAGGTTGTAATGCCGGCTTCCGCCAATTTTGTGGCGGCCGCGGGACCGACACCGGTGATCTGGGTCATGTCGTCACCTGCGGCGGGCGCCTCTGCCTTTGCGGCGGGTGCCGGGGCAGCGGCAGTCTTCGGGGCGGAGCCTGCGCCGATCGCCGCCTTCACACCCGTGGCGTCCGCGCCTTCGGACAGGATATCCGTCACGCGGACCAAGGTCAGCTTCTGGCGGTGCCCCTTGGTGCGCTGCGAGCTGTGCTTGCGGCGGCGCTTCACGAAGTGGATGACCTTGTCACCCTTGATCTGATCGACCACTTCGGCCTGCACGGCCGCACCAGCAACAACCGGCGCACCGATGACGGTGGTATCACCACCCAGCATCAGCACCTCGTTGAACTGCACGGTTTCGCCCGCATCGGCGGCCAGTTTTTCCACCCGGAGCGTATCGCCCGACTGGACCTTGTATTGCTTGCCACCGGTCTTCATTACCGCGAACATGCGCGTCTTCCTTTTTTCTGCCGCGTTCTTCGGCCCCTTGCGGAGTTTGAGGGGCGCAGAGCCCCGCCTCGAACTGCGCGCTCCGCGTCGGAGCGTTCATTCAATACATAAAAGCGGAACGCGCCGATGCGCCATCCCGTCTCTGCGCGGCTTATGCTCAGCAGGCCAATCGAATGTCAAGGCCCTGATGCATCGATTGCGCCCCGTTGCATAGCCCGCGCACTTACAGATCCTGCTGCCGCAACTGCTGTGCCGCCGCCAGGCCGATGGCATAGGACAGCTCGTCGTACATCGCGTTGAACCCTGAAAACAGCGCGCGATTGAGCGCCTTGCCCTGCGCGGTCTCGGAAAGCGCAATGTAGGCTTCCAGCTCTTCCTCGTCGAGCGGTTCATAAGCCAACAGGAGAAAGGCATAAAGCCATTCGCGCGTGTCGTCTCGCGTCTCCTCTTCCCGGGACCAGACGTCGGACAGGATGTCGGATTCGCTCATCCGCAGCCCCCCGCCGTCGACCAGCCCTGTATAAAAGCGGTAAGAGGCGTTGAGTGCCCCGGTCACATTCGCCTCCAGCAGGTCATTGGCCTCGATAAAGCGGGTGATCTGGTCGAGGCGCGGATCGTCCTCGGCCTGCCGTGTCCGGAATGTTTCGCGCGCGGCTTCCTCGATCCTGTCGTCGATCATCGCCCGCCGGGCAGACAATTCCAGATCGATGATACGGCTGCCGAGCTCGGACGAAAAGAATGCGATCAATGGCTCCGGATCGTCTGTCTCCATCGCGTCGGCGAAACCCTGGCGCACCACGGCGCGCATTTTTTCGGTGTCATAGATTTCCGTCAGAAGGTCTTGCCAGCGGGGGCTGTTTCCCCCGGGGAGCATGTCTTCAGCCAGCTCCTCACCATAGGCAACGCCTTCGGTTTGCATGATCTCAAGCATTTCTTCGAGCTTCAGCGCCTCCATCAGGTCGTCGACGGGTTGCGCCCGAACCGGTATCGCAAGCAGGAGGCAGGTCAGGACGACCATCACTCCGGCCAGAAGTCGACGGGCTGCCGTCGCCTTGGGAAGCAGGGAAATGTCGGTCATGAGGTCCTCTCGCTGGTCTGCCCTGATAGAGAGGTAGGCCAAAGGCTGCGCACCAACAACCATCAGCCATTCATATGCGCGGCTTGGCGCCTTTTGCGCCTTGCAGGGCCCTGCCCGTCCCGGCGAAACCCGCGATGTCCGAAAAAAGCAGCGTTTGATGCTTGCGCCGCCCGGTTCGATTGGCTAAACGCCTGCCACCTGACCCCGCGGAGAGGTGCCGGAGTGGTCGAACGGGGCGGTCTCGAAAACCGTTGA
>CAZRZN010000255.1:0-6191 GCA_964604565.1 uncultured Rhodobacterales bacterium
CTCCCGTGTCCGGCCGGACAGGCGGCGAATGGCGGCGTTGGCGATCCGGAAATCGCATCGGGCCAGTCGCCCGGTGCCCAGGGGGCGGGCATGCGGCCCGTCCCCCAGGTCTTCGGTCAGTCCTTCACGACATCGTCAAGCAACAGGAAGAACGACGGCTGGAGCGAGAATTCCTTCACCCGGTCGCTGGTGACGGCGTTCTGTTTCCAGTTGGCGACAAAGACCCATGGCGCATCTTCCTGAACGATGGCCTGCATCTCCTTGTAGAGCGCGGCGCGCTCTGACTGATCGGTGGACACGCGGGCCTGCTCAAGCAGTTCATCGACCTTCGGGTTGGAATAATAGCCCGAGTTGAAGCCGCCCTTGTCCGGCCAGGCATCCGTGCGCAGCGCGAGGAAGGGCAACGTGTCGGGATCGTTGGTCATCCATGCCATCTCTGCCATGTCCGCCTTGCCCTCAAGACCGGGGTTCACCTGCCCAAGGAAGGTGTTCCATTCGTAGGTTTCGATGCTGACATCCAGCCCCACAGCCTCGAGATCCGCCTGAATGGCCGTGCCCATCGAAATCGGGTCCAGCATCCCGGACCCACCCTCGGTCACGTAGAACGTCAGCTCCGCGCCTTCGGCTCCGGCCTCGGCAAGCAGGGCGCGGGCCTTCTCAGGGTCATAGGGATAGGGGTCCAGCTCTTCGTTGTAGGCCCAGGCAAAGGCCGGTGGCGTGGGGCCGGCAGCCACGGCGGCGGTCCCTTCCAGAACATCGTTGACGATGGCCTCCTTGTTGATCGCGTAGTTCGCCGCCTGGCGCACACGCTTGTCGGCGAACGGGCCCTCCTTGGCGTTCAGGATCAGGAACCAGACATGCGGCCCGGCCTGTTCGTGCACGGTGTAGGCATCTCCCTGAAATTCGCTGAGGGCGACAGGCGGCACCTCGACCATCAGGTCGATGCCCCCGGCCAGCATCTCTGCCGTGCGGGTGCTGGCGTCTGTGATGGGTCGGAACACCACCGCCTGCAATTCCGGTGCGCCATCCCAATAGTCGGGGTTGGCCTCTACCACGACGGCCTCATTGGACCGCCACTCGACAAATTCGAAAGCGCCGGTGCCCGAAGGATTGCGCCCGAAGTCCGCGCCGTTTTCCATGACGGCATCGGGCGACACGATCAGACCGGTGGGATAGGCCAGATTCGACAGAAACGGCGCGTAGGGCGCGTTCAGCGTGAATTTCACCGTCAGGGGGTCCATCACCTCGACGGTTTCCACAGCCGAAAAGAAGAAGGCCAGCGGGAATGGCCCGGTGTCGTGATACGGGTGATCTTCGTTCAGCATCCGGTCGAAATTGAACTTCACCGCCTCCGCATCAAACGCGGACCCGTCGTGAAAGGTCACGCCCTCGCGCAGGGTGAAGGTGTATTCGGTGCCGTCCTCGCTGATGTCCCAGCCGGTTGCCAGCGCCGGTTCGACCTCCAGCGTGCCATCCTTGTAGCGCACAAGACCATCATAAATGTTCATCAGGATACGGAAATCATTGACCGCCGTGACCGCCGCGGGATCAAGCGCCTTCGGCTCGGCAATCTGCCCGACGATCAGGACGTCCGGCGGCGTCTGGGCCTGCGCGCCGGAGAGGGTGCCAAGCGTGACCGCAAGCGCCGTTCCGGCAGCCAGCACCCCCCGGCGGGTGAGTGAAAAGAGCGACATTGAGGTTACCTCCGCTGTTGTCTCGTTCAATTATTTATCATGATAAATTGCATCAGTCCAAATTTTCATGATAAATTCAAGTCTCAAGATGAAGAGGCAGAGGCATGACGATCTCGATCCTGGCGTATGATGAAAAAACAGGCCGCTATGGTGGCGCCGCCACCACGGGGAGCCTGTGCGTCGGGGGCTGGGTGCTCCGGGGGGATGCAGAGGCGGGTATGTCGGCCTCGCAGGGGTCGTTGCCATCCACCATGTGGGGCACGGAGGTGCTGACCTGGATGCAGTCCGGACGCTCTGCCAAGGACGCTGTAGACACCGTGACCTCAGCGGACAGCGGGCGGGCGCAGCGACAGCTTGCGGCGCTCGACCTCAACGGTGGCACGGCCAGCTTTACCGGTGCCGAAAGCATACCGGCGGCGGGGGCCCGATCTGCCCGACACGTGATTGTCGCCGGAAATCTTTTGCAGTCTGAGCATGTCTTGCAGGCCGCCCTGTCCGGCTTCCTGTCATCCGAAGCCGATCTGGACCTGCGCTTGCTTGATGCCCTTGATGCTGCCGTTGCGGTCGGGGGCGACAGCCGCGGCGTGTTGTCCGCGGCCCTGCTGGTCGTCGACCGGACGGCTGCGCCGCTGACCCTGCGGATCGACCATTCCGAAAGTCCGATGGCAGAGCTGCGGGCCCTGCACAAACGGGCCACGACAGGGGATTACGCCGACTGGGCCGCGACGGTGCCCACGTTGAAAGATCCTGAACGGGCAATCGCCTATGTCGCCAAGCCCGATCCGCCCTCGTAACCGGATGGTTCTGCCCGGCACGCACAAGGGGCGCGTCCAACCGATCAGGCCATGAAACGCTTCATGACTACCGCCTCCTGATCTTCCATCAGCCGGCGGGCCATTTGCATGTGTTCGCGCATCGTGGCCCGAGCGTGTTCGGAATCCCCCCTGCGCAGCGACGCCACAAGCCCGGCCTGATGTTCGCGCCCAGCCTTCCAGAGTTCATGATTCGGCTTGGAATAAAGACGCTTGTAGACCGTGAGATCGGCCAGGATCTGGGCCATGAAACCGATGAAGAACCCAAGCAACGCATTGTCCCCAAACTCGGCCAGCCGCGCGTGAAACTTGAGCGAGGCCACATGCTGTGCGCGTTCCTGTTCGGCGTTTGCAGCCGGTTCCGCATAGGCGGTCATGATGTCCTCGAGTTCGGCCAATTGTCCGGCATCGAGGTGTCCCGCCAGCGACGCGGCCAATTCAGGTTCCAGAACAATGCGCACCTGATAGATGTCATCAATCGAAACATTCTGAAAATAGAAGTAGTTGGCAAGCAGCGCATGTGCCCGATCCTTGGACACTTCGCCCACGAAACTGCCGCCGCCGGGTCCCGTTTTGGTCACGACCAATCCCTGAGCCTGCAACAGCCGCATGGCCTCCCGGATCGTGCCTTTGGACATGGCAAAACGCCGGATCAGCTCTGCCTCGCCGGGTAAGCGATCTCCGGGTTTCAGGCCACGTTCCACGACCCATTCCTTGATCGCGTCGGCCACGCGGACCGGTCGTGATCGCCGGTTTCGGTCCTGCGTAAGAGGTCCGGAACTATTCATGTTATTCAATTGCACAGGGGGAAAGCGACATGGCCCAATGCAAGCAATTCATCATGATGAATTCAAGGGCCAACGTGACCGGCAGCAACCACGCAGGCCCGCATACTTTCGGCAGGGCACAAAAATGATGATCGAGCGCCGCCATAATCCACCAGAATGACCGTGTCGCCACAACATCCCGCCGCGGTCGTTCGGCATCGCCGGTCGGAAACCGGCTGTTTACCTTCCCCGACCTACGCTGCGCGCAAAAGAAAAGGGCACCGGATGGCGACAGTAGATACCACTTTGGCACGCGCCAGAACACACCACAAGAAAGGCGAATTCGCGCGCGCGCGAGAACTTTGCCGGGATGTTCTTCAGCGGTATCCCAAAAATTCGAAAGCCCGTGCCCTGCTGTCCCGCCTTCCGGAATCGGCCCCCTCGCAGGACCTGCTGGAAAAACTGATCGCCGCACACAAGTCCGGGCATACCGCGCTTGTGGCCGAACAGGCGGCCCGTTTGCTGCCCATATACCCCGACAGCTACGTGCTCTGGCAGATACATGGCGGTGTCCTGCTGGAACTGGGGGCCTTTCAACAAGCGGAGGACTCGTTGCGCCGCGCGATGGATCTGAGGCCCGATTTGCCGGAGGCGCGTGTCAACCATTCCGTTGCCCTTCGCGCACTCGGCCGCAGCCCGGAGGCCGAATCCCAGTCGCGCATGGCCCTAACGCTGGCGCCCGGACACACCGGCGCCATGATCGAACTGGCCGCAGCGGTGGCCGACCGGGGCAATCTTTCGGAGGCAGCCGACATCTGCAAGGCGGTCATCGCGGTGCAGCCGGACACTGCTCTGGCCCATAACATCATGGGCGTCGCTGCACATGAAGAAGGTCGCTTTGCCGAGGCGGAGGCCGCCTGCGCCAGAGCCGTGCAGATCGACCCCGAATTTGCCGAGGCGCATCGCAATCTCGCAGCCTTCAAGGACTGGAAGGTCGAAGACACGCATCTGGCGCA
The DNA here is from genome assembly GCA_964604565.1 of uncultured Rhodobacterales bacterium. Classification (GTDB taxonomy): domain Bacteria; phylum Pseudomonadota; class Alphaproteobacteria; order Rhodobacterales; family Rhodobacteraceae; genus CAZRZN01. Next base: position 4,290 of record CAZRZN010000255.1, read on the forward strand.
GATGCAGGCGTTATACGAGGCCCCGACCCTTTCACCGATGAACCGGGCACGGATCTGTCACGCGCTGTTCAGCGCCTGGGACAAGATGAATCAACCTGACCGGGCGTGGCCCTTTCTTCGTGAGGGAAATGCGCTGCGCAAGGCACTGGCCGGTTACGACATTTCACAGGATACAGCGCTGTTCGACAGGCTGGGCGCACAAGAGATAGCCCCATTGCAGGGTGTCGGGGGCGCACCCGTCGTGCCCATTTTCATCCTCGGGATGCCGCGGTCGGGCACCACGCTTGTCGAACAGATCGTTTCGGCTCATTCTCAGGTGAAAGGCGCCGGAGAGCTGTCGCTTGCAGGCGATCTTGGACGCGGTTTCCTGAATGGGGCTGGCGTGACAGCCTCGGGATTGAAACGATTTCGCGAAGACTATCTTGCGAGGCTTGCCGAAGTCAGCGAGGGATTGCCCTTCGTCACGGACAAGATGCCTCATAATTTCCGTCTCACGCCTTTGATCTGCGCAGCCCTCCCGGAAGCAAGGGTCTTGCATGTGGTGCGCGATGCAAGATCGGTCTGCTGGTCGAACCTGAGACAATATTTCACCGCTCAATCGCTTGGCTATTGCAATGACCCTGCGGATGTCGTGGCCTATCACGGGCTGTATCGCAACTGGATGAAGCGCTGCGAACAAGCATGGCCAGGACGGGTGCGACGGCTGAACTATGGCGCATTGACCACAGCACCCGAGACGCAGACCCGCGCATTGATCGCCGACCTGGGACTTGATTGGGAGGAAGCTTGCCTCGCTCCGCAGAACAACCCAAGACGGGTTCATACCGCTTCTGCCGGACAGGTGAGGGACAAGATACATCCCGAACGCCCGGACGAATGGCGCCGGTATGAGGCATGGCTGGGAGAGATTTTTGCAGCTCTGCCCGAGGATTCTTGAACCTGAGCCGTGAATGAAGCATCATGCTTTTTCACGGCAGAGTCGGGAAGACGGACGATAAAACCGCGCCCGCGCAACGAAAGACAGGTAAAAATGAGGCGAGCATTTATTTTGGCCGCCTGCCTTGGGTTGACAGCCTGCGGCGGTGGCAACCGGGCAGAGCGAAATTCCCCGGCACCGCAGATACGGACTGCGTCAGGACCGGTTGCGGACGCATGTTTGCGTGCGGGACGGCAAGGTGCCACGCGGCGGGTTTGTGGCTGCGTCCAGAGCGTGGCGGACCGTGATCTGTCGCGCGCAGATCAGAGGCTGGCGGTGACGTTCTTCGCCGATCCGCACCGCGCGCAAGAGGTCAGGCAATCGGATAATCCGCGGGACGAGGCGTTTTGGCAACGCTACAAAGCCTTCGCTTCAAGGGCGGAAAACATTTGTCGTGGCGTTTGATGGCAGTGGCGGGTGACGGCCCTGTCCAACCGGACCGTTCCGCCCTCCCGATTGGCCTTGTCCGAACGCAGCCACATGCATCTTTGCCTTTTGCCGGCCGCCCCCTTCCGTCACGGTGGCAACTCTTGGCACGGAGCTGCAATTCTTTGCCATCCCGGGTTCAAAGGCGCGGCGTTCTTGCCAAATGTCCAATCCTGACACCGGAAAGACGCTTCCGGCCGATTCCGTGGAAAAACACCCGTTCGCTGGCGCAGAATATCGACAGCTGAACATGGCGCGAGTGCCTTTCCTGTCAGGCGTTTCGCGGTTGCTGCGGTGCAGGAAGGATCTTGGCCAGTTTCCGGAGGTTCTGGGCGGTTGCTGCGAGGAGGAATTCGTCATTTGCGCCGCATGGCCCGCGTAATCGGAGCCGGTTGAGGCCGAGGATCCGCTTGAGGTGGGCGAAGAGCATCTCGACCTTCTTTCTCAGCTTCATCGAGATGACGTATTGCTCGGTCTTGGCGATCTCGCGGGCGACCTGC
>CAZRZN010000256.1:0-6150 GCA_964604565.1 uncultured Rhodobacterales bacterium
AGCATCCGCAGCAGGAATTCCTTCAGGTCGACACGACCAACATCCTGTTCATCTGTGGCGGCGCCTTTGCCGGTCTGGACCGTATCATCAAGCAGCGCGGCAAAGGGTCTGCGATGGGCTTCGGCGCGGATGTGCGCGACGACAGCGAGATGGGCGTGGGAGAGACGTTCCGTGCGCTTGAACCGGAAGATCTGCTGAAATTCGGCCTGATTCCGGAATTTGTCGGCCGCCTGCCTGTGATCGCCACTCTGGAGGATCTGGATGAGGATGCGCTTGTCACCATCCTGACTCAGCCGAAGAACGCGCTGGTGAAACAGTATCAGCGCCTGTTCGAAATGGAAGATACCAAGCTGGCATTCACAGATGACGCCTTGTCGGCCATTGCAAAGAAGGCCATCGAACGCAAGACGGGCGCACGGGGCCTACGCTCGATCCTCGAAGGCATTTTGCTCGACACGATGTTCGAGCTGCCGGGTATGGATGAGGTCAACGAGGTTGTGGTCAATGAGGAAGCCGTTTCCTCCGATGCCAAACCATTGATGATCTACGAAGATCAGAAAAAGGAAGGCACGTCGGCAAGCTGACGTCCAGACCATACCGATATTGACAAGGCGGGGGACACCCCGCCTTTCTTGTCTGCGCATGCGACATGCTGGAACGCTTATACGATCGTGCTGGGTGGTCGATGACAAGCGCGGCGGGAGTGCCAAGCCCCCACATGAAGCAGGGCAAGTCAGCGTTGGTGCAGGACGGCCGACTGCGTCGCGGCGCGCACTGGACCCTGCCCTTGTAATTCGCCATACAGGGTCCGAAAGACAGCAGGAGTCGTCCATGGGCATTCTCAACACCTTACTGCGCGCGGTCACATGGTGGCATGGTGCGACACTCAACACGTTGATCTACACGAGCCGCAGGGGCGTGAAGGTCGGTGAGGACGAGGCGGGCAATACCTTCTACCAGACAAGCGATGCCAAGCGGCGCTGGGTGATCTTCAACGGTGAGGCAGAGGCAAGCCGCGTCAGCCCTGACTGGCACGGGTGGTTGCATCACACTTATGACGAGGCGCCGACCAACAAGCCGATGTCCCACAAGGCGTGGGAAAAGCCGCATCAGGAAAACCTGACCGGCACCGCCCTGGCCTATGCGCCTGCCGGGTCGATCCGGCGCGAAACGCCGGCAGAGCGCCGCGACTACGAGGCATGGTCGCCCGAATGACCCATTCGGCGGCGGAAGTGGCCGTGGGCGGTGCCGTGCTGGCCGCCGCCCTCGTGTTCGGGGCCTATACGGTGCAAAGCACCGGCTTTGCGCTTGGCTCTTCCGGGTATCAACTGAGCGCGTCTTTCCGCTCTGTCGAGGGGATCAGTGTGGGAACTGATGTCCGGCTGGCCGGGGTCAAGGTGGGGACCGTCACGGGCATCGACCTGAACCCCGAAACTTATCGCGCCGACACTGTGGTTACGGTCGAGGATGGCGTCCTCGTGCCGGACGACAGCGTGATCGCCATCGCCTCCGAGGGTTTGCTGGGGGGGAATTTCGTGGAAATTTCGCCTGGTGGATCGCTGTTCTATTACGAGGCGGGCGAGGAAATTCTGGATACCCAAGGCTCCGTCAGCTTGCTTACCTTGCTATTGCGCTATGTCGGCGGTGGCGCCGAAGAGGAATGAGGGCCTTCGCGCTTTACGTTGGTCTTGCGCTGGCGTGGTGCGGCCCGCCACTTGCCGCGCAAGAGGCCGTGTCCAAAGGCTCCGGGGCGGTTCTTCGCGCGCTTGACAAGCTCAACGCCAAGGTCAGCGACATCACCTTGCAGAACGGTGAGACCGCGGGGTTGGGACTTATCGAAATCCTTTTGGGCGAATGCCGGTATCCGGAGGATGACCCGTCGGGTGATGCATATGCTTTTCTGACGATCCGTGAGGCCGGTGTTGCCCGGCCCGTCTACAGCGGATGGATGATCGCCTCTTCGCCCGCATTGAATCCCATGGATCACGCCCGCTACGATGTCTGGGTGATGCGCTGCACCGTGCAATAGGACACCGCGCGTCGTTAAGTTGTCCATGACCATGCCCTGTGCCGGTTTTCACCTTTTGGAAATCCAGCAATCCTTGGATGCAAGGGGCCACGCATTCCGATGTCGATTGTGCCCTTCAGGCCGGTCGATCCTGCGCATTGCTTTCGACCACGATCCGACCCGATGCAGGCAATGGTGCGGAACGGATGTCGGCTGCCAGTTGCAGCGCATCGGCAAGCCGTGCGCGATATTCGGTTCGCGTGATCTCGATGGCGCCCAGACTCGCCAGATGCGGTGTCAGGAACTGCGTATCGAACAGCGTGAAGCCCGTGCGCCGCAGATGGGCGACCATCCAGGCCAAAGCAATCTTTGATGCATCCGTCCGCCGGGAGAACATCGACTCGCCGCAAAAGGCCGCGCCGATGGTCACCCCGTAGACGCCACCGACCAGCGCATCGTCCATCCAGACCTCCAGTGCATGGGCGTGTCCCTGAAGATGCAAGGCATGATAGAGATCCCGGATTTCGGCGTTGATCCATGTCTCCTCGCGGTCGGCGCAGCCTTCGATCACTCCGGTGAAATCCGCGTTCAAGGTCACCTTGTAGTCGTCTCGTCGCAGCCGCTTCGCCAGACTGCGGGAACTTCGGAAGCCGTCAAGGGGCAGCACGCCCCGGCGCCTGGGGTCGACCCAGAAAATCTCGGGATCGTCACGGCGCTCCGCCATCGGGAAAATGCCCGTGCGGTAGGCATGCAACAGCAGCTCTGGCGTTACGGTCATGCGACGCGCCTTTCGGCAAGGCGCGCCCGCATTGAGCCTCGATCCCTCAACCGCCAGCCGGTATGCCTTTTCCTCATGGCCGCGGATTATCCTTCGAGCCTGCCCGCCTCCAGCCATTTCTCGAGCCAGTGGATGTTGTAATCGCCCGTATGGATGTCCTTTTCGCGAAGCAACGCGCGGAACAAGGGCACGGTGGTGTCGACACCATCCACGATCAGCTCGCCAAGAGCGCGGTTCAACCGGGCCAGAGCTTCGGGCCGGTCGCGTCCATGGACGATAAGTTTGGCGATCAGGCTGTCGTAATAGGGCGGGATGCGATACCCGTCATACAGCGCGGAATCCATCCGGACGCCGAGACCGCCGGGGGCATGGAAATGCGAAATCCGTCCCGGGGAAGGGCTGAACTTCGGCAGTTTCTCGGCATTGATCCGAACTTCGATGGCGTGGCCGTTGATTTTCAGATCGGTCTGGGCGAAAGACAGCGGCTTTCCGGACGCCACCTCTATCTGTTCACGCACCAGATCGACGCCGAACACCGCCTCCGTGACAGGGTGTTCCACCTGAAGACGGGTGTTCATTTCAATGAAATAAAACTCGCCGTCTTCGTAGAGAAACTCGATCGTGCCGGCGCCGCGATATCCCATTGTCGCTACGGCATTTGCACAGATCGTCCCGATCCGCTCTCTTTCTGCGGGGGTGATCGAGGGGCCGGGCGCCTCCTCGAACACTTTCTGATGCCGCCGCTGGAGCGAACAGTCGCGTTCACCCAGATGCACACCGGCACCTTGCCCGTCGCCAAAGACCTGAATCTCGATATGTCGCGGCCGTTGAAGGTATTTCTCGATGTAGACTTCGTCGTTGCCAAAGGCGGCCTTGGCCTCGGCGCGGGCAGTTTGATAGGCGCGCTCCATCTCCTCCTCGGAGGCGGCCACCTTCATGCCGCGCCCACCGCCGCCGGCGGTGGCCTTGACGATCACCGGATAGCCGAAGGAGGCGCCGATGGCCTTTGCCTCTTCGGCGGATGAAACACCGCCTTCGGAACCCGGAACGACCGGAATGCCAAGGGCCTTTGCGGTTTCCTTGGCGGTGATCTTGTCACCCATGGTGCGGATATGTTCGGCGGAGGGACCGATGAACGTCAGGTCATGATCCTCGACAATCTGCACGAAACGGGCGTTTTCCGACAGAAAGCCATACCCGGGATGGATCGCCGTCGCGCCGGTCACTTCGCAGGCGGAAATGATGGCGGGGATCGACAGGTAGCTGTCGGTCGAGGAGGCCGGGCCGATGCAGATGGTTTCGTCTGCCATGCGCACATGCATCGCGTCGGCGTCCGCAGTGGAATGCACCGCGACCGAAGGAATGCCCATCTCTCGGCAGGCACGGATGACGCGCAGCGCGATTTCACCGCGGTTTGCGATCAGGATCTTGTCGAACATGGCTCTCACTCGAGTATCACCAGAGGCGCGCCATATTCCACCGGCGCGCCATCCTCGATCAGGATGCGTCTGACCGTGCCCGCCCGCGGGGCGGGAATGTGGTTCATGGTCTTCATCGCCTCAACGATGAGCAGCGTATCGCCTTCCTTGACCTGCGCGCCCACGGAAATAAAGGCATCCGCGCCCGGTTCGGATTGCATGTAGACGGTTCCGACCATCGGGGAGGTGACCGCACCTGGATGGTCTGCAGGATCCTCGGGGATGTCGTCCACTGTCTCAGGCGCGGCCGCAGCTGCCGGCGCCACCGGCGGCGGTGCAACCGCCAGTGGCGGTGCGGGCGGGGCAACGGCGGCCGCACGGCTGATGCGCACTTGCAGGCTGTCGTCGTCTCCATATTCGCGCTTGACCTCCAGCTCCGTCAGGTCGTTGTCCTGTAGCAACTCCGCCAGCGCCTTGATGAAGGCCACATCCGCCTCGGTCTTTTTCTCGCTCATGCCATCCTCGCCTAAACCGGTGCCCGTGCCGATCCTGTCGGCGGGCTTAGCGGAGCTTATAGGGGAACGCGCAGGCAGTGAAAAGCGATGCTGCGCAGGTTCAAGGTGAAGACCTTGACGTGTTCGCGGCTGGACGGCTTTGTTTGGCCGGGCCGGGGTTCTCTTTGGACACGGATGGTGGAAGCGTGGCCTGCCGTCCCGGGATCGGTGGCGTCTGCGGTGTGCTTTGTGCCTGTCCCACGATCCGCAGGCAGGCGTGTGATCGAAGCTCCCCCCATTTCAGGCGGCAGAGGGCCGCAACGGTCCTGTCCGGCCGGGCCTGCCTCCTTGGTGCGAATCCGAAAGTACCGGCCAAGGGCTCCGTGATGGGTCTTGTCTGGGATCGCCTACGAAAGCGTGTCCAGTTCAAGACCGCGGCTCTCATTTCCATAGGCCGGATGATCTGTCCTGTCTGACCCGCCGTTCGGGCCGTCCTCCGCGCTATCGCCTTTGGCGCTTTTGACCGCAGTCGCCTGAGGAAGATTGTTCAGGTGTTCCGGCGAAACGTCTTCCGACGTGTTCAGGCGCTTTGGCGGCGCTTCTGTCGAATCGGGCTCGGGGGACTTTTGTATGTTCTGTTCATCCAGCATCCGGCTGATCGTGATCTGCATGATCGACGGCGGCGCGGTGTGAGAGGATGGATCCGGTTCGCCCTGAACGGCGCTCCAGAATTTAGAGGGTGCCTGACCTTCCCGCAGGCGCGCCTCCGGATCACGGGTGTCCGCGATCGGTTTGATCCGCGTCTGCTCCATCGGGTCTTGTCGGTCACTGGGCAGGCCATGTGGGTGGCCAGTGGTCACCGGTGCACTCAACAGCGAGAGGCCCGAAAACTGCATCACACAACTCCTTCCAGATGGCCCCCACCCGAAAGACGTTACCAAGTAGTATAGCGCAATCCGGCCCGACAGGGGCGGCTTTTGATTGCCATAGTTAACGGCTGACCACACCGCACTCGCGGATTTTCGCAATCGCACGGTAGGCTTGTCGGTGTGTAATGGCATGCTTTTTCTGGATAGCACTGCGACCGGCACCGAGCAGCATGTTGCCGCGGAAGGTTCCGGACGGTCCGGGCCGCAATGGTCCCAGGCCACTGACATCCATGCTGGAACCTCTCGTGGCAGGGGCGCCTGCATTCAATGCGCCTGAAGTCACCCTTTGTGGACGCTGGCCCTGCCGCACGGATCGGGACAATCTTGCCCTCTGCCTGTCGACATGTGCCGTCTGAGGCGGCAAGCCTTTCGATCATTGGATCGACATTCGCCATAATAAAATCAACAGCCGCCGACCTGGGCGGCGACTGTCTATCCATTTGGCCGTGCGGTTGTCGACGCTGCTATTCAGCCCTTGTTCATTCTGTTTTCGATGAGGTCGTCGACGACGGAAGGGTCTGCG
>CAZRZN010000257.1:0-6085 GCA_964604565.1 uncultured Rhodobacterales bacterium
TGTGGGGGTCCGACTGGCCGGTGTGCCGATTGCAGGCAAGCTATGATAACTGGCTCCAGTTGGCCTTGGATCTGACGTCCGATCTACCGCAGGAGGCGCGCGGACAGATCTTTGGCGCGACGGCGCAGCGGTTCTATCGACTGACCTGAGCCTGTGCCGTCGCTAGCCCGCCCCTGGACCCTGGGCGAAGGTTCTGACCTGTTCGGCGGTCAGGGCCTTGCGCCCTGCCATGTCACAAGACACGTGCAGCGCAGCAGCCGCCTGCGCGAAACCGATGGCCTGCTCTATCCGCGCGCCCTGAGCCACAGCGGCCGCCAAGGCCCCGGCAAACATGTCACCCGCACCGTGGGTCGACACCACTTTTACCGCGTGGCCCGGATAGGTCCGACCGGCATGGGCGACCCCATCAGGCCCGAGTGTGGTCAGAACATCTGCACGAGCCTCCGCACCGTAATACGCCGCTTCGACCCGGTTCACGATCAGCAGGTCGACGGTCGCAACCAGCCTCTGCGGCAAAGCGCGCGCCGGTGCGGCGTTCAGCCAGACCTTGGCGCCCTGTGCCCGCGCGCGTTCCGCCACCGCCAGATTGACCGCTTCCGGCACCTCATTTTGCAGAAGGACGATTGCTGTCCCTGCGGGAATGTCGATCCGGTCCGCATCTATCCGAAGATTGGCCGCCGACACGATGACAGCGCCATAGTCACCATTCGCATCGACGATTGCGGCGCTCATGCCGCTGGGGCCGGGATCGGTTTGCAGTTGAGAGGTCTCAACCCCGGCGCCGAGCAGTTCGTCGCGCAAGGTATCGCCGAACCCGTCGCTGCCCACGCGCCCGGCAAAGCTGACCGCAGCCCCCATCCGGGCGGCGGCGGTCGCCTGATTGCCCCCCTTGCCGCCAAAGACATAGTCCACCGAGGATCCGGTCACCGTTTCATCCAGCGCGGGAAGATGCGGCGCGTTCAGCACGACGTCCAGATGCAGCGATCCAACGACCAGCAGTCTCACGCGAGCATCGCCGCCTGAACGATCCGCATGGCGAGCGGCGCATCCTGCCGGGCGATCGCAGCATGCAAGGCGGCGTCCGATACCAGCCGCGAGGCCGTGCGGCGCAACCGCTGCACCACCTCGATGTTGGTGCGCGCCTCTTCGACAGGGTCAAGGCCGGAATGATCAGGAAAGGTGTCGAAATAGATCGCACCGTCGTAGCCAATGCGTTCCAGTTCGACCAGCAGTTCGACCGTCTGGATAGGGTGAACCGCCCCCACCATCAGCCCGTTGTCCCATTTCCCGTAGCCGTCGTTCAGATGCACGCCGAGAATTCGCGAATGGCGCGCCACAAGAGCGGCGGCAAAGGCCGGCATCTCATCCGCGTAAAGCACATGGGCAAAGTCCAGCGTCACCCCCGTGTTCGGGCGCCCGATCTCCTTTATCGCCAGCAAGGTCGTCGCGGCATCGGGCATCAAGGCAAAGGCGCGCGGCTCATTCGGCTTGTATTCCAGCGCAGTATCCACGGCGGGGTTGTGATCCGCGACCTCTGCCATGGCGTCAATCGTGTTCGCCCACGCGCGCTGATAATCCATCTGGAAGGAATAGTCGAAGCCGTCCTGCCCCATCCACAGCGTCATCAGCGTGCCGCCCATCTCGGCCAGCACATCCAGACCTCTCTTGGTCTCGTCGATTGCCGCACGCCGCACCGCCGCGTCCGGATGGGTGAACGCCCCGAGTTTGTAGCCCGGATCGGTGTAATAGCGCATCGCCATGCCGTTCAGCACCATGCCATTGTCTTCAAGCGCGCGGCTCAGATCCGCTGGGCTGTCATCGACGAAATGATCCGGGTAATTCAGATCCGCCGCCGTCAGACCGGCCGTGGCGGCGCGGGCCAGCAGATCGGCGGTCGTGATCTTGTTCGCGCCGGGCCAATAGTCCGCCGCGCCGATCCTGAAGGCGTTGAGACGTGCTGCAAAGCGGGGGGCGGTGCCAATGTTCATGCGCAAGGTATAGACCGCGAAAGACCAGATGCACAAATCGTCTTTGCCCTCCGCGGGAGGGCGTCGCCTGCGGCAGAAAGGGCCTATGCGCCGTCTTTTGTGGCCATTGATCCGGTCTCATCCGCGTTGCCCGGGTGCCATGGTCGGGATTCGGCAACCGAAGGTGGCGAAAAATTGGCACCCAGATCTTTTGCAAGGCAAACAGGTCGGGATACGATCGCCGCCAGCATACTCCGTCATTACAGCGGTCACGCACAGATCGCGGTGCATTTTCGACAGTTGCGGAAAAGGCACCACCGGGCTCGTGATCTCGAACCCGGTTGCGTCCTCATTCGGCCGCGCGCTTGCGTCCGTCGATCATGGCACGAACAAGGTTTTCACCATGGACGCGGCTGGCCCAGAGCACGCCGACGACGTGCAAAAGGATCAACAGCAACGTGGCATTGGCGGCGACTTCGTGGATTTCCTCGAACGCCTCGCCGCCCACACCATGCTCATCCTGGTGATCGTCGCGGCCATCTTCAACGGAACGCGCGCCCGCGTCCGTGCTCCACGCGGACAAGGATTGCGCAGTCACGATCCCGGCAAGAGGTCCTTTACCCTTCTCCACCGCAAGGGTCGCCATGCCACTGAAAGCCGTGAGCATCAGGGCAAACAGCAGCGCGACGGTCATCGCACCACCCGCAGGACTATGACCAATGTGACGCTCCGCGCTGCCGGTAATCAGGCCGGCCAGATACATGAGCACGCGCCGCGGCCCTGTCACGAAATCCCCAAAGCGTGCCCGTCGGGATCCGACAAAGCCCCAGACGATGCGCATCGTCACCGTCATGGCTAGGGCGTAGCCCGCATAGGTATGGAGCGTTTGCGGCTCGCCTTCCGTCAGGTAGGCTGTCGCAAAGGCCGCCACCAGAACCCAGTGGCCGATGCGGATCAGGGGATCCCAGACCCGCACCATTGCCGTTTTGACGTCTTCGGCCATCAATCGTCGTCCCGATCGTATCCGTCATCGTCATGGCTGCGCTTGCGGTAATCGTCGTCCTCGACATGGCGCAGCACGTCACCGGTCACCGGATCCAGGTAGGCGGAAACGCGCAGACCTTTGGCGTCGGTCATTTCCACGTCATAGTGGCCGTTCTCCATTTCGATTTCGCGAACGGTGTAACCCTGATTTTCAAGCATCGTGGCGATCTCGACGAGGCTCATCCTCGACTGTATGGGCGTCGGGGAAGGTGTGCCCTGATCTTGGGCAATTGCGCCAATCGCAAAAAGGCTCGCGGCAGAGGCCAGTGCCCCGGTAAAGAGAATGGTGCGTTTCATCTTGTGTCTCCTTGGTTGCGGCTGCCGTTTTGGCCGCCGATGACCCCTCTTGCACCGACTCGCCTGACGTGGGCCTGACCGTGTCTGTCAGCTTGCTATCAGGTCGGGTGCGGTAGAGATTGACGCCATGACACGTCTCGCCCTCATCCTGTCACTCCTTGCCGGCCACGCCTTGGCAGAGGGGGACGACCATGACCGCGCCCGCCGCGCGTTGGAGGCGGGCGAAATCCTGCCGCTTTCGGACATCCTGAAAGTCGCGGAGACCGCGCGTCCCGGTCGCGTCATCGATCTTGAACTTGACCGTGATGATGGCCGCTGGATCTACGAACTGGAACTGATCTCTCCGCAGGGGCGGCTCTATGAAATGGAGATCGACGCCAAGACCGGCACCGTGCTGGAGATCGAGCGCGAGGAGGACGACGATTGAAGCAATCCCTGCCCTTCCCGATGCGCAACAGCGCTTCGGTCTCCACGGCCTGCCGGGGGTCCGCCGCCACTTCCGATCACAGTCGAGGTGACTGACATGCGTGCGCTCGCGGTCGAGGATGACACCCGCATCGCAGCGGACCTGAAAGGCGCGCTGACCGGCGCCGGTTTCCGCGTGGAAGTCACGGACGACGGAGAGGATGCCTGGTTTCTCGGTGACACCGAGGACTACGACCTCGTCGTGCTGGACCTTGGCTTGCCGGGGTTGGACGGGCTGGCCGTGCTGAAGCGCTGGCGCGCGAACGGGCGCACCATGCCGGTGCTGGTGCTGACTGCGCGCGGCACATGGCAAGAGCGGGTCGAGGGGATCGAGGCAGGCGCCGACGACTACCTGCCCAAGCCCTTTCGAATGGAGGAACTGGTGGCGCGCGCCCGCGCGCTGGTCCGTCGCGCCGGTGGCAATGCGGCCGCTCTGCAAGAGGTGGGAGGTCTGTCCATCGACACCAACCGCATGAGCGTGGCGCTGCGCGGCCTCCCCGTTTCGGTGACCGCACTGGAATACCGTCTGCTGGCCTATCTCATGCAATACAGCGACAGACCGGTGCCACCCACCGAACTTCTCGATCATCTCTACGGTAACGATGACGCACGCGAGGCGAACGCCCTTGAGGCCGTCATCGCGCGCCTGCGCCGCAAGCTTGGGCGCGGCGTGATCGGCACGCGGCGCGGGTTCGGCTATTATCTGGTGCAGGGATGAGCCTGCGATTCCGGCTTGCGCTCGCTGGGGCGCTGGCGATCCTCATCGCGCTTGGCCTGTCCGCGTTCGGTCTTGCACAACTCTTCGGTGCGCATGTGGAACGCCGCGCCTTGGCGGAAATGAGAGTGCAGCTTGACCTTGTGCTTGCCGGTCTGGAACAGGGACCCCAGGGCCTGACACTGGCCCGCCCGCTCGCGGATCCACGCTTTGCCGTGGCCTATGGCGGACTATACTGGCAGATCGAGGGGCCGGAAGGCGTCACGCGGTCCCGGTCGCTTTGGGACGCGGTGCTGGAACTGCCAAAGGACAGGCTGGGAGATGGCGGCACGCATGTCCACCATCTGCAAGGTCCGGACGACACGGCCCTATTGGTGCTGGAACGCTCCGTCACGCTGCCGGCGCGACTGGGAGGAAACTCAGCGCGCGTTTCGGTTGCGATGGACCTCGCAGAGATCGAGGCCGCTCGCCGGGACTTTGTGGTGGATCTTGCGCCGGTCATGGCCCTGTTGGCGTTGGCGCTGACCGTGGCGGGCTGGGCCCAGCTGTCCGTGGGTCTGCGCCCGCTGCAGCGCCTCGGGCTGCGCGTTGCGGCACTCCGCGCGGGGAGCAAGAACCGCATGGGCGGCGACTGGCCTGTTGAGGTGCAACCCGTTGCAGCGGAAATCGATGCCCTGCTGAGCGCGAGGGAGGCAGAAACCGAGCGCGCCCGCGCCCGCGCGGCAGACCTCGCCCATGGGCTGAAAACACCCTTGCAGGCGCTGATGGGCGAGGCCGCGAGGCTGCGCGCTTCTGGTGCCGAGGATCAGGCCGCCGGCATCGAGGACACGGCCCGGGCCATGCGCAGGACCGTCGACAGAGAGCTGTCCCGTGCCCGCACCGCCGCACGCGCGGGCGACGCCCGTGCCGACGCCGCGCAAGTGGCAGACCGCCTGATCACCGTGCTTCGGCGCACCCCGGACGGCGCGCGGCTGGACTGGCGGCAGACCATTCCCAATGGTTATCCAGTCGCCCTGGACGAGGCCGATCTTGCTGAGGCACTTGGCGCCCTTGCCGAAAATGCCGCCCGCCACGCGCGCAGCACCGTCACCCTGACCGCCGAAATTGAGGCCGACCGCGTAAAGCTGCGCATGGGCGATGACGGTCCCGGCATCCCCGAGGAACAGCGCGAGATCCTGATGCGCCGCCATGCCCGCGCCGACGAACACGGCACCGGACTGGGTCTTACCATCGCCTCGGAGATTGCTCAGACCGCGGGCGGCTCTCTCTCGCTGGTTGATACCAACCCCGGCCTGATGGTCACACTGATGTTGCCACGGGCCAAGCAACGCGAAGGGTGACGCCATGCGGACATGGCAATCCCATCCTGAACCAAGCGCGAACCTAGCTGCGGCATCCGGCGTTGGCCCAGAAACGGGGATCTCGCCACGACGCTTCCGGCCTGCCAGAGGAAATTGCGCGCCCTACCCTTGTGCCGGGGCTGGGGTATGCAACGTCCCCCAAACAACCCTAGGGTCAGGACCCATTGATTTCCGCCGGGCTGCGTGATTCATCGCTCGAAAAACGAGCGGTGACATGTCTGATCTTTTCTGGCTGA
>CAZRZN010000258.1:0-6076 GCA_964604565.1 uncultured Rhodobacterales bacterium
ACCAAGCTGGTTCTCGATGCGCTGGAGCAGCCCCTTGCTGTGCGCAATCCAGACCGCGATCACCTGACCCACCTTAGTGATCGCGGCGCCCAGGACCTGTCGATCAAGTATTCAGAGCGCCTTGAGGAAGCGCAGATCGGGGCCTCGGTCGGCAGTGTCGGAGATTCCTACGACTGTGAATGTGGTATTGCAGCCTGATGGCCTGACCCATACTACGATTGACCGCGTATCATTGCGTTGAGGTGTCGCCCATCAGGTTGCCCCGGCAGCGGGCGAGACGTGACTTCATAGGAGCCTGACGGTCGACGTAACATCACAGTCCTGTCCTCTTTGATCGATGCCCGGGCCATTCCAGCGAAGGGGCCTTTCATGGATCACGTGATCATCGGCTTAGACATGCAAAAGAAAACCCACACAGCCGTTGCCATAGATGCGCAGGGCGCCACTGTGCTGAGCATCCCTTGCCAGAATGGCGCGATAGCCTGCTTCCGCCTCCTCCAGCGCACCATCGCGATGGGCCGTTGCCGCCCGCGAAAACAGCGCGTCGTTCATCGTCTGGTATCCTGTGCAAACTGCTTTCGGTACATCAGGGGATCCGCGCCGCTTTCCGGCTCGGTTCAAGCGACAAAATCACTTACCATGGACAAATTGTTAGCCTTCGGCGGTCCCGGGCACAATTGTCATGGTCCAGCCCTCATTGCCAGAAAGTCGATAACGCGACCTGTTTGGCTGCGGCATTGCCATCGACCCTTCCGTGATCTTTTCGCTCATCCGAAAACTGAAATCCGCTTAGGGCTGCGTCACAGGATCTGGCGCTGTTGCAAACAATCAAAACCGAGAACACCAAGCCAAAGCATCCGCTGGCCAATAGCTTGCTGGATTGCATGGTTCTTCTTTGAGAAAGTGGCGGGCCATCTTCGCTCCGGGAGGAAAACGCGAAGGCATAACAAATAGGGCGTGTCGATCGGGTGTTGGACCGGCTTCCTTGCCCGAACTGAACTGATCGGTTTATAGTGGCGACCCTAGGGGAGGATCGGAATGACCGCAGAAACGCTTGTCCGCAAGGGGCGCAAGTTTGAACAAGTGCTGGACGGCGCGCGCGAAGTCTTTCTCCGCGACGGGTTCGAAGGCGCCAGCGTCGATGAGATCGCCCGCGAATCCGGTGTCTCCAAAGCGACCCTTTACAGCTACTTTCCCGACAAGCGGTTGTTGTTCATCGAGGTCGCAACGGCCCAGTGCCGCCAGCAGGCGGACGAAGCCGTGCTCATGATCGACATGAACCGCCCCCCGCAGGAGGTTCTTGCACAGGCAGGCCACAAGTTTCTGAATTTTCTCTATTCGGACTTCGGGCAGCGGATATTCAAGATCTGCGTCGCGGAGTCCGATCGTTTTCCGGAATTGGGCCGACAGTTTTACCAGAGCGGTCCGATGATCATGCGCCGCGTCATGACCGATTACCTCAGCGCGGCGCGCGACCGCGGGGAACTGCGGATCGACGACATGGACCTCGCCGCGGACCAGTTTGCCGAACTCTGCAAGGCAGATCTTTGGCCAAAGCTGGTATTTGGCCTGAAAAGCAGCTTTTCCGATGCGGAAATTGCCCGCGTGGTGGATGGTGCCGTCCAAACGTTCATGGCACGGTATGGCGCATAACCTGCGCCTGATCGGCCGTATCTGGGAGATATGATGAAGACCCTTTCCGAGAATCTGTGTTTTGGTGGCGTGCAAGGCGTCTATTCACACCCATCACGGGCCTGCGCCTGCGACATGACCTTTGGGCTCTATCTGCCCGAAGAGGCGGCGCATGTGCCGGTGCCGGTCCTGTGGTATCTTTCGGGCCTGACCTGCACGCATGAAAATGCCATGGTAAAGGCCGGGGCACAGGGCTGGGCTGCTGAACACGGGGTCGCGCTGATCTTTCCCGACACCTCGCCCCGAGGTGAGGGCGTTGCCGATGACGAGGCCTATGACCTGGGACAGGGCGCAGGGTTCTACGTGAACGCGACGCAGGACCCCTGGGCGCCGCATTTCCGCATGTGGGACTACCTTGCGGAAGAACTGCCCGCGGTCGTGGCCGAGCATTTCGCGCTCGACATGACGCGTCAGGCCATATCCGGGCACAGCATGGGCGGACATGGGGCGCTGACGCTGGCGATGGGATTGCCGGGGCGTTTCGCCTCGGTGTCGGCCTTTGCGCCCATTGCACATCCCATGACCAGCGACTGGGGCCGCAAGCAGCTGGGCGCATACCTTGGCCCGGATGAGGCGGAGTGGGCGCCGCATGATGCGACGCTGATGATGCGCCAAGATGGTTTTGACGGTCCGGTCCTGATTGATCAGGGGGCCAGCGATCAATTCCTTGATCTGCTCAAACCCGAAGCGCTGGCCGAAGCCATGACCGCCCGTCGGCAGGACGGCGCCTTCCGCATGCAGAAAGGCTATGATCACAGCTATTTCTTTGTCTCGACCTTCATGGAAGACCACGTTGCCTTTCACGCTGCCGCGCTGATGGGCTGAGACTCGGTCATGACCTGACCAATGGTTCCGGGACCGGCGGTGATCCGCTGGACCGGTTTGGAGACGGGTTGCCCCGAGCGGCAGTATAGGCGAACGCCGCGTGTGCCGCCCCGTCAGGAAGGACCCGCATGACGGTATACATCGATGCAGACGCCTGCCCGGTCAAGTCAGAGGCTGAAAAGGTCGCCACGCGACACGGGGTGCGCATGGTGCTTGTCGCCAACAGCGGCTTGCGCCCATCGCGCAACCCGCTGGTCACGATGCAGATTGTGGCAGACGGCCCGGATGAGGCTGACAAATGGATCGCGGAACGCGCGGGCAAGGGCGATGTGGTGGTGACCACCGATATTCCTCTTGCCGCGAAATGCGTCGAGGCGGGCGCGCAGGTCCTGCGTCCCGACGGCTCCGCGCTGAGTGCCGCCAACATCGGCCAGCAACTGGCGATGCGCGACCTCATGACGGACCTGCGCGCGGCGGACCCGTTTCGTCAGGGCGGTGGCAAGGGCTTTACAAAAGCTGATCGGAGCCGTTTCCTCGACGCGCTGGAACAGGCCTTGAGACAGGCAGCGAGAGAGGTGAAATGACAATTCAGGCAGTGATCTTCGACATCGGAAACGTCCTGATCGAATGGCAGCCCGAACGATTTTACGATGCCCGGATCGGAGAGACGCGCCGCCGCGCCATGTTCGAGCAGCTTGATCTGCATGGCATGAACGACATCATCGACCGTGGCGGCGATTTTCGTGCAACCGTCTACGACTGGGCCGAAAAGACACCGGAATGGGCAGAAGAAATCCGCCTCTGGCACGATGACTGGCTGGCCATGGCGCGGCCCGTGATCCCGCATTCCGTGCGCTTGATGCGGGCCCTGCGGGACAGGGGCATCCCGGTTTGCGCGCTCACCAACTTTGGCATCGGGACATGGGCCATCGCCACGCCGGCCTATGATTTCCTGAATGAATTCGACCATGCGTTTGTCAGTGGCCACATGGGCGTCATCAAGCCGGAGCCGGAGATCTACCGTATGGTCGAAACCGAACTGGGCCTCCCCGGAGAGTCCATCTTGTTCACCGACGACAAGGCCGAAAACGTCGCCGCGGCGCAAACGCGCGGATGGAAGGGGCATCTGTTCACAGGCCCCGAAGGCTGGTCACAGCGGTTGGTGGTGGAAGGGCTGCTCAGCCCCGATGCCGCGCGGTGACGGTGGCCGACGCGGGTCCCTTATGGCCTGCCGCAGCCTTTTCATACCGCACCCTTGCACTGGCTGGACTGGTGCATGCCACCTCGCGCTACTAAACTGGGCGATGACGCGCTAAGGGAAGGAAATGACCAGCATACACGATGTCTATCAGGCCCGTGTCGCCGAGGGACGGATCAAGCCTGACGCTGCCCAGATCGCCATCCTGCCGGCGTTTGAACGCTTGCGCGCGGATCTTGCGCGACCGGTGAAACGCGGGTTCTTTCGCCGGACGCCCGACGCGCCGAAGGGACTGTATCTGTGGGGTGGGGTCGGGCGCGGCAAATCCATGTTGATGGATCTGTTCGTCGACACGCTGGATGTTCCGGCGCGCCGTGTGCATTTCCACGCCTTCATGCAGGAAATCCAGAGGGACTTGCACCGCCTGCGCAAGATGGACGTGGAGGACCCTATCAAACCCGCCGCCAAGGCGGTCAGCGACTCGGTCCGTGTGCTGGCCTTCGACGAAATGCAGATCACCGACATTGCCGACGCGATGATCGTCGGCCGCCTTTTCGAACAGCTGTTTCAGGCGGGGACAACGGTTATCACCACGTCGAACCGGGTGCCTGACGACCTGTATAAGGATGGTCTGAACCGAAAACTCTTTCTGCCCTTCATCGCCTTGCTCAAGGAGCGGATGGTCGTTCGCGATCTGACGTCCGAGCGGGATCACCGGCAGGACCGTCTTGCCGGTGAGAAGGTCTATTTCACCCCGCCAGATGCCGAAGCGCGCAAACGCATCGATGCCCTGTGGGAGGAATTGACGCATGGACTGGAAGAGCATCTGACGTTGCACGTTCAGGGCCGCGAGGTTGACTTGCCGCGCTATCACAACGGCGTCGCGCGGGCGAGCTTTTACGATCTCTGCGGACGGATGCTTGGCCCTGCGGATTATCTCAAGCTGGCCGAGAGCGTGCGCGTGCTGATCATCGAGAACATCCCGCAACTCTCGCGCCGGAATTTCAACGAGGCGAAGCGGTTCGTGACCCTGATCGACACGCTCTACGAGGCGCGGGTAAAGCTGATCGCCTCTGCCGCTGCGAGTCCCGAGATGCTGTATATCGAGGGGACTGGCAGTTTCGAATTCGAACGCACCGCCTCGCGCCTGCGCGAGATGCAGGCGGCCGATTGGGCGGTGGACGCGGGCTGAGACATGCGCCATCGGGGTATGGATGCGACGGAACAGCCTCTGCCCGGTCCGATGCCTGCGCGTGGCGGGTGGCATTCATGTTCAAGCACGCAAAAAAGGCGGGGAAATTCCCCGCCTTTTCAACCCTTATTGGCTGACGCTCAATGGACGACAGCATCATCTGGACGCGGGCGGTTGCTGGACGCCACCCGGTCGCCGATGATCAGCCCGTCCGCTCCGGCACTGACCGGAAGGATATCGCCATCGTCGACATCGCCGGACAGCAGCATCTCCGCCAGCGGATCCTGCAAGGCCCGCTGGATGACCCGCTTGAGCGGGCGCGCACCGAACACCGGATCGTAGCCTTCTTCCGCCAGCCAGGCCCGTGCATCCTTGTCCAGTTCCAACCGGATGTTGCGTGCCGCAAGCCGTTTCAGGAGGCGCGACACCTGTATGTCCACGATACCGGCCATATCCTCGCGCTTGAGACGGTCGAAGATGATCGTCTCATCCAGACGATTCAGGAATTCGGGCCGGAAATGCGCCCGCACGGCGTCCATCACGTCCCGCCGCGCCTGCGACGGATCCGCCCCGTCGGGCAATTGCGACAGCGCCTGAGATCCAAGGTTCGATGTAAGCACGATCAGCGTCTGCTTGAAATCGACCCGGCGGCCCTGACCGTCGGTCAGGATACCGTCGTCCAAAACCTGCAAGAGCACGTTGAAGACATCCGGATGGGCCTTTTCGACCTCGTCGAACAGCACGACCTGATAGGGCCTGCGCCGCACCGCTTCGGTCAGGACGCCACCCTCGTCATAGCCGACATAGCCCGGAGGCGCGCCGATCATCCGCGCGACGGAATGTTTCTCCATGAACTCGCTCATGTCGATCCGCACCATCGCGTTGTCGTCGTCAAACAGATACTCTGCCACGGCCTTGGTCAGTTCGGTCTTGCCGACACCGGTCGGCCCGAGGAACAGGAACGACCCCAGCGGCCGGTTCTCGTCATTCAGGCCGGCACGCGCACGACGCACCGCATTGGCGACCGCCGTCACCGCCTGCGATTGGCCGACGACCCGCTTGTGCAGCGCGTCTTCCATGCGCAGCAGCTTGTCGCGCTCGCCCTCCAGCATCTTGGCGGTGGGGATGCCGGTCCAGCGCTCCACGACCTCGGCGATCTGTTCGGGCCG
>CAZRZN010000259.1:0-6067 GCA_964604565.1 uncultured Rhodobacterales bacterium
GGTGCGGAACAGCACAGGACGGTGCGATCCGCGGGCTGAAAATTTGGTCTGCGCTGTCGTTCCTACTCGATCCAGCCGGTCACTGTTGCGATCACGGCACTTACCGTGAGGATGCTCACGGCGGTCGAAATCAGGATCGAGGCGGACACGCGCTGTGGCGCGATGCCATAATGCTGCGCGAGGATGAAGACATTGCCCGCCACCGGCAAAGAGGCGGCGGAGACGGCGACGGCGGCGCGGTAGGCATCCACGGGGAAAAAGACATAGACGCCGAGGCCCACGAAGAGCGGATGCAGGATCAGCTTGGTGAAGCTCAGCCATGCGGCGATCTGCATGCGCTCAGCGGATTTCGAGGCGAGCGAGGCGCCGATGGCAAAGAGCGCACCCGGGGTCGCCGCGTTGCCGAGGGTGGTCAGGAAGCTGTTTGCCACCTCCGGAACCGGCAGGCCACTGGCCGATACCATGAGGCCCAATGCGATGGAGACGATCATGGGGTTCTTGACCAAGCCGATGGCGAGAGACTTGACGATGGCCAGATGCATCCGCCCTTCCCGTGCGCCGGTGACCATGAGTGTCAGAAGCGAGGAAAAGACGATGAGGTCGATGGCCAGTATCAGGATGATCGGGCCGACCGCCTCCTGTCCCAGCAGCAGGGCCAGCATGGGCACGCCAAGAAAGCCGGTGTTGCCGATGGCACCGCATTGCGCCTCTATCGACGCGGTGGACAGGTCGAGCCCGCGCAGAAAGGCCACCATCATGCCGATGCCCCATGTGAAGGCCGTTCCCCAGAGATAGGCGGCGGCGAGGCGTGGCTCGAAGATCTCGTCAAAGCGCAGGTTGGCGGAAAAGCGGAACAACATCGCCGAGAGGGCGAAGTAAAAGACGAATTTGGTCAGGCTCGCCGAGGCTTCGTCGGAGAAGAAGCGGGACCTGGCGGCGGCGTAGCCCAGCCCGATGAGCCCGAAGAAGGGGAGAGTCTTGAGGAAAACGTCCAGCATGTGCGTGCATTAGCATGGGCGCTGCCGGGGTCAACGGTGCAGGTCACGGTTCACCCGGGACCGCGTTGGCCCCGCGCGGGCGGCGCCTGCCGATCAGCTCTATGCCGACGATGACGTAGCGCGGTGTGCCGATGTCATCCGTGACCGGCAAGAACAGCTCCAGCGTTTCCGTATAGGTGGGATTCGGCCCGACATAAGGGAGCCTGACAAGCCGTGGGTGCGGATCCTGCGCCATTGCCATGTAGGCTTTTCCGATCCGGGAGTCGGGCCCCTTGTCCGGGTAGTCCGACAGGTGGCGGCCCGACATGTCCTCGGTCAGGATGTCGTGAATGGTCCGGCCAATGTAGACGAATTGGAAATCCCTTGGTGTGCCGTCCTCAAGGCGCAGGATCTCCGTTACCACGAGAGTATCCATGCCCGACGAGAGGCGATGCAGATCGAGCGCTGTCAGGCGGGGTGCGGGACCGCCGCGGCACGCGTCGCACCAGTGGTAATAGAGTGACCCGAGGCGCGGAGTGAGATCAGAGACGGAGGTCAAGGTGCTGTGCATCGAAATCTTTCGGAAGCTGTGGCCCACGCCTGATGGATGCCAGACCGCGCTGGCATCGACGGCGCGACAATCTGCGAAAGAAACATTAAATTCAAGGAGTTTGCGGAATCCTGGTGAATTTTCTACCGGAGGGCAGGGCGGCTGTGCCATGGACATCCATCGCATGTGCGGGGTCCTGTCGGCCGGTCTTGGCGTCATTTCTGTCGGGAGGAGAGCCAGACGTTGCGCCCGCAGGTGGTCAAATCAGTCGCTACAGGACGCAACGAAGCCCTGACTGATGACAGCAGTTCGGAAGGATCGGCATTTCTGGCAAGCGATCTTCGACCATACTCTTCGATCTCACACGGGAGGATATTCGACATGCTGAAAAGTGGCGAGCAGACGTTCTTCGGCGCCATGCGGGATCCGAGGCGTGGTCTTGTGCTCTTTCAAGCCCGCAGGATTTCTGATTTCTGTATCTTCACTGGTGGCAAGCCGCGCAGACTGGCGCGCATGATCCATGGGGGTATTCCAACCATGTTCCGGTTCTTGGTCCGGTTGAACGATGACTCGCGTTCTGCCTGCGCGAATATGTCGTCCGGCATCGCCGCGGGAAGGGGTCAAACCGCCCTTTGTTCGAAATGAGCTACGAACCCCACCGCAGAATGACCGATCCGGCGCGGCCAAGTCGGGACCTGTGGCGTCTTTTGGTCGGGCTTGTGCTTGGCGCGGTTGTCTGGATCGGTCTCGCACGCGGGATCATGGCGCTGGTCGGCAGTTTCATGGAGGCCGATGCCTATATGTCGCTGCTGGAGCGGCTGCAAACAGGGGGCACACCGGGGTCTGTGTTGCTGTTGCTGCTGTTGACCGGCACGCTGGGGGTGGGTGCGATGCTTGCCGCCCAGACAGTCCATGGCCGTGCGGCACTTGGCCTTTTCGGGCCATGGAGTGCCTTTCGGAGGGATTTCGGTCGGGTCGCCGCGTCGCTTGTGGCGCTCAACCTCGTCATTTTCGCCTTGCCGCCTTGGGATCTTTATTCCGAAACGGTTCCGGGTCTGCCGCTGGACCGCTGGATGCTTTTCCTGCCGGCGACTGTGGCGGTGCTCTTGATCCAGACCGGCGCGGAAGAGGTCTATTTCCGCGGCTATTTCCAATCGCAGCTCGCGGCACGCCTGCGGCATCCGGTGATCTGGCTGGGAGTGCCTTCGGTCGTGTTCGGTGTCGGGCATTACGCGCCGGCGATCTATGGCGAGAACGCGCTGACGGTCGCGTTGTGGAGCGTGGTCTTTGGCGTGGCCGCAGCGGATCTGACGGCGCGGGCCGGGAATCTTGGCCCGGCGGTGGCGCTGCATTTCATCAATAACTTCATCGCCTTTGCGCTGATTTCGCTGTCTGGGGAGATGTCTGGGCTGGCCTTGCGCCAGCTGCCCTTCGGACCGGAGGACACGCAGGTGATTGCCGCGCTTTTGCCGATGGATCTGGCGATGATCCTTGTCAGTTGGCTGGCGGCACGGGTTGCGCTGCGGCGATGAGCGTTGGAAAGAGGGAAGGGGGGCTGACCCGGCATATGCACGCGGGGCGGGCTGCCGTAGGGTGCCCAGGCTCTGGTCGCGCGGGGACTTTGGTTGATTGCATTTCCGGAACGGTTTGCCTATCTCTCGCGCAGCTTTGCAGACGCGCAGGACGCCCATGAACTGGATCACAAACTACGTCCGCCCCCGGATCAATTCGATCTTCTCGCGCCGTGAGGTGCCTGAAAACCTGTGGTCCAAGTGCGACAGTTGCGGAACGATGCTGTTTCACCGCGAGATCAGCGACAATCTGAACGTCTGCACAAATTGCGGCCATCATATGCACATTACCCCGCGCGACCGGTTTACCGCGCTGTTCGACGGGGGCATCTTTACCGAGATCGCCGTGCCGGAACCCTTGCCCGATCCGCTGCATTTCCGCGACCAGAAGCGATATCCCGACCGCATGAAGGCGGCGCAGAAGGTCACTTCGGAGAAGGAGGCCATGCTGGTCGCCGCCGGAGAGATCGGGCGCACGCCCGTGGTGGCTGCCGCGCAGGACTTCAGTTTCATGGGCGGGTCGATGGGGATGTATGTCGGCAATGCCATCATCGCCGCTGCCGAGGAAGCAGTGCGGCTAGGCCGGCCGCTGATCCTGTTTTCGGCGGCTGGCGGCGCACGGATGCAGGAGGGTATCCTGAGCCTGATGCAGATGCCGCGCACGACGGTGGCGGTGCAGATGATGCATGAGGCAAAGCTACCCTACATTGTCGTTCTGACCCATCCGACGACCGGGGGCGTCACCGCCTCTTACGCGATGTTGGGGGATGTGCAGATCGCCGAACCCAACGCGCTGATCTGTTTTGCCGGGCCGCGCGTGATCGAACAGACGATCCGCGAAAAACTGCCTGAGGGATTCCAGCGCGCGGAATATCTTCTGGAGCACGGGATGCTGGACCGCGTGACCGATCGTCGGCAGATGCGTGAGGAACTGATCGTCATCACCCGAATGCTGATGCACATGCCGCCCGCGACCTGGGGCGACCTGCCCCCGCCGGGCCCCGAGGACATGGCGCCGGAATCGGAGCCGAACGCCGCGCTTGACGATTCTGTGCGCTGAGCGAACCCACGCGAAAGACCGATAGAGATGCCCGCAGCTGCCTCCGGCTCTGATCTGCTGTTGCAGCGCATGATGACGCTGCATCCCAAGATCATCGACCTTACACTCGACCGCGTCTGGCGTTTGCTGGAGGCGCTGGGCAATCCCCAGGACAGGTTGCCGCCGGTGATCCATCTTGCGGGGACCAACGGCAAGGGCAGCACGCAGGCGATGATCCGCGCGGGGCTGGAGGCGGCCGGGCTGACCTGCCACGCCTATACCTCGCCGCATCTGGCGCGGTTCCACGAACGGATCCGGCTGTCCGGGACGCTGATTTCGGAACCCGCGCTGACGCAGGTGCTGGACGAATGCGTTGCGGCCAACGGCACCGAACCGATCACCTATTTCGAGATCACGACCTGTGCCGCGTTTCTGGCGATGTCCCGGGTGCCGGCCGACTATGTCTTGCTGGAGACCGGGTTGGGCGGCCGTCTGGACGCAACCAACGTGTTTTCGCGCCCCGAGATGACGGTGATCACACCGGTCTCGATGGATCATGAACAGTATCTTGGCGATACGCTGACCAAGATCGCGGGCGAAAAGGCCGGAATCCTCAAACGGGGTGTGCCCTGTGTGGTCGCGCCGCAGGCTGAAGAGGCAATGGCAGTGATCGAGGCGCGCGCGGCACGGCTTGGCGCGCCCCTACTGGCGCACGGTCAGCACTGGCATGTCTGGGAGGAACGCGGACGGCTGATCTATCAGGATGAAACCGGTTTGCTGGATCTGCCGATGCCCGTCCTGCCGGGCGCGCATCAGGTGCAGAACGCCGGCGCCGCACTGGCGGCTCTGCGGTTCTTGCAGGTCGGGGACGCCGGGTTCGAGGGTGCAATGACAGGCGCGGAGTGGCCCGCCCGGCTACAGCGGGTGCGGCGCGGGCCGCTTGCTGATCTGGCGCCGGAGGCGGAGATCTGGCTGGACGGCGGGCACAACCCGGCGGCCGGAGCGGCGCTTGCCGCGCATCTTTCGGGGATGCCAACGCGACCGACGCATGTGATCTGCGGGATGTTGAACACAAAGGACGCGCGGGGCTTTCTCCGGCCTTTGGCGGGGCGGGCAGAGAGCCTTGTGGCGGTGTCAATTCCGGGGGAGGTGAACACTCTGCCCGCGGAAGAAACAGCGCGGCTTGCAACGGAAGTCGGTCACAGGGCCAAGGTTGCCGAGGATATGGCGGCGGCTTTGACGGAGATTATCTCCGATACGCCGAGGGCGCGGGTGCTGATTTGCGGATCGTTGTATCTTGCCGGTCATGTTCTGCGGGATATGGACTGACGGAAAGTTCGCCCCGGAGACCGAAGTGCCCGCACAAAATACCAGACGCCGTCGGGGGCGCGTTGCCAGTTCCACTGGGGGATTCTGAAAATTCGGGCATCCACTGCCGCGCGGGCTTGGATGTGCCAGACACCGCCTTGAACGCCCTGTAGCCCGTCACGTCAAAGACGTGCTCTCGCTTACGCGCCATGCCAGACTTAATTGTCTGCAATCAAAAAGCGGGCGGTTCGATTTGACAATCGGCAAAAATAGATGAGGGGCGATAACGCCCCCCACCAAGATCATTCTCACTCGGGAAGAATGACCGCGTCGATGACGTGAATGACGCCGTTCGATGCTTCGATGTCGGCGGTCACGACGTTCGCGCCGTTGATCATGACACCATCGGACAGGTCCACGGTGAGATCACCGCCCTGCACTGTGGTCGCCATCATGCCATCGGTAAGGTCGGACGACATGACTTTGCCCGGCACCACGTGATACGTCAGGATCGACGTCAGTTGATCCTTGTTTTCTTCCATCAGAAGGCTTTCAACCGTGCCCTCGGGCAGTGCGGCAAAGGCTTCGTCGGTGGGGGCGAAAACGGTGAACGGGCCTTCGC
>CAZRZN010000260.1:0-6003 GCA_964604565.1 uncultured Rhodobacterales bacterium
CCGATCGCCGCGCCGCACCAAATATGCGCCCGATGATTGGCTCGCCTCCAGCGAGACGACCCGTCAGTGGCGCGGCGCGCGCGTTGACCGACCGGCAATCCCGCGTGGCGGCACATCCACCCCGAACCACACCCCATGCGCATGATCTGTGCATCCCCTGTGCATGGATTGTGCATACTGGTTTTCGGGGAAATCGGCGGGTCGAGGGGGGAGTATGACGAGTCCCCAGGATCCCCCGGACGGGCGGGCCGGATCAGCTTCCGCTCAGGCCCCAGTCACGTCCTCGACCTGCGGGAGGCGCTCACCGGCCGCCTCGACACGGTCGCGGGATCGCCCTGTTCGGCCGGCGTCTCCTCTGCGGACCCGGCGCCGTCCCGCTGGCGTCCATGACGGTGCAACGGCGGTCGCGGCTTGCGTCAAGGATTACGGGCACCGCCCCAAACCCAACAAACACAGGGCCTTGCGCCGATTGTGCCCTCATCCAGGGGTCGGCAAGGACGCGCCGAGGCACTTGAATACGCGGTCGCTTGCGATACTGTAACCGCCATGTGTGATTGTCCCTGCCCCCCCGTGAAAAGCCCCTTGGCCCCGACCGGCCTCGCGGGACCGACTGCCCTCATGCCCTCTTGGATCCCGCGATTTCCGCTGAGGGACATGCTCATCGCGGCCCTGATGGTGATGGCGGCCACCGCCGTCGTCTACGCCGAAGAGCATTTGCAGGACTGGTTCCCCGACGCCCTCACCATCCCCGCAGATGCCGAAGTCGTCACGGACCGCGCCATCGGCTCGACCTTGCGTCTGTTCAGCATCTCGACACATGCGGATGTGGATGCATTGTTCACGGAATGGGAAGAAAAATTGACCAACAGCGGCTATCCCGTCACGCAGGGCGCGGACGACCTCCTGGAACGGTCGATAGAGTTTTCCGGGCCGGGGATCGCCAATGCAAAAATCATCGTCGCACCTGCGACCGGAGATGGGCGCAACATTATCGAATTCGACGCCACGTTGGATTAACCTCCGAAGTCACCGAAACTGGATGCCACGCAGATTCGCGCCAGCGCATAATCCCGAACCTTGCAACGGCCACCAGCGATCAATCCATCATGGGCTGTTACCCCATGACAGCGAAAAAACCGATGATCTTTCCGTAGCCGTCGCCGGAACCCGGTCATGTGCCACATACGCATGGCCAGTGCGCCCCACGCGATATGACTGCGCTCATGTAGACATGGCCGCAGATGGACGATCACTGTCCATGTGCGTGGGTCGATGCCGGCCGCCCGGCACCATTCCGATGCTCGCGAGTCCGATCTCGCCCCTCTCCTCTTCAGGCTTGCCGCTCACTGCGACGGCCGAATATAGGAACGCAGTGCTCTCCACTTACGCTGGATACAAACTTCCCCCGCTTCGGATGATCATGTCCTTGATTCTGTTGTGGATATAGAGATTGTGCACTTCGTTCACATAGCCCGCGTCCCCGGTCCAGTGACCAAGCTTGGTGCGGCGCCTCGGCGGTCGTCCGGGGCCAGTTTCAGTCGCCGCATGTCATCTGCGGAGTCCGGTAGATGATTTCTCCGACCTCACCGATGGGCAATTCCGCCCATCGGACCCGATGATCCTGACCGCGGCGTTGGGCAAAGGCGATGTCGCGCGCCATCCTGTTTGCCAGAGCGTGGGGCAGCGCCAGGGCTATCACCCGGACCGGCCTGCGCCAAAGCCTCCGCGCCAGTCACAAACACCTTTGGCGATCCTCGCCCCAAACTTTGCCGGGCCCCGGTAGACGCGAAAAACATGCTCAGCCAAACCCGCCGTTCCAAGTTCAAATCGGATGCGCCACGGGTGCTGCCGCCAGACTTTCGATCGGCATTCTCCCCCCAAAATCTCCCCCAAAATGACGGCTTTCGCCGTGTCTTGGCGGGCGAGCGCTTCAGTCAGTGCGACCATTTCAATCAGTGGAAGGCCATCGCT
Organism: uncultured Rhodobacterales bacterium; assembly: GCA_964604565.1. Lineage (GTDB taxonomy): Bacteria > Pseudomonadota > Alphaproteobacteria > Rhodobacterales > Rhodobacteraceae > CAZRZN01. The sequence continues at coordinate 1,972 of CAZRZN010000260.1, forward strand.
GCTCCGCTTCACTCTGAGGTGACGTTGTCGAGGATACCTACCACCACTCCGGCAATTATCGTCAGCGGCGGGTCTCGGTCTGTTCACAATGAGGGTAGAAATTCGAGGCGAGTTCTGCTATGAAACTCGTGTCTACCGGGTATTTTATTCGCGTATATTTTTCAAACAAGTGCCTTTTAGCCCGTATTTCTGGGAATATTTGGGCATGCAGAATTTCTTTGGAATGCTCCGTCCGCAATCCCGCTCTCGCGGCCGCAGGTCACGGACATCGGACTGGTTCGACGGATACAGCGTCGTCGTCTACTACTCGGCCGAACGCGATGGCGAAACGCGCCTGGTCGAACGGCGTTTCCCCGTCCGCTCGGATGGCGGCTACACCTTGTCGCTGTCGGACACCGCGCTGGCCGATGACGACCTGCGCCTTGCCGTGGTGCATCCCGGCGGCGAGACGCTGGCGGCGACACCGCTGCGCATGATCCGCTGCGAAGAGAACACCCAGCTTGAGCCTGTGTCGGTCGCGCGGCCAAGCCCCGGATTCTCACCCAGCGACATCGCCCTGACGGCCAGTCTTTCGCGGTCCGTGACGGGGCGCATCCTGTCACCCTCCGGCAATGCAGGCGCGACCGCGGGCCAACGGGTCAGCGTGTCGGGCGTCACCGCCGAGGGCAAACGCATCGCGCTCTGGTCGGGTTTGACCGACAAACAGGGCTATTTCCGCATGACGGTGACGAACAGGCCGGTGGCGTCAGCGACGCTGTCCATCGGAGCGGAGAACGCGCAGCAGGTGCTGCCGATCACGCTGCGCGATGGTTTCCTGCCCGATCCGCTGATCGCCGTGGCCGAGCTCGACGCCGATCCCGACGCATGCCATTGCGACCTTGTCCCCCCCGGGTTGCCGGGACCGGAGGCACTGGCCACACAGGGCGAAAGCTTTTCCCAGGACTTGGGGACATCCTGCCAAACTATGACGACGCCGAACCGCACGCTGGAGGAATTCGACTATTTCCAGATCGTGCGCACGACCGACCCGGCCATCAAGGGCACCGGTCGCGAACGGGAGCCCGCGGGCGATATCGTGTCGCGCGAGATGGGAAAGATCGTCTTCGACCAAGGCACGCTGGCCGCCGAAACCCGCGCGACCCGCGTCGTGGCCGACCGCGGTAACACCGCCGCCTCCTCTGGCCCGGAGATGATGACGATGCGCGCGATGACGGCCGAAGAACGCGCCATCGTCGAGGTCGACCGCGCACGGAATGACATACTGCGCAACCCTGCCGGCGGGGCGGACCTGAACAAACTCGCGGCGGATGCCGTTCGGGGCGACACGTTGAAGGCCGATGGCGTGGCCGAGGCGTCGCGCTGGCGCGGTGCGGTCGAGGAAAAGACTGCCGCCCACGCGCTTCAGACGGCGCTCGGGCGCATCCCGGCAGAGGCGATATCAGCTGCGCTGACCGATCCGGACGGGTTCACGCCGGTCAAGGTCATGACGATGGAACGGCGCGCGACAGCGCAGGCGCTGCGGCACTACCTTGGACTCCGCAACAAGCCGGTGCCGGGGCGCGGCGTGCTGAATGAGGACAACCCGGTCGACTGGGACATGACGCCGGAATTCTACATGGCAACCAGCGTCGCGCACGGACATATTCTGCAATTCAAGCAAGAGTGGAAGGCCGACGGCTATTCGCTGGGCGATCTGCTGCAATCCATCCCGCTGGCGCCGGGCCAGCAAAAGCAGATCGTCACGCTGGACTGGGACCGCAGCGACCGCGCCAGCCTGCGTGAGACCACCACCGCAACCGAAGAGCTGGAGGCAGAGCTTTCACGCGACCGCGACATCAACGAAATCGCCACCGCCCAACTGCAGGAAAACATCAGCGGCAAGAGCTCGGCGAAAACCGGCGCCGTGGGCGGCGGGCTGGGTCTGGCCATCGGGCCGCTGGTGATCGGCGGGGGCGGCGGAGGCGGCTGGGCCAGTTCGACAGCCTCTTCCAACGGGTTGCGCGATTTCTCGGCCAATACGCTGAACACTTTGCGCGACCGGACGAGCCAGGCGGCGTCCTCGGTGCGACAGCAGCGGTCCACCGCGGTGCGCACGGTGCGTCAGCGCGAACGTGTCAGCGCGACGACCGAGGTGATCTCGAACTTCAACCGCTGTCATGCGCTGACAGTGCAGTATTTCGAGGTGCTGCGCCATTTCGCGGTGCATGAGCAGCTTGCGGGCGTGCGCGAATGCCTTTTCGTCCCGCTCGAGATGACGCCCTTCGAGCCAACCAAGGTTTTGCGCTGGCGGCGCATCCTGGAACGCGCCTGCGGCGACCGTGCGTTGCGGCGCGGCTTTGAGTCGATCGAACGGCTGGCAAGCCCCGCCACTACGCCGCCCAATGCCCGTTTCGCCGACGACCCGATCGAGGCGATGTCGGGGCGGCTTCGCTTCCGCGTATCCATCGCCCGACCAAAGGACCCGACTGAGGCCGAGCAGACGGTGCTGGAGCAGACGCAATGGCGCCTTCTGGCGATAACGCTCCAAGTATCGCCAGAGACGGTCTACAGCCGCTACCGCCGCAACGAGGCGCAGAAGGAACACGTCTTCCGCACCGAGATCGGACCGGAAGTGGCCGATGCTTTTCTCCGGTCGCTGGACGTGGTGCTGATCGACCGGGACGGCAACGCGCATCCGTCGGGCTTCGACCTGACCGTCGCCTCGCGCTATCAGGAAGGCGGCATCATGGAGGTGGAGCTGAATGACGCCGCGACCGCCAGCCGCCTGCCGCGTGCCGAGATCGCCGGAGTCGAGGTGCGCGCGACGCAGGCGCTGCCGGAATTCTCCAAGGTCATCCTTGAGGATGCGTTCATCGGCTATCGCACACAGCGGCTGCGGCACCGGCTGGTGTCGCGCCGCCGCATCCATGACGACGTGGATATCAACGACTCCGCCTTCGTGTCTTGCGCCGACCTGAGCTGGATCGAGGAGCGCAACAAGCTGCTCGACGACCAGATGCGCCGCCGCCTGCTGCGGCACCTCAACGACAATATCGAGTTCTACCACCGCGCCATCTGGCTGGGGATGGACGCGAACCGGCGCTACATGCTGCTCGACGGTTTCGAGGCGCCCAATGCGCGCGGCCGCTCTATTGCATCGGTGGTGGAGAACCGGGTGATCGGCGTGGTAGGCAACTGCCTCGTGCTGCCGGTCGCGCCCGGCTTTCAGCTTGACCCGATCCTGCGCGAGGCGCTGGAGGAGGGCGACGACCCTCAGGAGGCTCTGGACCGGGTCTACGCGATCCCGCCGTCGCCGCCGAGGCGTCTGTCGGTGCCGACGCGCGGCGTTTTCGGCGAGGCCATCGCGGGCACCTGCAAGAGCTGCGAGGTGATCGACGAGGACCGTTTTTGGCGCTGGTCGGACTATCCGCTGCCGGACAGCCCGCCCGCCATCGCGGCACTGTCCACCGACAGCCGCTTTGCCGAAATGGGCACGCTGACGCCGACACCCTTCCCCGATGCACTGATCAAGTATCAGACGATCCCCGACGCGCCCGCACCCACCGGCATGGCGGCAGCACTGGGGATGCTGGCCAAGGACGTGTTCAAGGATATGTCGGGCCTGTCGCTGAACCAGCAGAACGCGCTGGCCGGGCTGACCGCATCGCTGGGTGGGGCGCAGAGTTTCGCCGGAGGCGCGATGGAACTGGCGCTGGCGCGGGACAAGGCGCAATCGCTCGACCGGACGCTGGGCCAGATAGAGGGCGCGAAGAAGGCGGGCTACCTGACCAGTCCGCAGGCCTCAAGCGCCGCGCGCGATGCACTGATGCAAAGCTTTGGCGGATCCAAGACGCCCACTTCGAAGCCCGCCACCGCCTCGCCGGAGGTGAGCAAGGCGCTGGAGGACGCGTCGAAGACACCAGGCGCCTCGGCCAGCGTCACGACCGGTCATGGCGACGAAACCGAAACCGTGGCCTTCGAGACCGAAGCGCCCGACCCGTCGGCAGGGATCGGCAAGGCGCCGGTCTTTGTCTGGCTCGATCATCACGTCTG
>CAZRZN010000261.1:0-5994 GCA_964604565.1 uncultured Rhodobacterales bacterium
AAATGCAAATAAATCAACACGCTAGATTATCCTGTGCCCCTATGATGGACTGGACCGACCGGCATTGCCGGTATTTCCACCGGCTGATGTCCGGGCGGGCGCTGCTCTACACGGAGATGGTGACCGCACCCGCGCTGGTGCGTGGTGGCGCGCTGCATCTGCTGGATCACAGCCCCGAAGAACACCCCGTCGCGCTGCAATTGGGCGGCTCGGACCCGGCGGAGCTTGCCAAGGCCGCCCGAATGGGGCAGGCGGCGGGGTATGATGAGATCAACCTCAACTGCGGCTGCCCCTCCGACCGTGTGCAATCCGGCACCTTCGGGGCGATCCTGATGAAACACCCGCAGACCGTCGTCGATTGCGTCAAGGCCATGCAGGACGCGGCCGATATCGAGATCACCGTCAAATGCCGCATCGGCGTCGACGAGCAGACACCCGAAGACGTGCTGCCCGAATTCCTCAGCCGCCTTGGTGCGGCGGGCTGCTCGCGAATCATCATCCACGCCCGCAAGGCCTGGCTTCAGGGGCTCAGCCCCAAGGAGAACCGCGACGTGCCACCCCTGCAATATGATCTTCTGCGCCACATGCGGGCGCTCTTTCCGCATCTGCACCTTTCGGTGAACGGCGGGATCGCCAGTCTTGACGAGGCACGGGCGTTCCTCGACGAGGGTTTCGACGGCGTCATGATCGGCCGTGCCGCCTATCATCAGCCCTGGGATATCCTCGGCGCCGCGGATGCGCGCATCTGGGATGAGGCCGACAGCGGCAAGACGCCGGAGGACATCGCCCGCGCCATGCTGCCCTATATCGAGGCACATTTGGCCAGCGGCGGAAAGCTGAACCAGATCACGCGACATATGATGGGCCTTTTCGCGGGCCGTCCGGGCGCGCGGCGCTGGCGGCAAACGCTGTCCGAAGGGGCCTCGCGCCCCGGCGCGGGACCGGATCTGGTCGAAGAGGCGCTGTCCTTCGTCGCCCCGGCAAAGGCGGCCTGATCCATGGACTTCGCGGCACTGCTGCCCTTGCTGGGCGTCCTGATCGTGGCCTCGGGCTTTGCCGGGCTGTTGGCGGGTCTTTTCGGGGTTGGCGGGGGGATCATCCTCGTGCCAGCCTATTATTACGTCTTTGTCGCGCTGGGATATGATATCCCGCAACTGATGCAGATCTGTCTGGCGACCTCGCTCGCGTCGATCATCGTGACCTCGATCCGCTCCGTCCTGTCGCACAACAAGCGCGGCGCGGTGGACTGGGGATTGCTGCGCGGCTGGGCGCCGGGCATTGCCCTCGGCGCTTTGCTGGGCGTGCTGGTCGCGGCCGGCCTTCGCTCCGATGTGCTGGCGCTGATCTTTGCCGGTCTGGCCTCCGCGGTGGGGCTTTTCCTGCTGCTGGGACAGCCCGCTTGGCGTGTGGCGCCGGAAATGCCGCGCGGCGTGGCCCGCGCGATCCTCTCGCCCCTGGTGGGGTTCTTGTCGGTCCTCATGGGGATCGGCGGCGGCAGTTTCGGCGTCCCGCTGATGACGCTCTACAGCGTGCCGATGCACCGCGCGGTGGCGACGGCGGCCGGATTCGGACTTCTGATCGCAGCCCCTTCGGTGTTGGCCTTTCTCTTTGTCCCCGTCGACGGCGCCCCGCCCTGGACGGTGGGTGCGGTGAACTTCGCAGCCTTTCTGGTGACGATCTGCATGACGGTGCTGACCGCGCCGCTGGGCGCGCGGCTGGCCCATGCGCTTCCGGCCCTGCTGCTGCGGCGCATCTTCGCCGTTTTCATCCTGATCGTGGCAGTCAACATGCTGCGGGAGGCGCTGTGGGGCTGACCGCGATGGCGGCGCGCGGCTGGACCCGGTTTTCGGCCGATGCCCGCAGCCTTGCATGGGCGCGGGCGGCGCACGCACGGGGCTGTCAGGTGCTGAAGGATCCCGGGCTGCGCGCCCAATGGTTGCAATGTCAGGGCACGTGGTTCGTGGGCGTCGATGCGCTGCCCACCGCGCCCGATGGCTGTCTGTCAGGCATCCCTCTGGCCGGTCCCGCGCCGGATGTCCTTGCGCCCCTGCCGGACCTGCATCCTGCACAACTGTCGGTGGTCCTGCCCGGCTATCCGCGCCCCCGGCAGGGGGAGAGCGACGCCGCCTTTCGCTACCGCCGCGATCGGGACGCCGCGCATGTGGACGGTATCATCGCGGACGGGCCGGACCGCCGCCGCCGCATCCTGGAGCCTCACGCCTGGATCCTCGGGCTGCCGCTGACCGAAACGGACAGGGGCGCAAGCCCGCTGGTGGTCTGGGAGGGCAGTCACAGGATCCTTCGCGCGGCGCTGCAAGACGCGCTCGCCCCGCACCCCCAAGCGGACTGGGGCAGGGTGGACGTGACCGAGGCCTATCAGGCCGCCCGCCGGCAGTGTTTCGAGAGTTGCCCGCGCGTGCCGCTGCACGCCGCCCCGGGCGAGGCGCTGCTGCTGCACCGGCTGACGCTGCACGGCATCGCGCCTTGGGAAGAGGGCGCCTTGGCACCGCCAGAAGGCCGCATGACCGCCTACTTCCGTCCGCCGGTTCAGGGCGGTGTCGCCGCCTGGCTGCACCCGGAGCCGCTCGTCTGAACAACCGCTGGGGCCGGGTTGTCGGGAAGATCCAACTGCCTGCACGGCCCGGCCCACGCGGACGTGGTCACGGATCTAGCGTTGCTTCAGACGGGCCGCGCGACCGACGCGGCGCTGCTGGATCCGGCCCTTTCGGGCGGGCAATTCGGCCATGACCGCGCGCCGCTCCTCGCCGGACATGCGCGACCAGTCGGTGATTTCCCGCGTGGAGCGAAGACAGCCGGTGCACAATTTTGCCTGCGGATGGATCATGCAGATCTTCACGCAGGGGCTTTCGATCTCGTCACGACGCCAGATATCGTCCTGCATTGGGTCTTACTCCGGTTGCGCGGGGGTGTCCCGCGCGATGCTCAGATACCGCAGCCGGTCCAGCGCTCCCTGAAGGATATAGGCTGCGGCCACATGGTCGATGACTTCGGCGCGGCGCTTGCGCGAGGTATCCGCCTCCAGCAGGGCACGCTCGGCCGCGACGGTCGACAGACGCTCGTCCCAGAAGGTGATCGGCCCGTCCCACAGCGCCGCGAAATTGCGGGCAAAGGCGCGGGTGGACTGGCAGCGCGGCCCCTCGGACCCGTCCATGTTGCGCGGCAGTCCCAGCACCACGCCGCCGATCTTGCGGTTGTCGAGAATCGCCTGCAAGCGGACCGCGTCCAGCCCGAATTTCTTGCGCCGGATCGTCTCCAGCGGCGACGCGACAGAGCGCAGACTGTCCGAAACCGCGACACCGATGGTCTGGGTGCCAAGGTCCAGACCCGCAAGCCCCGCCATCGGCGGCACCGCGGCGACAAAGGTCTCCATGTCATCGTGGATCATGGCCGCCCCACGCAGGCCGACCCGGCAGGCGGGAATCCGGCGCGCCTTGGCCTGTGATTTCCGGCGGTGATATCAAACATCCGGTCAGTCCCCGACACCCGCTTGGCGGGCGGCCTCGCGCAACTGGTCCAGCGCCGCTTCGTTCCCGGCAAAGACGGTCTGCGCTTCGGTCCAGATCGCGCTGGCCTGCTCCGTGTCGCCGAGCACGCCGAGGGATGAGATCAGGCGCGCCCAATCCTGCGGCGGTCCGCCTTCCTGCGCAAGCCGTGTCGAAAGCTGATCGACCATGCCGCGGATCATCTCCGCCCGGTCCTCGGGGGACAGGTCAGACGCTGCGGCGACATCCGCCGCCGAGGGGCCGCGCGGCCCCGACAGCTCTGGCATCTGGAAATCCTTGACCCCCGCGACAAAGGCCAGATCCTGAATCTGGCCCCGGATCGGCCCGACCCAGGGGTCGCCCGGGGCGCTTTCGCGCAACAGCGTGTTCCACATCCGGAACGCCACGTCCGGGCGTCCGACCTGCGCCATCATCAACCCGCCGTAATAACGCGCCACGCCGTTGTCCGGGTCCCGCGCCAGCGCCTGTTCCAGCACCGCCTGCGCCTCCGGAGAGACATAGCCCCCCGCGGCAAGGATCATCATGTCCGCCAGATCGGTGTAATCCTGCGGACTCGCGTCCTCGCCCCTCAGCCGGATGATCTGTTCCTGCGCCTGATAGGCCTGCCGGAAATTGCCCAGCGCCGCCTCCGAACGCGCCAGCAGCCTGTGCCCCTGAAGATCGTCGGGACGTTCCGCCACCGCCGCGCGCAGCCGCTGCACCAGTTCCATGTATTCCGGCGACGCATCGACCGCCGGTTGCGGCGGCACGCCGGACTCCGCCTCGGCCTGCGAGGTGCGGCTCTCCAGCGCCTCCTCGGCGCGGTCCAGACGCGATTTCAACGGCACGTCGGCATAGCCCGGCGCCCCGATCTGCATGTAAAGCCCGAAACCCCCGCCGATCACCAACAGCGTGATCGCCGCTGCCGCGGTGTAGCCCAGCACCCGGGGCTGATCGCCGCCCTTGGCCGTCCCGCGCACCTTGGCATCCGCCGCCAGCAGCCGGCGCGAGATCTCGACGCGCAGCCGTTCGGCCTCCTCGGCCGGGATCTTGCCGCGGGCTGCATCCGCATCCACTTCCTTCAGCTGGTCGCGATAGACCTGCAAGTCATAGGCTTCGGCCGGGCCGGTCGCCCGCCGCCCACGCAACAGCGCCACCACAAGCGCCGCCGTCAGGACAAGGGCCAATGCCCCTGTCAGGATCCAGAACACCGTCATGCGTCCTCCCTCGGTTCCCCCTGATCTAAGCGCCCCGCGCGCGGGAAAAAAGGGCAAAAGGACAGGATGCTCCGCCATGTCGCAACTGCGCGTCATTGTGACGGTTGCGGTCCGCAGGAATTTGCCGTTTGGGTCCATTAAACCCCGAAACCCTCGCCCCCGGATTCGAGCCTCATGAAACGATATTCCGCCTTTGCCATCGCCCGCGAGGCGCTCTCCGGCCACAAGCACTGGGAGCGCGCCTGGCGGAACGCACAGCCGAAGAAACGCTATGACGTGATCATCGTCGGCGCGGGCGGTCATGGCCTCGCCACGGCGTATTACCTTGGCAGGAATTTCGGCATCACCAATGTGGCGGTGATCGAAAAGGGCTGGCTCGGCGGTGGCAACACCGGGCGCAACACCACGATCATCCGCTCGAACTACCTTCAGGATCCCTCCGCGGCGATCTACGAAAAGGCCCGCAGCCTCTATGAGACGCTGTCACAGGACCTGAACTACAACATCATGTTCAGCCCGCGCGGCGTGATCATGCTCGCCCAGACCGAACATGAGGTGCGCGGCTACCAGCGCACCGCCCATGCCAACGCCCTGCAAGGGGTGGAGACGCGGTTCATCTCCCCCCGCGAGGTCAAGGAGATCGTGCCGATCATCAACCTCGACGGCCCGCGCTACCCGGTTCTGGGCGGTCTGTGGCAGTCCCGCGCGGGCACCGCGCGCCATGATGCCGTGGCCTGGGGCTATGCGCGCGCCTGCTCGGCCATGGGCATGGACATCATCCAGAAATGCGAGGTCACCGGTGTCACGCAAGAGGGCGGCCGCGTCACCGGCGTGCAGACGACCAAGGGCGACATCGCCTGCGAGAAACTGGGCATCGTCGTGGCGGGCCACTCGGGCGTCATGGCCCGGCGGGCGGGGTTCCGCCTGCCGATCGAATCCGTCGCCCTTCAGGCGCTCGTCTCGGAGCCGATCAAGCCGGTCATGGACTGCGTCGTCATGGCCAACACCGTGCATGGCTACATGAGCCAGTCCGACAAGGGCGAAATGGTCATCGGCGGTGGCGCGGACGGGTTCAACAACTACACCCAGCGCGGCAGCTTTCACCACGCCGAGGAAACCGTGCGCGCGCTGGTCGAAACCTTTCCGATGGTCTCCCGGCTGAAAATGCTGCGCTGGTGGGGCGGCATCGTGGACATGACGGGCGACCGCTCGCCGATCCTGTCGAAAACGCCGCTGGAAAACTGCTTCATCAACTGCGGCTGGGGCACCGGCGG
>CAZRZN010000262.1:0-5952 GCA_964604565.1 uncultured Rhodobacterales bacterium
TGGGGGACATCCCGTTTCTCGGCAGGATGTTCTTTTCCCATGACATCATGGTCTACGCCAGCCTTGCCATCGTGGCCGCCGTCTGGGGGTTCCTGAGATTCACCCGCGCCGGGCTGATCCTGCGGGCGGTCGGCGAAAGTCACGACAGCGCCCATGCCTTGGGTTACAAGGTCGTCCGCATCCGTCTTGCCGCCATTCTCTTCGGCGGGGCCTGTGCAGGCCTTGGCGGGGCCTACCTCAGCCTCGTGAGGGTGCCGCAATGGACCGAAGGGATGACCGCCGGCGCGGGCTGGATCGCGCTGGCCATCGTCGTCTTCGCCAGCTGGCGCGCCGGACGCGTCGCCATCGGCGCCTACCTTTTCGGCGGTGTCGCCGTGCTGCAACTGAACCTGCAGGCGGCCGGCGCGAATGTCCCCGTCGCGCTCTTGTCGGCATCGCCCTATCTTGTCACAATCCTCGTGCTCGTGATCATTTCGGCCCGCGGCGTGCATGGTGCACCCGCCTCGCTCGGCCGGCCCTTCCACGCCTCAAGTTGAGGCCAGACCACAACCATCAACAGGGAAGACCATGCAAAGAAGAACCCTCCTTACCTCTGCCGCCCTTGCACTTACGCTCGGATTCGGCACCGCCGCCGCTGCACAGGATGTCACCGCCGGCTTCATCTATGTCGGTCCCGTCGGTGACGGTGGCTGGACCTACGAACACGATCAGGCCCGCCTCGCGGTCGAAGAACATTTCGGCGATCAGGTCAAGACCATCTATCAGGAAAGCGTTCCGGAAGGCGCCGATGCCGAACGGGCGATCACCCAGATGGCTCTGGCGGGGGCCGACATCATCTTCACCACCTCCTTCGGCTTCATGGACCCGACCGTCGCCGTGGCGGAGAAATTCCCGGATGTGAAGTTCGAGCACGCCACCGGCTACAAGACCGCCGAGAACGTCGCCGTCTATTCCGCCCGTTTCTACGAAGGCCGCGCGATCCAGGGCCATATCGCTGGCAAGATGACCGAGACCAACAAGATCGGCTATATCGCGTCCTTCCCGATCCCGGAGGTCATCCGCGGCATCAACTCGGCCTATATCCACGCGAAGAAGGTCAATCCGGATGTCGAATTCTCCATCATCTGGGCCTACACTTGGTTCGACCCCGCCAAGGAGGCAGACGCGGCCCGCGCGCTGATCGAAAACGGCGCCGATGTGATCCTTCAGCACACCGATTCCACCGCGCCTCAGGCCGCGGCTCAGGAAGCGGGGGGCGTGATCACCTTTGGTCAGGCCTCCGACATGTATGAATATGCGCCGATGCCCCGCGTGTCCTCGATCATCGACGACTGGGCGCCCTACTACATCGACCGGGTGCAGGCGGTGATCGACGGCACCTGGGAGACGGCGGAAACATGGGACGGGATCGGTCCCGGCATGGTCGGCATCGGCGAGATCACCGACGCGGTCCCCGCAGAGGTCAAGGCAGAGGCCCTCGCGATGAAGGATGCGATCGCATCGGGCGAATATCACCCCTTCACTGGTCCGTTGAACAAGGCTGATGGGTCGGTCTGGCTTGCCGAGGGCGAGGTGGCCGATGACGGCACGCTGCTGGGGATGGATTTCTACGTCGAAGGCATCGACGCCGAAATTCCGAACTGAAGCGGGTCGCGCTCTGACCGCCTGAAAATGACCCGAGGGGGCCTTGCACTGCAAGGCGCCTTCGGGTCACGGGTTGAACGTAGATTTGCGTAACGAAGGAGGCGCCACGTGCCTTCAGTCCGCTGGCGCCTGACTGATAGTTCGGCGCCTCAGCGCCAGTCCACCACCTCCTCCGCCGGGGCGCGCTCCGTCCGGAATCCGTTTGCCGGATGCGACGGATCGGCATAACCCAGCGCGATCCCGCAAACCAGGTCGCGATCCTCGCCGATCTGGTAGCGGGCACGCACAAAGGGCGCGAAGCCGGCCACGGAGGCCATTGCACAGCTTGCAATGCCCCGCGCCTGCAAAGCCAGAAGCACGGCGCTGACATAGGCCCCGCAATCCAGCACGCCATAGGCCCCCAGCGCCTTTGGCGTCGTGATCAACAGGAAATGCGGCGCTCCGAAAAAGCGGAAATTCTCGCGCATCTGTTGGCCTGACCCGTCGCGATCCCCCTTCTGCACCCCCACGGCATCGTATAGCTGCCAGCCGCAGGTGCTGCGCCGCGCCTTGTAGACCCCCTCGTAGCGGGCCGGAAATTCTATGTCGCTTTCATGCGGCGCGTTGGCCACATGTTCGTAAAGCGCGTCCGCGAAATCCACCGTTTCGGGTTGCGACAGCGCGATCACCTGCCACGGTTGAGAATTGCACCATGAGGCCACCTGTTGCGCCTGCGCCAGCGCCGCGTCGATCACATCGCGTGGCAGCGCATCCGGAAGAAACCCTCGGCAGGAAAATCGCGCTTTCAGCAACCGGTCAAACGTATCTGCCTCGGACGTCATAACAGCCCCTTTTCAGTCAACTCTTGCAGGATTGCCGCATCGTCCTGACCCGGTGTCGGTGCGCCGCCGGGCTGGACCGTTGCGCCCCCAAATCGCGGTGCGGGCAATGATCCGCCAGCACCGTGCCCGCGCGCGGACATATGCGGATCTTGGCGTGCCTCCTCCGGCGTCAGCACCGGGGCGACGCAGGCATCGCTTGCGGCAAACAGCGCCGCCCAGTGATCGCGAGACCGCTCGGCGAAACGGCCTGCCAGACGCGCGCCTTGCACAGGCCATTGCGTCGGATCGACCTGATCGGCAAACGCCGGATCCTCCGCCAGCCCCATGATCTCCAGAAACTCTGCGTAGAATTTCGGCTCAAGACACTGAACGGCGACATGACCGCCGCAGGCGCATACATAGCAGCGCGACCAATGCGGGCCGTCCAGCAGGGACCGCCCCCGCCCATCCGTTGCGAACTGCGAGCCCATGGATCGCAGGAGCGCCATCATGTGCTGCGCCCCGTCCACGATGGCGGCATCCACAACGGTGCCTTGCCCGGTCCGGCGCGCCGCCATGAGACCTGCGAGCATACCGACGGTGAGATACAGCGCGCCGGCCCCGATATCGCCCAGCAACGTCGGCGGGACAGCGGGCACCGCCCCGGGCAGTCCCCCGTAATACAGCACCCCGGACAATGCGAGATAGTTGAGATCATGTCCGGCCTGCCGGGCCCTTGGCCCGTTCTGACCCCAGCCGGTCATCCGTCCGTAGACCAGCGCGGGGTTCATGCCGTGCGCCTCTTGCGGGCCAAGGCCAAGCCGTTCCATCACGCCCGGCCGCATCCCTTCGATTAACCCATCCGCGCTTTGGATCAAGGCGCGGGCGACCATAAGATCAGCCGGTCGCTTGAGGTCCAGCGCGATGGCGCGCTTGCCACGGTCCAGCAGGCGCGCTGCGGATCTGGTGGGATCTGCCGTCTGCGTCCTGCGCTGGATGACGATCACCTCGGCGCCAAGATCGGCCAGATGCATCGCGGCAAAGGGTGCAGGGCCCAGGGCCTCGAATTCGATGATACGGATGCCGGCGAGCATGTTGTCCTCCCTGGATACAGATGAGCGCATCGGCCCGCCGAAGAAAAGAGGGATTGCGCCGATGGCAAGACCGGGGCCGCCTCGGGTTGCCATCGGGACAGGGGCACGCGGTCGCCCCCTGCCACCCCCGTCATTGCGGGACTGTGGCGCTTGGCACGGGACCGCGCGGCGGGGATTTCGCTTTTGGCGCCGCCGCATTATCTCTGCGCCATGACAGCACTTCCCGACTCCCTCCAAGGCTGGTTCGACACGCGCGGATGGCAGATGCACCCGCACCAGCGTGAGATGCTGGACCGGTCGAACGCGCGCTCCCTGCTGCTGATTGCGCCCACCGGGGGCGGCAAAACGCTGGCCGGTTTCCTGCCGACATTGACAGAACTCGCCGTGGCGCCAAGGGACGGGTTGCACACGCTTTACATTTCGCCGCTCAAGGCGCTGGCCGCGGACATCCGGCGCAACCTTATGGTGCCGATCGAAGAGGCCGGCCTGCCCATCCGGGTGGAGGACCGCACGGGCGACACACCGGCCAGCCGCAAGAAACGCCAGCGCGCCGACCCGCCGCACATTCTGCTGACGACTCCCGAAAGCCTTGCGTTGCTGACCTCTTACGAGGATGCGCCGCGCATGTTCGCCGGGGTGTCGCGGGTTGTGGTCGATGAGATCCATGCCCTGTCCGAAAGCAAGCGGGGCGATCAGCTGATGCTGGCCCTTGCCCGGCTTCAGGCCCTCTGCCCCGACCTGCGGCGCGTCGGGCTGTCGGCGACGGTGGAGGATCCCGCCGCCATCGCGCGGTTCCTGTCGCAGGGCGGCGCGGGGTGCGACATCCTTGAGGCTGATCCGGGACCGGAGCCGGATATCTCGATGCTGGTCACCGAAGAGGCCCCCCCATGGGCGGGCGGGGGGGCCGCCTATTCCATTCCGGCGGTATTGGAACAGGTCAGACGTCACCGGACCACGCTGATTTTCCACAACACACGGGCGCAGGCCGAAATCTTTTTCCACAATCTATGGCTGGCCAATGAGGACGCCCTGCCCATCGGCATCCACCACGGATCGCTGGACCGGGGCCAGCGCGAAAAGGTGGAGGCCGCGATGGTGGCGGGCCAGTTGCGGGCGATCGTCTGCACCGGCTCTCTCGACCTCGGGATCGACTGGGGCGACGTGGATCTGGTGATCCAGGTCGGTGCGCCAAAAAACGTCAAGCGGCTTGTGCAGCGGATCGGCCGGGCCAACCACCGCTACAACGCGCCATCAAAGGCGATCCTTGTCCCCGCCAACCGTTTTGAAGTGGTGGAATGCCTTGCCGCGTTGGAGGCGGTGCGCGCACGCGATCTGGACGGCGATCCGCGCGGACCGGGGCCGCGCGACGTGCTGTGCCAGCATATCCTGATTGCCGCCGCCTCCGGCCCTTTCGACGCCGATGCACTGTTTCACGAGATGCGCGGCGCGGGCGCCTATGCGGCGCTGCGGCGCGACCAATTCGACGCCTGTCTGGATTTCTGCGCCACCGGCGGCTATGCCCTGCGCGCCTATGATCAATGGAAACGCCTGCAACAGCGGCCCGATGGTTTGTGGCAACTGCGCGATCCGCGCTCTGCCATCCGTATCCGGCAGAATATCGGCACGATTCAGGACACCGATACGCTGAAGGTCAAATGGCGCGGGCGTGGCGGCGCGCCGCTGGGCGAGATCGAGGAAGGCTTTGCCGCGTCGCTGACAAAAGGCGACACCTTTCTGATCGGCGGGAAGATCGTGCGCTATGAAGGGCTGCGCGAACTGACCGTCGAGGTTACGCGCGATCCGGGGCGCAAGCCGAAAATCGCCACCTTCATGGGCACCAAGTTTGCAACATCCACGCAATTGTCGGACCGCGTCCTGCGGATGTTTCGACAAGAGGACTGGCCCGAATTGCCGGCGCATACGGCGGATTGGCTACGGCTTCAGCGTGAAGTCTCGCGCCTGCCGGAGCCTGGCCGCCTGCTGATCGAAAGTTTTCCGCGTGACGGGCGTGAGCAACTGGTGGTCTACGGTTTTGCCGGGCGCAATGCGCAGCAAACGCTGGGCCTTTTGCTGACCAAACGGATGGAGGAGATGGGCCTTGCCCCGATGGGATTCGTCTCGACCGATTACGCGACGCTGATCTGGGGGTTGGATACGGTGACAGACCCGGTGCGCCTGTTCGATCTGCCGGCGCTGGAGGCGGGGCTTGAGGGGTGGCTGGCGGGCAATGCGGTGATGAAGCGGACCTTTCGCGCCTCTGCCACCATCGCCGGTCTGATCGAACGGCAGGTCGGCGGGCAGCGCAAGACCGGGCGGCAGGCCACGATGTCGTCAGATATCCTTTATGACACGCTGCTGAAATACGACCCCGACCACCTGCTGATGCAGATCACCCGCGAAGAGGCGATGCGCGG
>CAZRZN010000263.1:0-5942 GCA_964604565.1 uncultured Rhodobacterales bacterium
GCGGGCACCGAGTGCGCGCCTGTGCCGACCATGTTTCCCGCAGGGCTGTTGCGTCGTCGACCCGGATCGCCTCTTGCCCTACAATTGGAACCTAGGATTAGGCTGGGAAATCCACCAGCAAGGCGCTGACAGTCAGGCTGCGATCGCTGCGTCCTGCAACGCTGTCACGTGGCACGTCAAAGAAGAAAACTTCGCTTCTTCTCTCTTCAAATACTCCACGCGGAACACAGCCTGCCCGCGTTCCGGTCGGACGGATGGCTTGCACCGCTAAAAACCTCACGCTGCGGCATCGCCAGACGTCCGCCTTTCCCATGCACGCGATATCCAGCGGCCGCTAGGACGCCGCCGATTTCAGGTGCTGCCCTTCTGATCGGCCTGGCTCCAAGGGGCCTGACCGCATGGCCCGTGTTCGAGCCGCCCTGAGGACAGCGTCTCTACCGCGGAGGTGCATAATGCTCCGGCGGCCATGGTCCGTGGGCCACGGCCGCCGCGGGATGCGCGCCCGTCGCAGGGCCGGATCGCTTGTCGCAGTTTTCTTGCCCGGACAACCTGAGTGACAATGTATCGGACCTGTCAGAGGGGGGCGGTCCAGTCCATGCCGCGCCGGTAACGCGCGTCGATCCTCCCGTCCTTCAGGGCGAACAGATGCAGCCACCCGTTGTCGAACAGGGCGCGCACCTCCGGGTGACGCTCCAGAACCGCGGTGATCGCATCGGTCGGGGCGTCAACGTAGACGGACAGCCGCAGCGGATCATGCGCCAGTTTGCCTCCGTCATGCACGGCTTGCCAGGGCAGTCCCGGCCGCAAGCGGCCACCGTTCCCCTGCACCACGCCGATCCCGCCGACGACGTTGTGGATCAGCTTGTTGCCGCCGCCAAAGGCATCGGGCGCCACGGCAGAGCCGTAATATTGCAGGCTGATCCAGCTTGCGACGACCACCGGGGCCGTCAGGATCAACTCCAGCGTGCCAAAGCCTTCGTCGGACCGCCAGTCATAGCTGTGCAGGAACGCCCGGCCCCCAAGGTCCGCAGCCGCGGTTGCGGCTCTTGGCGCGGCGACAAAAGCGGCGCAACCCGCCAAGCCCCATTCGGGGCGCACCTCTGCCCAGTTCAGCGCCCGTTCCGCGACAGTTGTGCCGGTGGCACCCGGCAGGCGCAGTGCCCGTTCGGCGCGGGTTTGCGCGCCGGCCCGCGTCAGCCATGTCCGGATCTCGCGCAGGTCGGCGGCGCGCTCGGATGGGATGGTTTCGGGATAAAGTGTGATTTCATCGGTGGTCGTGTCGTGCAGACCGGCGACGAACAGCGTGTCCTCGGGCACCGTCAGGCCCTGGTCGGGTAGGCCGGCACGCGTTTCGGGATCGTTCAGCAGCCCCGCAAGAAGCCGGGCGGAAACCTCACCGGTATGTCCGCCGCAGGCGCCGCAGTGATAGGCGCTTTCATGGGGGTTGTTGGCCACCTGCGCCCCATGTCCCAACAACAGGACGACCCGGCCGTGGCCTGTGGTCATGCCCATGGCCCTCAGCACCTTGGCGGCTGTCTCGGCCTTGACCTCGGGCGACAAGCCACCGGCAATGACCGGCGCGGGGCCCGGTGCAGTGCCCTTGCGCCCAAGGCCGAGGGCATCCTTGACAAGCTTGACGCCATAGACCGGCCCCGCCGCCTCGACAAAGGCAAAGGACGAAACAGCCGCCTGCCGGAAACGTCCCCAGGCCCTGGCGGTCCGCGCGGTGACACGGGCGCCCTGTTCCGCCTCCTCTGCGGCATGGCTTGTCGAGTGCAGCCCAGGGTTCAGAAGGACCGGCAGATGCGCCTCGATCACGTCGGAACCATGCGCCGTATGCGCCAGCGGCAAGCCGAAGAACCCGGCGAAACCGATGGTTTCAATCTCCGCGCTCTGGCTTTCCAGCGCGCGCCTGAACACTTCGGAGCGCACGTCGATGCAAAACGCAGCCTGAAGGGCGGGCCGGTCGCGCACTGGCGCCTCGGCCTTGTCGGTCAGCGCCTCGTTCAGCCGCCGTTGATGGGCCCTTTCGGCGGCCTCCTGAAGGATCACATCGATGACCTGATCCGGCGTCGGGGCCACCGGCTCGGCATGGGTCGCTACGGTGTCCGCCCACTGGTCTGCGATCTGCGGGGTATGCGCCAGCAGCGCCTCTTCCCAGACAAGACGGATGGCCAGAAGTTCGGCAAGCGTCTCATCCGTCTTGCCTTGCATTTCGGCCCGCCACAGCAGCCAGCGGGCGTGTTGCGCCCAACCGCCAAGGTCCATCAGCAGCCGGTGGAAAACAGTTTCCGCAGAGTCTTCGGTGATCTTCAGGGCATCCGTGGCGCGCAGGACGGCGCGCTCTGCGGTGTCTGGCGCCTCTGCGACATGCGCGCAAAAGCCTTTTAGCCCGGCAATCTCCGGCGTGAGATCGCGGCTGGCCCAAGCCCGCCATGCCGCATAGGCCCCTAGTCCGGGCGCGGGCGACCAAAGCGCCTGACCCTGATCGAAATGACCCGCGGCCCAAAGGCCGGTTGTCTTGGCGATCACCGACTGCCAGTCCGTCTGAGTCTCCCGCGCCGCCAGGTCCGCGACCGTCGGAAGGGCTTGCGCTGAGGGACCTGGTGTCCGGACCTTGCCCTTCAACAGGGCAAGGTCGGCGGGTTTCAGGCCGCTGTCGCTGGCGATGAGGGCAGCGGCAAGGTCGTCATCCGTAATCCGACCCTTTTCGATTTCCTCGGCGTAATGCTGCCGGGGGCGGGTCAGGGCCACACCTGCGACCCGGCCAAGCCGGGCCGATGCGGTGGCAAGATCCTCGCCGGTCTGGCCAAGGAAAGGATTGACCGCAACGGTCGCCTCCAACGGAAAGGCGGGCGGGATGGCGCGCACTGCGGACTCGACGGCCTTCATGAGGTGAGAGATCCGGGCGGGGGCAATCTGTGCATGCTTGAGGAACATCTTTGTCTTCCTGTCATCAATTGGATTTTGCCGCCCGGAACCCGCCGATCAGGCGGTCGAGCACGGCGTTGAGATAAAGGCCGTTGGCCAGATGAACCCGCAGACCCGCCGTCGCCGGGTGATGCGCCCAATGCGGGAACAGCGCCTGCGCAAAAGCCACAAGGCCAAAGGACAGAACCGCCAGCAGGATCATCGCCCATTCGAGGGGTTCCGCCGCCGGGGCCGCAGGCAGGTGTCCGCCCCAGATCGCGTCCGCGACAAGCTGAAAGGTGAAATAGGCGGTCGCCGCCCCAAGAGAGGCAAGTCCGGTGCGCCGCGTCAGTGCGGCGGGCGCCGCGTCGGCAAGGCCCTGCGCCACAAGATAGGCCACGCCAAAGATCAGCATCGTGCCAAGGGCCAGCGCCTGCGCGGTCTTCGGCCCGGCGATGGCCATGAAGCCTCCCGCCACCGCACCGTAAAGGACCAGCGCCAAGGCAAAGGATTTCATGACCGCGCCCAGATTCGGCACCGCGACGGGACCGGGCCGCCGGATATTGGCCACCGCCTGAACTGCGCCTCCCGATCCCAGAAACGCATGCGCCTTGTAAAGCGAATGTGCCACGATATGCAGCAGCGCCAGCGCCCAGAGACCAAGGCCGCATTGCAGCAGCATGAACCCCATCTGCGCCACCGTCGACCATGCCAGCCCTGTCTTGACCGCGCTCTGGGTCAGCATCACGACAGCACCGAAAAGCGCCGTCAGACCGCCCAGCATGACCAGCGCCGCCATCGCCCCCGGGCTGGTCTGGACAAGCTCTGCCGTGCGGATCATCAGGAAACCGCCCGCGTTGATGATCCCGGCATGCAGCAATGCGGACACCGGGGTCGGGGCCTCCATCACTTCGGTCAGCCAGCCATGCAGCGGGAAGGTGGCCGTCTTGAGCGCGGCGGCCAGCACCAGCAACGCCACCGCAACATGGGCGACGATCGGCAGCCCGGCCTCGGCAGCAGCAGAGACCTGTGTGAATTCCACGGTGCCGAAGGCGGCGAACAGGAGCACGGCGGCGAGGATCAGCGCCACATCGCCCATGTGCCAGACAAGGGCGAATTTGGTGGCGGCGCGCTGCGCCTCGGCCCGGTCGGGATAGAACAGCAGCAATTGCCGCAACCCGGCCCCTATGGCCAGAAAGGCAAGGATGAGCACCGAAAAGCTGCCAGCTTGCACGAGGATCAGCACCGCTGCGAGCGTGACCAGCATCAGACCGTGAAAGCCGCCTTCGCGCGTCTCTCCGTCAAGGTAGCTGCGCGCATAGCGCATCACGATCCAGCCGACAAAGGCCACAAGCAGGGTCATCGTGGCGCTGAGCGCATCAAGTCTCAGGCTGATCGCGGCCGCTCCGTCAAACAGCATCAGGCTGGACGGGCCGTTGACCAGCAATTGAACAACTCCGCCGGCGGCAAGCGCGAGCGCCGAAAGCGCCGCTCCTTCAGACCAGCGGAGCAGGGCACCGGGGCGCTGCCCCGGATGCCGCACAAAGGCCGCCGCGACAGCCAAAAGCACGAGCGGCGCGAGAAAGGGAAGGGAAAAGACTTGCGACATGGCGGTGCTCCGGTTGTTGGTCCGTGGTTCAGGAGGACCTAGCGACTGCCATGCATTTATAAAATTACATATTTTCTCGGGAACCATTCTGTATAATAGAACTATGTCGAGTCTCAATCTTCATCATCTCCGGTTGTTCCGGGCGGTTGCCCGCGATGGGACATTGACCGGGGCAGCCCGTGTCCTGAACTTGTCGCAATCGGCTTTGTCCACGCAGATCAAGGCGTTGGAGGCTGCCTTGGGGCATGACCTGTTTGAACGGCGAGGCCGTGGCCTTGTCCTGACAGAGGCGGGCCGCATCGCACTCGACCATGCAGAGGCGATCTTTCGCGCTGCCGAGGATCTCACCGCCACGCTGCGCGAGACAGGAAATGTGCGGCGCGCGTTGCGGGTCGGCGCGTTGGCCACGTTGTCGCGGAACTTTCAGATATCGTTCCTGCGGCCTCTGATCGGACGGTCCGATGTGGAGGTCGTGCTGCGCTCCGGATCCCAGGCGGAACTCCTGCGCAGTCTCGAGGCGCTATCGCTCGACGTTGTGCTGACGAACCTCGTGCCGGCGCGGGACGCCTCCAGCCCCTATCTGGTGCAACGCCTGTCCGAACAACCGGTCAGCCTGATCGGAACACCGGCAAGGGCGGGAAACACCGCCCGGTCGCTGCCATCGCTACTGGCAACCGAGCCGCTGATCCTGCCGACACCGGAGGCAGCGCTGCGCGCGGCTTTCGACGCGCTGGTCGAACGGTTGGAGATCGTGCCGATCGTCGCCGCAGAGGCAGACGACATGGCCATGATGCGTCTGCTGGCCCGGGAGGACGCCGGTCTGGCCGTCATCCCGCCGATTGTCGTGCAGGACGAACTGTCATCGGGAATTCTGGTCGAACTGGCGCAATTGGAGGGCGTGACGGAAAGTTTCTGTGCGGTGACGTTACAGCGCCGCTTTCCCAATCCGTTGCTGGCGGATGTCCTCAATACGCCCGACGCCCAGTGACCGCGTTGCCGGACATGTCTTGAGGCAAAGAATGCCGCCGGCCGGGTGTTCCACCTAGACCCTTCGCCCGGCCGGGTCGAAACGCATCATGTCCGTGTCCCGCCATGTCAGCGCACGTGTTTCGCCCTCATGGGGGATCGGCTGTGTTGCGTCCTGCCGGACCGTGATCTGCGCCCCGTTCGCAGCGTAAAGGTGGATCAGCGTCTCGGCGCCCAAGGCTTCGATGGATCCCACGGTCGCTTCCAGCCGGCCTTTTTCGGCCATGTGAACATGCTCCGGACGCAGACCGATCTGGCCTGCGCCATCGCTTTGCCCGAAAAGGGCGGCATCGATGAAATTCGTCGGAGGTGACCCGATGAAGCCCGCGACGAAGGCGGTCCGGGGGTTTGCGTAGACCTCCAGCGGGGCGCCGATCTGATCTGCGACCCCGGCGTT
>CAZRZN010000264.1:0-5938 GCA_964604565.1 uncultured Rhodobacterales bacterium
GAACTTCAGGAATTCTCACGAAATATCGAGAATTTCCTTGACAGGGGTGCGCACGTGAAACCGCGATTTCGCGCACTCATATGCTCCCTTGGCAGCAGATCGAAGAATGGCGACCCCGGCAGGATTCGAACCTGCAACCTGCCCCTTAGGAGGGGGCTGCTCTATCCAGTTGAGCCACGGAGTCGCTGGATCTTCCTTAACCTGCCAAACCGGGCTTGTCATCCCGCCTGCATGCACTTGAATGCCCCTCTGATTACAGTAACGTATGCGGACATCATATTGAGGATACAGCCTTGGTCGCAGACGCCCCCCGCCCGCTCACCCTTCGCGACGTTTCCGAGGCCTCGGGCGTCTCGGAGATGACCGTGAGCCGCGTCTTGCGGAACCGTGGCGATGTCAGCCAGGCCACCCGCGAGAAGGTGCTCGAGGCGGCGAAGGCCCTTGGATATGTCCCCAACAAGATTGCCGGGGCGCTGGCCAGTCAACGGGTCAATCTGGTGGCGGTGATCATTCCCAGCCTGCGCAACATGGTCTTTCCGGAAGTCTTGTCCGGCATCAGCAGCGTGCTCGAAGAGACCGATTTGCAGCCGGTCGTCGGCGTTACAGACTATATGCCGGAAAAAGAAGAACGCGTGCTCTACGAGATGCTCTCCTGGCGGCCGTCGGGTGTCATTCTTGCCGGGTTGGAGCACACCGATGCAGCGCGTGCCATGCTGAAGGCCTCCGGCATCCCGGTGGTCGAGATCATGGACACCGACGGGACGCCGATCGACTGTGCCGTGGGCATCAGTCATCGGCGGGCGGGGCGTGAAATGGCCCGTGCGATTCTCAAGCAGGGCTATCGGAACATCGGATTCATGGGCACGAAGATGCCGCTCGACCACCGCGCGCGGAAGCGTTTCGAGGGCTTCACGGAGGCCCTCGCGAAAGATGGGGTCGAAGTCATGGATCAGGAGTTCTATTCCGGCGGCTCCGCGCTCGCCAAGGGGCGGCAGATGACCAAGGCCATGCTGGAGCGCGAACCGGAGATCGACTTCCTGTATTACTCCAATGACATGATCGCGGCTGGGGGCCTCCTGCACCTGCTGGACGCCGGGGTCGAAATTCCTGGCCGGGTTGGTCTTGCAGGCTTCAACGGGGTCGAACTGCTGGATGGCCTGCCCCGCAGGCTCGCCACGATGGATGCCTGCCGGACCGAGATCGGGCGCAAGGCCGCGCAGGTCATTGCCGCGCGGGTCGCCAATCCCGAGACCGTCGTCGAGAGCATCATGGAACTCTCGCCCAAGATCGCCTACGGCGACACGCTGAAAAGGCGCTGACGCGGCCAAACCTGATACATGTCAAATGCGGAATGCGTAATGCGGCGTAGATTTGCCCGGCATCCGGTCGGGGAATCGTCGTTCCCTTGATCAAGGCGCGTTGAGTTTGAGAGGAGAAAGAGTCATGTCACGCATTCTTGCGCTCGCCACCGCCACCCTTGTGTCCTTTGCCGCGCCTCAGGTCCAGGCGGGCGACTGCACCGGCTGGGTTGTCGGCGTCCGGCCGATCAGCCAATACAATCACGCCCGAGGCAACGGCTTTCTGGCCGTCCGGACCGGAGCAGGCAGCGGTTATCAACAGATCGGCGAGGTCTACCTTGGCGACGAAATCTCTGTCTGGGATCGCCGCGGCAACTGGTATCGCGTGCAATGCATGTCCGGCCGCTGCCAGAACCCCTTCTGGGGCGCGGCAAATCCGAACGGCTGGGTCTACGGAAAATATCTGAATATCGGCGGTGTCTGCCCGTGACACCCCGCGCCCTGTCATGACCCGGGCCGTTGATGTGGCAAGGACAGCGGCCCGAAATCCAATCTCGGGGGGCTTTCGCATCAGCGGGATCCAGCCCGTCGCAGCATCGACAGGGCCGGAAAGGCGGAGATGGAACAGCTGCCGTCCCGTGGCCCGAATCCTTTTGACAGGGTCGGCCGGCGCCCACCGGTCCCTCGGGTTAACACGGACCATCGGTCGACATGGTCGGTCACGTCACCATGGACGGGCCGCCAGCTTCCGGAAATCGGACAAGTATGTCGCGCGAAGTCGAGATGGCCTTGCCCGGCCCTATCGCCCCTTTTCAGCGGGGCCAAGCTTCTCCATTATCCCTGCTGAACGATAGCGGAGGATATCATGGGCTGGCTGGCTGACGAAACCGGACTGGGCAAGACGGCGGCGAATTACGTGCCGCTTACACCGCTGAGCTTTCTGCGCCGCGCCGCCGAGATCTGGCCCGACCACCTTGCCGTGGTCTATGGCACGCATCGAAAGACCTATGGCCAGTATATCCATCGCGTGACCCGCCTTGCGTCGGCGCTGACCCGCGCCGGTATCCTGCCCGGCGATGTCGTCGCGACCATCCTGCCGAACATTCCCGCACAGGCAGAGGCGCATTTCGGTGTTCCGGCCTGCGGGGCGATCCTGAACGCGATCAATACCCGGCTGGACGTGACAACCGTCGCCTATATCCTCGACCATGGCGGCGCCAAACTGGTCCTGTGCGATCCCCAGTTCCTGCCGGTTCTTGCCGAGGCGGTCGAACTGATGGACGGCCCGGCCCCGACGATCATCGAAGTTGCCGACACGCATGCCGGGGTCCATGCCGAAGGTCACTATACGGAATACGAGGCGTTTCTCGAAACCGGCGATCCCGACGTCGACTGGGTCATGCCGGAAGATGAGTGGGAATCGATCGCGCTCAACTACACCTCCGGCACAACCGGAAAGCCCAAGGGCGTGGTCTACCACCACCGGGGCGCTTATCTGAATGCCATGGGCCAGGTGCTGAGCTGGCGCATGGTGTTAAATCCGGTCTATCTGACAATCGTTCCGCTTTTTCACTGCAACGGCTGGTGCCACACATGGATGATGCCCGCCGTCGGCGGCACGGTGGTATGTTGCCGCGACATTCGGGCCGATGCGATCTTTGACGCGATTGCCGATGAGGGTGTCACCCATTTCGGCGGTGCGCCCATCGTGCTGAACACATTGATAAATGCCCCGCAAGACCAGCGCCGAAAGTTTGACCACGTGGTCGAGGTCTTTACCGCAGGCGCCCCGCCCGCCCCCGCCACGCTGGCAAAGATCGAGCCGATGGGGTTCAACGTGACGCAGGTCTACGGGCTGACCGAAACCTACGGCCCCGCCACCGAATGCACCTGGAAGGCCGAATGGGACCACACCAAGGGCGACGCGCGCGCCGCGATCAAGGCGCGTCAGGGTGTGGCCATGCCCTTCATGGAGCCGGTCAGGGTGCAGGATTCTGACGGCGTCGACGTGCCTCGCGACGGCGTCGAGAAGGGTGAAATCAAGTTTCGCGGCAACGGGGTGATGAAAGGCTACTACAAGAACCCCAAGGCCACAGCGGAGTCTTTTGCCGACGGTTACTTTCAGTCCGGCGACATCGCCGTGATGCATCCCGACAATTTCATTCAGATCGCCGACCGCGCCAAGGACATCATCATCTCGGGCGGAGAGAATATCTCCTCCGTCGAGGTCGAAGGCGTCCTGATGGGGCATGAGGCGGTTCTGCTTTGCGCCGTGGTTGCGCGGCCGGATGAAACCTGGGGAGAAGTGCCCTGCGCCTTTGTCGAATTGAAGGACGGCCACACGGTCGAAGAGGCCGATCTGATCGCCTATGCGCGCGAAAGATTGGCAGGCTTCAAGACGCCAAAGAAGATCGTCTTTCAAGAATTGCCCAAGACCTCGACCGGCAAGATTCAGAAGTTCGATCTTCGTGCGCGGGCCAAATCCCTCTAGGCAATTGCGTCGTCCTGTCAGGGAACGGGTATCGCGCAGCGCGGCGGGGAACGCCTGCTCCGGATTGTCGAAGAAGAACGGCAGGTCAGCGGCGGATCTCCCTGCTGTCCAAACAGCCTATCCACAGGCAATTGATTGAAATAGGTCGTGGCGCTGCGCGCAGATCTAGATCCCGCCTTGGTGGATCAGCCGGGAAAGATCTGCGCCATGGCCCCCTCAAACCGGGCCCATGTCATGGTCGCCTTGTTGCCGGCGTAACCCTCATAATAGGACGCGCCAGACGGCAGGGGCAGACCTGCCCAGATCTTTGCCAGACGATACATGAAACTGCGGCGCGTGATCTCATCGCGCTGGAGGGCAAGGAACCCCGCCTCTATCAGCAATTGGTCGGCAAGCCGGTCCTGCAACTCGGGGGAAAACCGGTTCTGGGGGCTGACACCCAGATGATCCACAAGGCGGCGCAAGGTCGGGGGAATGAACTGGTAGCGCCCGATGGCATGCGGCTGTCCGGGCGTCGCGGCAATCCAGGCATAGACCTCCCCCACGGTCATTTGGGTCGGCGGCTTCGGGGGTTTGACGCGGGCGCCGTGGTTCACCGCATCATAGCCTGCGCGCCCTGCCTCGGCCTCGGCGATCAGGTGGCGCAGTTGCTCTGCCGCGGTCCCACCCATCGATCTCGGTGCCGGGACCGGCCCCTGCACCCCGCGGTCGGGCAGCGGCTCCAGAAAACTGTGCCGCCGGGATCCGGCGAAAAGACTGGACGCGCCGGCTTGCACACCTGCGTCAGAGGCACGGGGACCGATCAGCGGCATGCGCTCCCCCGCGTCCACGGAAGCGGAAAACAGCGACGCGGATTGCGCCCATCCGGGAACGGGCGTCACAAGCACAGCCAGCAAGAAAAGGACGCGCATGGGGAACATTCTGTTCTCCTCTCAGGTTCAGCCGCGACACTGACGCCAAGAGGTTGAGATTCCATTGCCCCTGTTCATCCGGTTGGGCTAAGGGGGCATATGACGAAGATACGCTCGCTGTTTGCCACCCGCCTTTATCACGCTCCGCTTGCCTCGGCGGGCGAAATGGACGTGAGTGAACTGGAATCCTCGTGCTATTCCATCGCAGAGGACGACGAGGCCGGTCAGGAATGGTGTGAGGAACAGGGCTATCCCGGTTACACCTCTTATGCGTCGCTCACCGATCTGCCATGGCGGTTTCCGATTTTTGCCGATCTTGTGAAGATACTCGACCGTCACGTTGCCCGCTTTGCCGAAGACCTCGAATTTGATCTGGGCGACAAGGCGCTGGTGCTGGAGGACATCTGGATCAATATCCTGCCGGAGGGAGGCACGCATTCCAGCCATATCCATCCGCATTCCGTGATCTCCGGAACCACATACGTGGCGATGCCAGAGGGCGCGTCGGCCCTGAAGCTGGAGGATCCCCGCCTTGCGATGATGATGGCGGCGCCGACCCGGAAAAAGGATTGCCGGGAAGAATTGAAAAGCTTTGTCTATGTCGCCCCACAGGTCGGGGATGTTGCGCTGTGGGAAAGCTGGCTGCGCCACGAGGTGCCGATGAACATGTCCGAAGACGACCGGATTTCGGTGAGTTTCAACTACGCTTGGGCGTAAACCCACGCAGGGAAGCGGTAACACCCACGCTCGCGGTGAAATCCCCAAACTCCCCCCTTGCCCTAATGTCCCACCTCGCTTATAGAGCGTCAATCCACGGCTCCCCCGCGCGGCGGGGGATTCGTGTTGTTTTGCAATTCATCCACCAGGTCTCAGGTCACCCTGTACCAACCGACAGGGGCCCACTGGTGTTTTGAGAAAGGAAAAGGCGATGAACGCCCAAGAACTGAGAGACAAGACGCCCGATCAGTTGCGCGAGCAGCTGACCGAGCTCAAGAAAGAGCAGTTCAACCTGCGCTTTCAGGCTGCCACGGGGCAGCTGGAAAACTCCGCCCGGATGAAAACCGTGCGCCGCGACGCGGCCCGCGTGATGACCATCCTCAACGAAAAAGCCGCCTCCGCGGCTGATGCAGAATAAGGGAGGCCTTGAGTTATGCCCAAACGTATCCTTCAAGGCACCGTGACCAGCGACGCCAACGCCCAAACCGTTACCGTTTCGGTCGAACGCCGCTTCACGCACC
>CAZRZN010000265.1:0-5871 GCA_964604565.1 uncultured Rhodobacterales bacterium
TGCCGCTGTCGGGCACCGGGCAGACGAGGTCGGCGTCGACGGGGGCTTCCTTGGCCAGTTCGCGGCCGATCGCCTCGCGGGTTTCATACACCGACCGCCCGCCAAGGATGGAGTCGGGGCGCGAGAAGTACACATGTTCGAAAATGCAGAAACGTGGTTTCTGCCGGCGGAAGGGAAAATGGCTCTCGACCCCGCTGTCGGTCGCCACCACCATCTCGCCGGGTTCGATCTCGCGCACGAAATCCGCGCCGATGATGTCCAGCGCACAGGTTTCGGAACTCAGCACCCAGCCATCGCCCAGCTTGCCCAGCACCAGCGGGCGCACGCCCAGCGGATCGCGCACGCCGATCAGCTTGGTCCGGGTCATGGCGACGACCGAAAAGGCGCCTTCGACCCGGCGCAGCGCGTCTTCCATGCGGGCGGGGATGTCGCGTTGCAGCGAACGCGCCATCAGGTGGATGATGCATTCGCTGTCGGACGAGGACTGAAAGATCGACCCGCGGTCGATCAGTTCACGCCGCAGGGATTCCGCGTTGGTGATGTTTCCATTGTGCGCGATGGCCGCGCCGCCCATCGAGAATTCCCCGAAAAAGGGCTGCACGTCGCGGATCTGCGTCGGACCCTTCGATCCGGCGGTGGAATAGCGCACATGCCCGATGGCAAGACCGCCGGGCAGGGTTTCCATCAGCGACTGTTTGGTGAAATTGTCCCGCACATAGCCAAAGCGACGGGCCGAATTGAACCCGTGGTCCGGGTCGTAGGACACGATGCCCCCCGCCTCCTGACCGCGGTGCTGCAGCGCGTGCAGCCCAAGGGCGACAAAGTTGGCGGCGTCGGACATGCCGACCACGCCGAATATCCCGCACTCCTCTTTCAGCTTGTCGTCGTTGTCCGGATCGCGGACCGCGTCGAAGTCAAAAGGATGTGCTGGTGGAAAGATTGGGTCGGACAAGAGGCATCTCCGAATCCGCTTTGCATTCGCAGCATGTCATAGTCGCCAAGGAGGGGCTTGTCACGAAACGATTACAAATGCGCGGGGCGCAGCGGGTCACGGAGCATCACAAACGCTTACGAGTTGTTCATACTGCGCGGTAATCCAGCCAAGCGCCTGTTCGGGGTTCTGATCCTCGACCCGGTCGGTGAACTGCGAAAAGACCGCCGCGGAGCGCGAGTCGTTGATCATCGGGATGTCCTGCGCCGTGATCACGGTTTCGTAGACGAAGAAGGCGATCGCCACCAGCAGGATGCCCCGCGCCACCCCGAAGAAGAATCCCAGCGCCTGATCCAGTCCGCCGAGGGCGGAGCGCTGGATCAGGGCGGAAAACAAGGGTGTGAACAGGGACACGACCACCAACGCGACGGTAAAGATCGCTGCAAACGAAGCGATGACCGCCAGTTCGCAACTGTCCGCGAGGAAATCGCCGATCACGGGGATTTCCTTGACCAGCGGCTGCACTTGCGATGCGAACATGAAGGCCACGATCGCGGCGGCGATCCAGCCGAGGATCGCCATCGCCTCGCGGACCAGACCGCGGGAATATGCCAGCAGTGCGGACAGCAGGATTATGACGCCCACCACCCCATCGACGATTGTAAAGCCTTCCATCTGCCTCGTCCGCCTCTTTTGGTCCGGCCTCTGCGGCCGCTATTGTCGTGCTTGCAGCCGGAATCACCAGCCCATGGCCTGTTTTCGGTCTCTACCCGGCGCCGAACACATCGCCGACAAAGGAGACGAGGTCGGGCATCTGCGACAGGTCCATCCCGTCCGATGCCAGTGCCTTTCCCCCATGCGGCAGGATCGCCTTGGAGAAACCAAGTTTGCGCGCCTCTTTCAATCTGTTTTCCGACTGTCCCACGGGACGCAGGCTCCCTGATAGGCTGATTTCGCCAAAAACGACAGTATCGGCAGGCAGTGCCGCGTCCTCGCGTGCGGAAAGTAGCGCAGCGGCCACAGCCAGATCGGCCGCCGGTTCGGTCACGCGCATCCCGCCAGCCACGTTCAGATAGACGTCAAGACCTGCAAAGGGGATGCCGCAGCGCGATTCGAGCACGGCAAGGATCATTGCCAGCCGCCCGCCGTCCCAGCCCACGACCGACCGGCGCGGCTGGCTGTGCGGTGACGGGGCGACGAGCGCCTGCAATTCCACCAGAACCGGCCGCGTGCCCTCGATCCCGGCAAAGACCACCGATCCGGGGGCCGGTTCCCCACGTTCGGACAGGAACAGGGCCGAGGGATTCGCCACCTCCGACAACCCGCCGCCTGTCATCTCGAACACTCCGATTTCATCGGTCGGGCCAAAGCGGTTCTTGACCGAGCGCAGGATACGGAACTGGTGCCCGCGCTCGCCCTCGAAATAGAGCACCGTATCGACCATGTGTTCCACGACCCGCGGCCCGGCCAGCTGTCCTTCCTTTGTGACATGGCCGACCATCATGACCGAACTGCCGAACCGTTTGGCGAAGGTGGTCAGCTCATGCGCCGCCGCGCGCACCTGGCTGACGGATCCGGGGGCGCTGTCCACATTGTCCGACCACATCGTCTGGATCGAATCGATGATGACAAGATCGGGGCGCGCCTCGTCGAGCGTGGTCAGAATATCGCGCAGGTTGGTTTCGGTCGCGAGCTTGACCGCCGCTTCGGCCAGGCCCAGCCGCTGCGCGCGCAGGCGGACCTGCGCGCTGGCCTCTTCGCCCGAAATATAGATGACCTTGAGGCCCGCATTGGCAAAGGCGGCGGCAGCCTGCAACAGCAGCGTGGATTTCCCGATCCCCGGATCGCCCGCCATCAGCACGGCGCTTGCGGGCACCAGCCCGCCCCCCAGAACCCGGTCGAATTCGTCCAGCTTGCAGGCGGTGCGCGGCGGCGGAGCCTCCTTGGACGACAGGTCGCTGAGGATGATGGCGCGCCCGCGCGAGGCGCCCAGCGTCTTGCGCGAGGGCCCTTGGCTCAGGGGTTTTTCCTCGACGATGGTGTTCCATTCGCCGCATGTCTCGCAGCGCCCGGCCCATTTGGTGCCGGTGGCGCCGCAGGACTGACAGACGAAACGCGTGGTGGGTTTGGCCATGGGATCTCCGGCTAGCGGGGGCAGGGGCTGTATGCCCCATCCGCGCCGGGACGCCAATGGGGGACGGTCAGGCTGCGGGTCTGCGCTGCTCCGCCAGCCCCAGCAGGATCGACGTCAGGATGCAGGCGGTGAACAGATACAGCCCCCAGGCCGGTTCGACCCGGCCAACCCCCATGCCCTTCGCCAGCGTGATATACAGCGCGATCAGAAAGACATCCGCCATGGCCAGTTTGCCGATGATCGCGACGGCGGGCAGGGCGCGCCGGTCCAGCAAGTGGAATTGGACCAGAGCCAGCCCGAGGGTCTTTATCAGCGGCGCCAGCAGCGCGAAAAGGGTCACCATCAGCGCCAGAAAGACATCCGTCTGCCACAGCGATTGAAGGCCGGAAATCACGCTGATCTCGTTCATGCCGAACAGCGGCAGCAGCCCCGCGCGCAGGAGGGGCGCGAACCACGCCACCGGATACAGGATCAACAGCGTGAGGTTGAGCCAGCGCAGCGCGGCCCACAGGGGATTTTGGCCCCCGGTCAGGATGTCCACCACCACAGCCCCAGCAACCCGATCAGCAGCGCGCCATGCACCAGATCAAGCCAGCGCCAGCGCGCGTCGGGCATGGCCGAACTGATGAGGAACAGCGCGGAAGGGACCAGCAGGGCAGTCACCCCGCCGCTGCCCGCCATGAGCCGCGCGGCAGAGACATAGAGCGCGCCCTGATTGAGCCCAAGCGCCGGCGCCATGACCGTTGCCACGCCCGCCAGCGCGAGGATCATCGCCGCCAGCGCAGGCCAGCGCGCCAATCCGCCGCCCATCACCACCCGCAGCAGCGCCAGAACGGCCAGAACCTCCAGATAGATGAACTTCTTGGCGAACAGGAAAAAAATCAGCACCGGGTCCGGCTGGAATGGGAAATTCATCGCACCGCCTCGATCGGGCCGGTCGCGCGCCCGGAAATGAACTGATCCACGTAGGGATCGCCACTGGTGTCCAGATCGCCGACCGGGCCGGTCCACTGAATGACCCCGTCATGCAGCATCGCGACCCGGTCGGCGATGGCGCGCACGCTGGTCATGTCATGGGTGATCGTCATGGCGGTCACGCCCATTTCTGTCACGATTTCGCGGATCAGCTCGTTGATGACACCGGCCATGATCGGATCCAGCCCGGTGGTCGGCTCATCGAAAAAGATGATCTCCGGTTCAGCGGCGATGGCCCGGGCAAGGCCGACGCGCTTTTGCATCCCGCCGGACAGTTCGGCCGGAAAGCGGTCCGCCACATCTGCCTTCAGCCCGACACGGCGCAGCTTTTCCACGGCGATGGCGCGGGCCTCCTCCCTTGGTTTTTTCAGGCGGCCGCGCAGCAGGCGAAAGGCCACGTTCTGCCAGACCGTCAGGCTGTCGAACAGGGCCGCCCCCTGAAACAGCATCCCGAAGCGCGCGAGAAAGGCGTCGCGATCCGCCTTTGTCACATCCTCGCCGTCCAGCGTGATGCTGCCCGCGTCGGGCGTGACAAGGCCAAGGATGCATTTCAGCAGCACCGATTTCCCGGTGCCGGAGCCGCCGATGATGACCATCGAGGATCCGCTTTCAAGGGTCAGATCGACACCGCGCAGCACCCGGTTTTCGCCGAATGCCTTTGCGACACCTTGCAAGTCGATCATCGCCACCCCCTTGGCGGCCCAGCCGCATCGACCGGTGCCGTCATCGTGTCGCGGATCGGCGCTGTGCCCTGCCTGACCGTCATAGCGAGAAAAACGCCCCCGTCAGCAGGAAGTTCGCAGCGAGGATCAGCACCGCCGCCGCCTCGACCGATCCCTTGGTCGCGCGGCCCACACCCTGCGCGCCCCGTCCGGAATTCATCCCGAAATAGCAGCCCATCAGGGCCGCCAGCCCGCCGAAGGCGCAGCCCTTGACCAGCGAGGAGATCACGTCGAGCGGTTCGAGGAAATCGACCGTGTTCTTCAGATAGGCCGCCGGGTTGAAACCCAGCGACCCGGTCGCCACCGCATAACCGCCAAAGATGCCGATCACGTCGCCGACCGCCACCAGCAGCGGCACCACGATCAGCGCCGCCAGAACGCGCGGCCCGACCAGATATTTCATCGGGTCGGTCGACAGCGTCACCAGCGCGTCGATCTGTTCGGTCACCTTCATGGTGGCGATTTCCGCCGCGATGGAGGACGTGACCCGCGCCGCGATCATCAGCCCCACCAGCACCGGCCCAAGTTCGCGCACCATACCGATGGCCACGATCTGCGGCACCACCGCCTCGGCGTTGAAACGCGAGCCGCCGGAATAGATTTGCAACGCCAGCGCCGCCCCGGTGAAGATCGCCGTCAGCCCCACCACCGGCAGCGACAGCCAGCCGATGTTCAGCAGCGCAAGGCCGAATTCCCGTCCGTAGAAGGGCGGGCGCAACACGCGGGCCAGCGCCGTCAGCCCGAAAAGCGTGACCCGGCCGAAAACCGCCAGCAGGGCCAGCGTGGCGCGCCCCAGCGCACCGAGAGGGGCAAGCAGGCTCACGAACCGGTATAGGTCCGGGCATAGCGCGCGCCCAGAGACGTCAGAATTTCATAGCCGATGGTGCCGGCCCAGTCCGCCAGCGTATCGACGCTCTGGTGGCGGCCCAGAAGTTCCAGCGTGTCGGGGTCGCCCTCCACGGCACTGACGTCGACTCCGATCAGATCCATCGAGATTCGGCCCAGCACCTTGCAGCGCGTCTCACCGGCCCAGAGCCAGGCGTCCGGCCCCATGATGCGCAGGATGCCATCGGCATGCACGTTCTGACCGGGGTCGAAGCAGGCCACCG
>CAZRZN010000266.1:0-5786 GCA_964604565.1 uncultured Rhodobacterales bacterium
AACCTTGCAAGCTGCGCACCGTCTACGGTCACTATTCTAGAACCCAAGTCTCTAACTGTTTGAATAGCGGACGGTGAGAAGCTAGAAGTTGTGACGAAAACCCCTTTAGTTGCTTTGGCTACGTTCAACGCTCCAAAGAAATCACGAATTTCACCAGAACCAACTGTGCTTTTGGCTCCATAGCGTTTCGCTTGAAGAAAAATCTGATCTAATCCAAGCGAGTCTTGGTCAATTACTCCGTCCACACCATTATCGCCAGATTGTCCCAGCCTGCGCCCCGCATTCTCAACAGAGCCCCCGTAACCCATGGCTACAAAGAGATCTACTATGAGCGCCTCGAAAAACTTAGGTGAGGCTTGCCGAACGGCTTCAAGCAGGTTAGCGCCAAGGGTTTCCTGAAGCTTCTGATGGGCGCTTAGAAGATCTTCATCAGGTGTGTGGCCTACATCTGTTTCAGAGATTACGGCGGTTTCTTCGCTGTCGTTTTTCTTCGACTTGAACTCTTGGAACGCATCAAATTGAGCGAGATATGTGTTGTCGATCCGTGTCGACTCTTCTTTTAGCGCGTTCTTGCCGTTTTCGGTTATTTCAAACCAGCCTCGTTTTACTGAGCGAACAAGTCCGGCTTGCTTCAAATAGGACTTTGCCCAATGGGTTCGGTTCGCGATTGTGGTTTGTTTTCCACTTGGTAAAAGCTGTTGCCGCTCATCGGTGGTTAGTCCGAATTTGGTTGAAACCTCATCCACGACATCTGAAATTTTTCTAGGTTCGTTTATGACCGATTCTAGAACGGGACGCATCAGAGATTGATAGTCAGGAATCATAAGCGCATCGGGCAATAAGTATGTTTCATCAAACCA
Source organism: uncultured Rhodobacterales bacterium (assembly GCA_964604565.1). Lineage (GTDB taxonomy): Bacteria > Pseudomonadota > Alphaproteobacteria > Rhodobacterales > Rhodobacteraceae > CAZRZN01. The sequence goes on from CAZRZN010000266.1 coordinate 861, forward strand.
ACCTGCTCACCTCTTTCGCCGCCCGCACAAAATCGCGGAAAAGCGGATGCGGGTCGAAGGGTTTCGATTTCAGCTCCGGGTGGAATTGCACGCCGACGAACCACGGGTGGTCCGGCCATTCGACGATCTCCGGCAGGCGGCCGTCCGGGGACATGCCGGAAAAGCGCAGGCCCGCTTCCTCAAGCTGATCGCGGTATTTGATGTCCACCTCGTAGCGGTGGCGGTGGCGTTCGTCGATCGCCAGCGCGCCGTAGATCCCGGCCACCCTTGAACCTTCGGACAGCACGGCGTCATAGGCGCCAAGGCGCATCGTGCCGCCCTTGGCGTCGTCCGGGCGGCGGTTCACCCGCGTATTGCCCTGCACCCATTCCTTGAGGTGATAGACCACCGGCTCAAAGCGTTTCTCACCGGCCTCATGGTCGAATTCCTCCGACCCGGCCTTGGCGACGCCGGCGACGTTGCGCGCGGCCTCGATCACCGCCATCTGCATGCCCAGACAGATGCCGAGGTAGGGGACATTGTGTTCGCGGGCGAATTGCGCGGCCTTGATCTTGCCCTCTGTGCCGCGTTCGCCGAAGCCGCCGGGCACGAGGATCGCATCGAATTCCTCAAGGTAGGGGGCGGGATCCTCGCGTTCGAACAATTCGGCATCGACCCAGCTGACCTTGACCTTGACCCGGTTGGCCATGCCGCCGTGGGTCAGCGCCTCTGCGATGGATTTGTAGGCATCCTCAAGCTGGGTGTATTTGCCGACGATGGCCACCCGCACCTCGCCCTCGGGGTTGTAGATGCGGTCGCTCACATCCTCCCATTTGGTGAGGTTGGGCTTGGGCGCCGGGGTGATCTGGAAGGCGTCCAGCACGGCCTGATCCATGCCTTCGCGGTGATAGGCCAGCGGGGCCTCGTAGATCGATTTGAGATCCTGCGCGGCGATGACCGCATCGGGGCGGACGTTGCAGAAGAGCGCCAGCTTTTCGCGTTCCTTCTGGGGAATCGGCCCTTCGGAGCGGCAGACGAGGATGTCGGGCGCGATGCCGATGCTGCGCAATTCCTTGACGGAGTGCTGGGTCGGCTTGGTCTTGAGTTCGCCGGAGGCCTTGATGAAGGGCAGGAGGGTCAGATGCATGAAGATGCACTGCCCGCGCGGCTTGTCCTGACTGAACTGGCGGATCGCCTCGAAAAACGGCAGCCCCTCGATGTCGCCGACGGTGCCGCCGATCTCGCAGAGCATGAAATCGACCTCATCCTCGCCGATGCGGATGAAGTCCTTTATCTCGTCGGTGACATGGGGGATCACCTGAATGGTCTTGCCGAGGTAGTCGCCGCGGCGCTCCTTTTCCAGCACGTTCATGTAGATGCGCCCGGAGGAGACGCTGTCGGTGCGGCGCGCGGGCACGCCGGTGAAGCGTTCGTAATGGCCGAGGTCCAGATCCGTCTCCGCCCCGTCGTCGGTCACGAAGACCTCGCCATGCTCGAAGGGCGACATGGTGCCCGGATCGACGTTGAGATAGGGGTCCAGCTTGCGCAGCCGGACGGAAAAGCCGCGGGCCTGCAAAAGCGCCCCGAGCGCGGCGGAGGCAAGCCCCTTGCCCAGGGAAGAGACCACACCGCCGGTGATGAAGATAAAGCGTGCCATGTGGCCAACCCCGTGGTTTTGTCTGTGTTTACAGCGCGTTGAAGTCACCAGTGGGAGGACCCGGCGGTGCTTTCATGCTCTCCCATCGCTCCGAGGGGCGATAGCATCACGGGAGTTGACGCATAGAGGATTCGAAAACAATTGTCCAGCCAACCGCAAGATGCTGTTGCGGTTGGCGGTGCTGATGCAAATTCTTGTGGTCCGCCGGGGATCAGTCCGCGCGGGGCACCAGAGGCGCGTCGCCTTCGACACCCTCGGCGGAGGGCGGCGGGATCAGCGAGTCGGTGTCGATGTCCCCGATGCCGCCGGGTGCCGCCGGTTCGGACGCGGGCGCGTCGTTGCCGATGCGGTCGAGGATCGAACTGCCGGAGGCGTTCTGCGCGGCGAAGATCGTCAGCGTGATCGACGTGCAGATGAAGGCCACCGCAAGGATCCATGTCAGCTTGCCGAGCGCGGAGAGGGGGGTTCGCTGGCTCATGGCGCCGCCACCGCCGCCGATCCCGAGGCCGCCACCTTCGCTGCGCTGCAACAGGACGACACCGATCAGGCCGAGGGCCAGAAGAAGATGGACGATGAGGATGACGTTTTCCATGGGGCATGCGCCTTTGGTTCGCGGTTTCGGGTCATGTAGGCGAAGCGGCCCGGGGGTGCAAGCGACGAAAGCCCGCAGAGCGTCTGCGGGGTGCTTGCCTTGGTCGACGGTGGGCGGCATTGTGCCCCCATGCCTCATGACATGCACGACGATGCCCCGCCTCACAGCCTGTTGCCCCCGGATCCCGCGCTGCGGGTCAAGGCGCTTGAAACGCTGTTGATCCGGAAGGGGCTGGTTGCGCCGGAGGCGCTGGACGAAATCCTGGAGACCTATACGCATCGGATCGGTCCCAAGAACGGCGCGGCAGTGGTGGCCCGGGCGTGGAGCGATCCGGATTTTCACGCAAGGTTGATGGCGGATGGCACGGCGGCCGTTGGGGAGATGGGTTTTCTCGGGCGGCAGGGCGAACATGTGGTGGCGGTCCAGAACACCCCCGAAGAGCATAACCTCGTGGTCTGCACACTGTGTTCCTGCTATCCATGGCCGCTTTTGGGGGTGCCGCCGACCTGGTATAAATCGGATGCCTACCGGGCGCGGGCGGTGCGCAGCCCCCGCGCCGTTCTGGCGGAGTTCGGTGTCACCCTGCCCGAGGGGCAAAAGGTGACGGTGCGCGATTCCACGGCGGAGGTCCGCTATCTGGTGGTGCCGATGCGGCCCGAAGGCAGCGAGGGGCTGTCCGAGGCGGCGCTTGCCGGTCTGGTCAGCCGCGACTCGATGATCGGTACGGCGCTTGCGAGGGCGCCCGCATGAGCCGCCTGCATGACATGGGGGGCCGTCTGGGCGACGGTCCGGTGGTGCCCGAGGCCGAGGATGCGCCGATCTTCGTCAAGGATTGGCACGCGCGCGCCCTTGCGGTCACGCTGGCGGGCGGGGCGCTGGGCGCTTGGCCGATCGACAAGGCGCGGCATGCCCGGGAAAGCCTGCCGCCTTCGGACTACATGCGGTTCTCCTATTACGAGAAATGGATCGCGGCGCTTGCGGATCTGCTCGTGGCACGGGGGCTTGTCTCGCGCGCCGAACTGGCGGGGCAGGAGTCGCCCAAGGCGCGCGAGGGCGCGGCCCCTCTGAAGGCCGCGACCGTGGCAGAGGCCCTGTCGCGCGGCAGTCCCGCCCTGCGCGATGGTGCCGCGCCGCGATTTGCGATCGGGGAGACGGTGCGCACCCGCAGACCCGCGCGCAACGTGCTGGTGTCGGGCGGACATACCCGGCTGCCGGGATATGCCGCCGGCCTGACAGGACGGATCGAACGGGTGCACGGCGCCCATGTGCTGCCGGATGCGGTGGCGCATGACCTCGGCGAGCGACCGGAGCCGCTGTATACGGTGGTTTTCTCCGCCCGGGAGATATGGGGCGCGGCGGAACATCCCGACGACCGCGTCAGTTGCGAGCTTTGGGAAAGCTATCTGGAGCCGGTCGCGTGACACCGCGCGAGCCGGTCTTTGAAGCGCCTTGGCATGCGGAGGCCTTTGCGCTGGCGGTGTCGCTGGAGGCGGCGGGCTGTTTTTCCTGGTCCGAATGGACAGCGGTGTTTTCCGAGGTTCTCGCAGACCACGGGCAGGACCGGGATCTGGATGGCGGCGACGACTATTTCCTGGCCTGGATCTCGGCGCTGGAGCGGATCTGCGCGGCCAAGGGGCTGGCCGGGGCAGCGGCCCTGTCCGGTTTGAAGGCCGAATGGGAGGCGGCCTATCTGTCGACGCCGCATGGCGCGCCGGTCAGGCTTGGATGAGGACCTTGGATGAGGACGGCGGGACGACGCTCGCGCTGACGCGCATCGCCCCGCCCACCGTCCCTTGACGCCGCATCGCGGCCGTGGGACCGGCGCAGGGACAGGGCGGCGGCTGCGGGCGCTGTCATTCCTCGACGTCGTCCATATCGACCTGACCGCTCAGCTTGCGCCGGATGATCGACCAGCTCAGCCCGATCCCCAGAACGAGGGAGAGGGCAAAGATGCCGATCCATGTCGCCAGTTTCGGATCGCTGAGGTCGAACAGGCCGTAATCGCGCAGCACCCAGAGAATCGCCCCCACCAGACCGAGGACCAGCAGCATCCCGAACACCCCGATGGAGCGCAGGGTCGCGCGAAAATAGATGATGTAGCCGATCAGCAGGATGAGCCCGAACAATACCACCACCGACAGCCGGGATTCGAAATTGGCTGTGGCCCAGCTGACGAAGTTGAACGAGGTCGGGTTGTAGGTGGCGGTCAGCAGAAGGAAGGCAAACAGCCAGCGCAGAAAGAAACTCATGGGGGCCCTCCGGAGGTTTGCCGCGTTGCTGCCCGTTCGCGGCGCGCCTGTCCAGAGGCTTGAGGTGATTTTGCGGTTTCGCGGGGGCGTGGGGGCGCGTATACCCCGCGCGGGTTCGCAAATCCGGACAAGGGGACAGACATGGCAAACGTGGTCGTCGTTGGCGCGCAATGGGGTGACGAAGGCAAGGGCAAGATCGTCGACTGGCTGTCGAGCCGGGCCGATGTGATCTGCCGTTTTCAGGGCGGACACAATGCCGGTCATACCCTTGTGGTGGATGGCAAGGTCTACAAGCTGCACGCGCTGCCATCGGGGGTCGTGCGTCAGGGCAAGCTTTCGGTCATCGGCAACGGGGTCGTGCTGGACCCGTGGCATCTGTTGACGGAAATCGAGACGATCCGAGCGCAGGGGGTCGAGATCACGCCCGAGACGCTGATGATCGCGGAGAA
>CAZRZN010000267.1:0-5725 GCA_964604565.1 uncultured Rhodobacterales bacterium
GTTGATAGGCCTGCGCCACCCTGTCCATCGTCGCGCCATCTTGGGCAAACCAGCCCGCCGTATCGAAGCTGTGGGTGAAGGGCATGGCCCCCTCAAGGCTGATCAGACCAAAACTGGTCCGCAGGCCCCAAACGCCGCAGAAGGAGGCCGGCAGGCGCACCGACCCGCCCGTATCGCTGCCCAGCGCGAAATCCACCAGCCCGGCGGCCACCGCCGCGGCAGAGCCGGAGGACGACCCGCCGGGCACCCGGCGGGGATCGCCCGAATTGACCGGCGCGCCGTAATGCGCGTTCACGCCCATCAGGCTGTAGGCCAGTTCATCGGTATGGGTCATCCCGACAAGCCGGCCGCCCGCCTGCAACAGCGCCGCGACAGCCGGGGCATGCGCCTCTGCCTCGGGGTGGGTGCGGGCCCATTCGGGATTGCCGCATCCCGCCACGCGCCCGGTCACGTCGAACAGATCCTTCACCCCGAAGGTCAGGCCGTGGAGCGGCCCGGCGTCGGCACCATCGAGCGTAAAGGTCTCTATGAAGGCGTTGACAGTGTCTTTCATGGGCGCGCCTCAGGGTCTGTGCAGTTCGGGAAGGGCATGGGTAAAGACCGGCCTGCCCCGTTTGAAGCCATACATCGGCTGCGCCAGTTCGGCCACCGCCATCGTCGGATCGGTCGCGTCGATGATCACAAGATCGGCGGGCGCGCCTTTCTCTATCCCGTAGTCCGGCAGGTTCAGCAGCTTGGCCGAACGTGAGGACACCATGTCGAGACAGCCCGCCATGGCATCCCGCTGACCGACCTGCGCGATATTGGCATAGAGGTTGGCCATACGGATGAGCGAACAATCCCCGAAGGGCGTGAAAGGGTTCAGAACATTGTTCGTCGACAGCGAGCAGGTCACTCCCTCGGCCGCCATCAGGTGCAGCGGCGTGACCCCGCGCGGGACGCTCATGTCCTCTGTATGGTCGCGGTGCATCAGGAACAGATCGGTGGACGGCAGCACAGTCACGGCGATGCCTGCATCCGCCAGCCGCCGGGCCAGTTCCGTCAGACGGGACTGGGACATGTTGGCGAACTTGGTCACATGGCCCACCGCCACGCGCCCGCCCCAGCCGTATTCATCGGCCTTGCGGCAGACATGGTCCACGTCGAGCGAGGACGCGTCCGAGCCGAAGTCCAGATGCATGTCGATGTCGACATCGAATTCGCGCGCCATTTCGAACACGCGGTCGATCTGACCGTGGGGGTCGCTGTCGGTGTAGGGCGCCGCGCCGACGGAGCCTGCGCAATCATGCAGCGCGGCGACCATCAGCTCGTCCGTGCCGGGATTGTTCAGCAGACCGTCCTGCGGAAAGACGCAGATTTCAACGTCGATGGCCCATGCGAATTCGGAAATCGCCTGTTTGACCCCCTCAATGCCGCGCAGGCCGATGACCGGGTCGACCTCGACATGGGTGCGCATCCGGGTGGTGCCGTTCAGTACGCATTTGCGCAGGGTTTTCGCTGCGCGGGTGGCCACATCTTCCTCGGTGAATTCCGCCTTCAGTCCGACCACCTCGGCGATCGCATCCTCAAGCCCGCCTTTCATCTGGCAGCGGTCCAGGATGCAGGATTTGTCGAGATGGATATGCGTCTCGACAAAGCCCGGCAGCACGATGCGCCCGTCAAGGTCAAGCGCACGGTCACCACGCTCCAGCCGGTTGGCGCCGGTGATGTCCACGATCTTTCCGCCATGCACGCCGATATCCATGGCCTCGCCGGACGCGGAGGGCAGCGTCACGTTGTGAAGGGTCAGATCCATTGCGTTTCCTTTCCAGTCGGATCAATCGGCAGGGCGCGGGTCATTCCGCCGCAACCCCGCCGCCGAGATAGGCCGCCTCGATCGAGGTGTCCTTTTGCAGGTCGGCCGCCGTGCCGGATTTCACGACCTTGCCGTTTTCCAACACATAGGCCCGGTCCGCCACGGCCAGCGCAAGCGTCGCCATCTGGTCCACCAGCAAGACGGTCACGCCTTCGTCGCGCAGATCCGCGAGGACGTCGTAAAGCTCCGCGATGATCGCAGGGGCAAGGCCCAGCGACGGCTCGTCCAGCAAGAGAATCCGCGGATTGGCGATCAGCCCGCGGGCAATGGCGAGCATCTGCTGCTCCCCACCTGACAGCACCCCGGCCGGCGCATCTATGCGGTCGCGCAGGCGCGGAAAGCGGTTCAGCAAGGCCTCGACCTCCGCCTCCGGGTCCACATCGTCGCGGGTATAGGCGCCCATCAGAATGTTGTCCCGCACGCTCATCTGCGGAAAGACCTGACGGCCCTCGGGCACCAGCGACAGACCGGCGCGCGCGATCTTCGAGGCGGGCATGTCCTCGATATGACCGAGATCCAGCAGGATCGCGCCGGAGACCGGACGATGCAGGCCGGACAGGGCGCGCATCATGGTGGATTTTCCCGCACCATTCGCGCCCAGCACGGCAACCATTTCGCCGGGATCCACCTCGACATCGACACCTTCAAGGGCGGCTGCGGCCCCGTAACCGGCGGTCAGCCCGCGCGTGCTCAGCACTTCCTTCTGCCCGCCTTGCGGACGTGGCGCCGGGCGCGGACGCCCCTGATAGGTGCTGTCGCCCAGATAGGCACGGCGCACGTCGGGGTCGTTCTGAACCTCGGTCGGGCTGCCGGTCCTGATCGGCACGCCTGCGTCGAGAACGATGATCTCATCGGAGATGCTCATCAACAGCGACATGTCGTGTTCGACCAGCACCACCGCGACGCCGGCCTCCGCGATCTTCAGGATCAGTTTGCTCAGCGCCTGCTTGTCGCTGTGCATCAGCCCTGCCGCCGGCTCGTCCAGCAGCAGCACGGAGGGTTTCGTCGCCAAGGCGCGGGCGATTTCCACAAGACGCTTGTCGACATGGGGCAGATCGCCCGCGCGCCGTCCCACCGGACCGGCATACCCGACAAAGGCCAGAAGATCGTCCGTCAAGGCAAGCGCCTCTGCGCCGGGCGAACCACCAAGAAGCCATCCAAGGCGCCCCGTTCCCAGCGCGATCAGGATATTCTCCCGCACGCTGAGATTTTCGAACAACTGCGTCGTCTGATACGTGCGCGCCACACCTGCGCGCGCCATGTGGTAGGCGGGCCGTCCCGCCAGATCCTCGTTCAGGTCGATCGTCCCGCTGTCGGGCGTGTAAAAGCCGCTGATCATGTTCAGGACAGTGGTCTTGCCCGCGCCATTGGGACCGATCACGCTGGTCACCTTGCCGGGGGGCGCGGTAAATGACACGTCCTTGGCCGCCTGCACCCCGCCGAAATTGATCCCGAGATCGCGCACCGTCAGATCGGCGCGCGCGGCGCCCTTGTCCTGAGCCAGAAAGCCGATGGGGTCCCTGCCCGACGGTCTGGCCGGGGTCGGATCCTCGGCGCTGACAAACTGCATCAGCCCGCCTACGATCCCCTTGGGCGCCAGCAGCAGGACGCCCATCATGATGCCGCCGAAGATCAGCAGCCGGTATTCCGCCATGCCGGACAGAACCTCGGGCAGCAGGACGACGATGAGACTGCCGACCACCGGCCCGAAAAGCCGGCCGGTGCCGCCGACGATCACGGCCAGCAGGAACAGGATCGATTGGAAGAACGGGAAGGACCCGGGACTGATGAACATTTGCAACGGCGTGAAAAGCGCCCCGGCCAGCCCGGTCAGCACGGCCGACAGGACAAAGGCCACCGTCTTGATGACAATCGGGTTCAGGCCCACGGACTGCGCGGCGACTTCGCTGTCGGCAACCGCCCGCATCGCGGCCCCCCAGCGCCCGCGCGACAGGCGCAGGAAAAAGAGACAGGCAAACGCCGCGAGGACAAGGGCGCAGACCGCCACCTCCGTCTCGAAGAACATGCGCCCGCCGAATTCCGGTGAACGAAAGCCCATCAGGCCGTTATGTCCGCCCGTCAGGTGGCGCAGTTCGATCGCGGCATGTTCCACGATAAAGGCGAAGGCAATGGTCATCATGGCCAGATACGGACCCGCGACCCGCAAGGCGGGCACGGCAAGCAACACACCCGCCACGGCGTTCACCAGACCGGCGGCAAGAAAGGCCAGCCAGTAGTCGAAGCCAGCAAGAACCATGATCGCGACGGTATAGGCCCCGATCGCAAAGAACCCGACATGCCCGAAAGAGATCTGCCCGGACAGACCCAGCAGGATGTTCAGCCCCACGCCCACCACCACGTTCATGGCAAAAAGCGCAAGGATGAACACGATATACCCGTTGGCGCCCAGCGCGAAGATAATGGCCAATGCCGTCAGGGCGACAATCCCAACCACCGAGGTGAGCGGATGGGCCAGCACCTGTGTCAGGCGGAGGCGAACAGAGGGGGAGGTTGTATCGGTCATGGCTCAGACCTTCTTCAGTTCGGCCCGGCCAAAAAGGCCGTTGGGCACGGTCACGAGAACAAGGATCACCACGCTGAACGAAACGATCTGCGTGTAGCTCGATCCGACATAGGCTGTCGTCAGCGCCTCTATGCAGCCATAAAGGATCCCGGCGATCATCACGCCCCAAGCGCTGCTGATCCCGCCAAGGATCGCCGCGGCAAAGGCCTTGATGCCAAAGATCAGGCCCATGCCGGAGGACACATTGAACAGCGGCGCGATCAGCAGGCCGGCGATACCCGCAAAGACCGCGGAAATCGCAAAGGAGGTCGCGATCACGGCCTGCGTGTTCACGCCGGTCAGCCGCGCCGCCTCGGGCCGCTGCACGGACGCAAGCATGGCCTTGCCCAGACGGGTCTTCGTCGTCACCAGTGTCAGGGCCATGGCGATGGACAGCCCGACCACCGGAATGATCAACTGCAACGGATAGGCCCCCGTGCCGAGGATTTCGATCGCGCTTTCGGTGAAGGGCGACGGCAGGCTGCGCGGCTCCTTGCCGAAGGTGAACAGCACCACGTTGTCCAGCACGATTCCACCGGCCACCGTCGACATCAGCCACGCATCGGAGCCTCTGACCGCAAAGGGGCGCACGAGGATCAGTTCTACGGCGAGGCCCAGGATCGCACAGCAGATAAGGGCGGCCGGGATACCGATCCAGAAGGGCCAGCCCAGCGTCACCATGAAGGTATAGCCCATGACCGCCCCGAACATCATGGCGGATCCCTGGCTGAAATTCACCGTCTTCGACACGGCGTAGGTAATGTGAAAGCCCAGCGCCATCAGCCCATACATGGAGCCGAGTGCGAGGCCGGTGATCAACGTCGACGCAATCATGGTCTGCCCCCCGATAAATGATGTGAAAGGCCGCGGCGCGGCGGCCTCTCACCTCGTCCGGTCTTCCCGATCACTCGATCGGGAGGATCTCGCCGTCGATGAACCGGGTGAAGACGTAATCCTCGGCGCCAAGCGCGTCCTGATCGTCCGGCGTGAAGGGGTTCTGGTAGGTCTTGATCAGCCCCTCATGGGTGTCGATGTCATAATACCCCTGGCGGATCGCGGGACCGTCCAGCGAGCCTGCGTTCTCGATCGCCAGCGCGGTCAGATACATCGCGTCATAGGCATTGGCGATGCCGACCGCCGGGGTCACGTCGGCGGCGCTCTGGATCTCCGGGAACATGGCCTTCAGCGCCTCGAGCGTGGCCGCCGCCTTGGGCGAGTCGTTGCCGGAGAAGGTGAAGGTCTGGATCATCTCGACATCCCTGGCGCGCGGACCCGCCAGTTCGGAAAAGCGTCCGCCAGCGGGACCC
>CAZRZN010000268.1:0-5703 GCA_964604565.1 uncultured Rhodobacterales bacterium
CGGGGCTGGGCAAGACCCATGTCTCGCAGATGCTGCGCGACGCGGGCGGCTGGTTTCACTACTCGATAGATTACCGGATCGGCACCCGCTACATGGGCGAATACATCGCCGACAACGCCAAGCGGCACGCCATGCAGGTGCCGTTTCTCCGAAAGCTTCTGCTGACGGATTCGATCTACATCGGCTCGAACATCTCGTTCAACAATCTGGAACCCGTATCGACCTACCTCGGCAAGCCCGGGGATCCGTCAAAGGGCGGGCTGGCGATGGACCAGTATCGCCTGCGGCAATCGCAATTCGAAGGGGCGGAACGGCAGGCGCTTCTGGAAACCGAATATTTCATCAACCGCGCGCAGGATCTTTACGGCTATCCGCATTTCGTCTGCGACACCGGCGGCAGCATCTGCGAATGGGTCGACCCGGAGGACCGCGACGATCCGATCCTGACAGCCCTCTCCGAACAGGCGCTCATGGTCTGGATCCGCGGAACCGAAGACCACACCGAGGAATTGGTCCGCCGTTTCGACAGCGCGCCCAAACCGATGGCCTATGGCACCGACTTTCTCGAGTCCGCATGGGCCCGCTACCTGACGGAAACCGGCCAGACCGAGACGGAGGTCGACCCGGACGCCTTTATCCGCTGGGCCTATGCGCAAGCGCTGGCGCATCGACAGCCGCTTTATGCCGCCATGGCGGAAAACTGGGGGATCACGATCGACGCCTCGGACATGGCGCAGGTCCGCAGGGAGGCGGATTTCATAGATCTGATCGCCAAGGCGCTGCCAGCGGATTGATACCGCGTGCCGTTGCAGGGATGCAGACGGCATCACCGGCGCACAAATATGGCCCGTTTTCCCCACTACGCCAATTAGAGAGGGTCAGGGCAGGTCCGTTACCTTGTCCCTTCCGGGGCAATCGCCTATCTCGGACCCGCGCCGGAACAAGGACCCGCGACATGCCGATCACCCTGCCATCAGACCTGCCCGCCTTCGACGTCCTGACACGCGAAGGCGTCATGGTATTGTCAGAGGACGCCGCCGCGCGGCAGGACATCCGCCCGCTGCGGATCGGACTGTTGAACCTGATGCCCAAGAAGATCCAGACCGAGAACCAGTTCGCCCGGCTGATCGGCGCGACCCCGTTGCAGATCGAATTTTCGCTGATCCGCATGACCGAGCATCAGACCAAGAACACCGCCGCCGAACATATGGAGACCTTCTACCGGCCCTTTGCTGAAGTGTTCGAAACGGGTGAAAAATTCGACGGGTTGATCATCACCGGCGCCCCGATAGAGCATCTTCCCTTCGAGGATGTGACCTATTGGGAGGAGCTGTGTCAGGTCTTCGAATGGACGCAGGACCATGTGTTTTCCACCTTCGGCGTGTGCTGGGGCGGCATGGCGATGATTCACCATTTCCACGGCGTTCAGAAACACATGCTGGAGGCCAAGGCCTTTGGCGCCATGCGGCATCGAAACCTTGCGCCATTCTCCCCCTATCTGCGGGGCTTTTCGGACGAGATGGTCATTCCCGTGTCGCGCTGGACAGAACTGAGACGCGAGGAAATCGCGGCGGCCGGTCTGCCGATCCTCATCGATTCCACCGAAACGGGGCCTTGCCTTGTAGAGGATCCGGGGCACCGGGCGCTCTATATCTTCAACCACCTGGAATATGACCGCGGCACGCTGAAAGAGGAATACGACCGCGACATCGCGTCCGGCAAGACGATCAACGTGCCCGCGAACTACTACCCCGACGACAATCCCGCCCTGCCCCCGATGAACCGCTGGCGCAGCCACGCCCATCTTCTCTACGGCAACTGGGTCAATCAGATCTACCAGAACGCACCTTTCGACCTATCCTCCGTCGGACGGGAAATGCCCCAGAATCGTTCGTGAGGCGTAGCAGGACAGTATGGTGGGACGAATGATCGGGGCCTTTGCCCTTGTATCGCTGATCGGTGGCGGGCTGTTGGTCAACTGGCGCGCGCAGACGATGGAAGACGGCGCCCTGGACCGGTGGCCAGCGGTCGGCGATTTTGTCGAGGTCAACGGCACAAAGGTGCATTACCTGCGCAAAGGCGCGGGCCCCGATGTCGTGCTGCTGCATGGCGCTAGCGGGAACCTTCGGGATTTCACATTTCACCTCGTGGACAGGCTGGCCATGACCTACCGCGTGACCGCCTTCGATAGGCCCGGCCTCGGCTATACCGAACGGTCCAGCGAATATCGGGGGGCGCTGAACACCTCGGCGGAGACGCCGCAGGAGCAGGCCGCTCTGCTTGCGGCCGCGGCAGGTCGTCTTGGCATCGAACGCCCGATCGTCGTTGGCCATTCCTATGGCGGCTCTGTCGCCATGGCCTGGGCACTGGATCATGACGCGGCGGCCGTCGTGTCGCTTGCCGGGGCGATCATGCCGTGGCCCGGCGGTCTGGACCTGCAATACCGATTACTAGGCAACGTGGTTGGTGGCGCGCTGATCCCGCCTTTGGTGACCGCCTTTCTGAAGCCCATGTCGACAGGTGGTTCTGTCGACGGGATCTTCGACCCGCAGGACATGCCCGAAGGGTATCTCATGCACGTGGGACCGGGCCTAAGCCTGCGCCGCGAGGTGATCCGCGCCAACGGGCAGCAGGTTTACGGCCTGCGACCCGCCCTGGTCGAGATGTCGCGGCGCTACGCAGACCTCGCCCTCCCCGTCGAATTGCTGCACGGCACGGCGGATACCATCGTGGGCCTGAAAATCCACTCGGAGGCTGCGGCAGAGATCCTGCCGGACGCCCGGCTCACCCGGCTCGAGGGCGTGGGCCATATGCCGCAGCATGCCCGTCCCGGCGCGGTGGTCGAGGCGATCCACCGCGCGGCAGAACGGGCGGGCCTGCGGTGACGCAAGCATTTGCACTGCCCCCCGCAATTGCCCCATAGTGCGCAGACCTACAAAGAGGCCTCAATGCTCCCCTTCGACGGCGCCATCAGCTCCTTCCATGAACACGAAGCGCCCGAGGCAGTTCGCGAGGCGATCGACCGCGCCAACAAGGACAAGATCCTCGACCCGGCCTATCCCTATTCCGAAGAGATGAAGCGCAAGACCTACGAACGGGAGATGGCGCGCCTGCAAATCGAACTGGTCAAGATGCAGGCTTGGGTGCGGGACAGCGGGGCGCGTATCGCCATCGTGTTCGAAGGACGCGATGCCGCGGGCAAAGGCGGAACGATCAAGCGTTTTCGCATGAACCTCAATCCGCGCGGCGCGCGGGTGGTCGCTCTACCCAAACCCTCGGACCGCGAAGCGACGCAATGGTATTTCCAGCGCTATATCGATCACCTGCCCGCCGCGGGCGAGATGGTGTTCTACGACCGCTCCTGGTATAACCGTGGGGTGGTGGAACATGTTTTCGGCTTCTGCACCAACGCGGAGCGCGAGCATTTCTTTGCCCAGGTGCCGGAATTCGAGCGGATGCTGGTGGGCGAAGGCATCCGCCTTTTCAAGTTCTGGCTGAATGTCGGTCGCGCCGAACAGTTGCGCCGGTTTCTCAAGCGCGAAAGCGATCCGCTGAAGCAATGGAAGCTCAGCAAGATCGATGTCGAGGGGCTGTCCAGATGGGACATCTATTCCGCCGCCATCGCCGAAACCCTGACCCGCAGCCATACATCGGCCGCGCCCTGGACCGTGATCCGCTCCGACGACAAGAAGCGCGCGCGCCTTGCCGCCATCCGCCACATCCTGAGCCATCTGGACTATGCCCGCAAGGATCCCGACGCGCTTGGCACCTTTGACCCGAGGATCCTTGGCGGACCAGAAATCTGGGAGGCCTGAGTGCCGCCCGCACGCTCATGATCAAGAAACGCGGATATCACCACGGCAACCTGCGCCAGGCGCTGGTCGATGCGGCCCTTCAACTGATCGAGGCGAAAGGACCAACCGGGTTCACCCTGTCGGAGGCGGCCAAGCAGGCGGGCGTCACCCCGGCCGCGGTCTACCGCCATTTCGCCGGGCGCGAGGATCTGATCGCCGAAGCCGCGCGCCAAGGCTACGAGATCTTCGTCGATGTGATGGAATACGCCTATTCCAAGGGGCAGCCCTCCGACCTTGCGGCATTCGAGGCCTGCGGGCGCGCCTATCTCGCCTTTGCGCGGAAGTATCCCGGCCACTATATTGCCATGTTCGAATCCGGGATTTCGGTCAACCACTCACCCGACCTTGCCGCCATCTCGGCGCGGGCACGGGGCGTTCTGGAACGCGCGGCCGAACGCCTGTCCCAGCATATCCCGCCGGACAAACGTCCGCCCCCGGCAATGTTCTCCGCCCATATCTGGGCGCTGTCGCATGGGGTCGTCGAACTGTTCGCGCGCAACTCGCCGGGCACCCAGGCCCCCTTTCCGCCTGAGGATCTGCTGGAATCCGGTGTCGGCATCTACCTTCGGGGTCTCGGCCTGCTGCCGCCGGACAAATGACAGGCGAGCCCGCGGTGACTTTTGACTAGACTGGCCCCGCGGGTGCTTAGCGAACGGGGCCAGCCCCGAGGGCAGGCGAGGGAACGACATGACCAAAACCTTCTTTCTGGGGCTTGGTGGCCAGCAATGCGGCTCCTCCTGGATGCAGGCCTATCTGGCGCGGCAGGACGGGTCCGATTTCGGGCGGCTGGACGAATACCAGGCGTGGGAGCACCGGCTTGGCGGTGTTTTTGCCCGCTACCGCACGCCCACCCCCTCCTCGATTGGAAAACTGCGCGGCCGGCTCAAGACCGCGCTCGGGGCGCCGGAACCCGCGCGCCATCTCCGGTGGCGCCTGCAACGGGACGAAACGGCCTATTTCGACTATTTCAGCAGACTTCTGGACCGACCGGGCATCATTCGCACTGGCGATATCACCCCATCCTACGCGGCCCTGCCGGAATCGGTTCTGGCCCGTGTGCGCGACGGGTTCGTGGCACGGGGAATCGCCGTCAAGGTACTGTTTTCAATGCGTGATCCTGTGGACAGGCTGCGCTCCCACATGCGCATGGAGATGGACAAGGGACGCCTGCCGCAAGACCCGGAAAACGACGCCCCCCTGCGCGCCTTCTATGCCAGCGCAGAGGCGGAGGCCCGCAGCCGCTACGACCGCACACTTGCGGCCCTCGAAACCGTCTTCGAGCCTGAAAACCGCTTTGTCACGACGTTCGAAACCCTGTTCACCGCCGCGGGAATCACCGAATTCTCTCGCTTCGCAGACGTTCCCGTAGACGCGCAGGCCGGCATGCGCGCGGTCAACAGCCGCGCGCGTGGCGATGGACTGTCAGACGACCTCGTCGCAGAGATCGCGATTCACTACGCACCGGTCTATCGGGCCGTGGCGCAGCGCCTGCCCCAGATCGCCGAGGTCTGGCCCTCCGCACGGCATGTCCTCACCAGCACATGAGCCCGCAGTCCCACAACTGCTGTGGGCCTTCGTATCGCCGCGATCCTTTGTCCAAAAATGCATTTTCCACGCCGCGCATCTTCTCAAGAAGTGTTGCGTAATACCGGTATTTCGCCGCCGCGTTGGGATGCGCTCCCCAGGCCGTGGCGCGTGCGATCTTGTCCGCGAACTGCGCGGTAAAAACGAAATACGCCATGGTCAGCAACACGTCCGGGGACGGCGGCAAGTTGCCGTAATGCGATCCGGTCAACCGACTCTGTCCATCCCGCCGCACCAGCGGCGTCTTGTGTCTTGGTGATTTCTG
>CAZRZN010000269.1:0-5574 GCA_964604565.1 uncultured Rhodobacterales bacterium
CCGAGAGGAGGCAAAGATGGATCTCTACATCATCCGCCGTCACGGCATCTGGTCGAACGAAGACGAACTTGCGGCGACCAACGAAAAATCGCTCGAGGTCGGCGAGGAAATGAAGGACCAGCTCCGCTGGATCCGCAGCTACGCGGTGACCGAAGAAGACGGCCGTATCGGGTCGGTCTGCATCTACGAGGCCAGCGACCGCGAGGCGGTCCGCGAACACGGTCGCCGCATCGGCGCCCCCAGCGAGGACATTCGCCTGGCCCGCGGCACCGCCGTCAAGCGTGATGATCCCGAGCCGGTGATGGTTGTGTGAAAGGAAGCCCCTCGCGTGTCTCCGCGAGGGGCTTCAAACTTCCTTTTCCTGCGACACCCCTGCGCGGCATGTGATGCAGCAACACATCGGGCACTCCGCTTGACCCTTCGAAGACACACTGTCGCCATGGGCATAGCCCTTCATAAATCATCCGCTGTTACAGTAAATTGCTGCGAAAGACCGCATTGGCGAAGCTGCGTTGCGACAAAGGCATGCACATGCGCAACGGCTGATGGGATGTGTCGGCTGCCCCACTCACCGTTGGTTTATCCTTAACCGGGATCAACCTTGCAACAAGGATAAGCAGCCGTGTGTTCAAAGAAGACAGGAAGGATCTAGGACCTCGCCGTCGTCGGCATCGCCATCGGGCAGGATACGTCTCACCCGATCGGGTTCGACCGGTCAGGGCAGTTGGTCATGCGCAAACAAATCAGGCGCTTGGCCCTGAACCTCATCTACGGTGAGCCTGCAAACGCCCGCGAGCCGATCAACAGGCCTGTTACACATGAGCGATTTCCCAAATCGTGCCAAATTCTCGATTGCGAATAGCAGCCGGCACATACAGCTGGGCCTGAAGCACCGAAAAGCGTTTTGGCTCTATCTGTGCCCGACCCAGCCGCGGTCATCCGTGAAGGCGCGAGCGTCGGAGATCTTTGTCGGGTTGTAAGTGCCCGACGCCGTGTCGAGAGGTTCGAATGGTCGATGCGATGCAGCGAGGAGGATATTGGTGCGGCCCCGGGCGTTCACCTCGCCTGCCGCCGCCTCTACATACGGATACAGCTCCCGAAGGATCGCGTAGACGCCACGCGCGAGGGGACCGTCGGGAGCGTCCAGAAGGTTCACGTAAATCGGGCCGTCGACGATCTGTCGCAAGCGGGCGAAGGTCTCGCGCGTAGCAAGGTGCGCAGGAACCGAGCTTGAAGAGAATGCGTCCATCACGGCGGCGTCGAAGCGCAGTTCCGTCTCATTCAGATAGACCCGACCGTCGGCGTGCACGATGCCCAGCCGACCGTCGGCATCTTCCTCGGTCGCATCATAGCCTGCTTGCGCAATCATCTCCGACGCGCCGGGCATGTGTTTGCGCACCACCTCCGTTACCAGGGGGTCGATCTCGACGGCCACAGTCTTGGCCCTTGGCCGCGAAGAGAGCAGCTTTGTTGGCAGCGAATATCCACCGCCTCCAACGAAAAGGACCGATGTCTCTGGCCCCAGATCCTTATCCATACGCGCCCATAGCCATTCCGTGTAACTCAGGGCCAGGTTGATCGTGTCTTCACCCGGCGTGACCCGCTCGGCCGCCTGGATCGTTCCATCCGAGATCAACCGCACCTCCGCTCCCCGTTTGGCGACATGCAGGCAGGACAGGCCGCTCTCGAATTGGCACGCCGGGGTGCCGGCAAGGCCCGCAAAGGCGACGAAGGCCCCTGCCGCGACGGTCACGCCGGGGTTGCCCGGCTCGCCACCTCGGACAAAGGGCAGGCAGAGCAGCGCCACAGCCCCGCAGGCGGCAAAGGTCGCCGTCGATCCGATCAGCGGCAAGGTCACAAACCCGGCGAGGATGGCGCCAAAGATCGCCCCGACGGACCCTGCGGCCAGAACGAAGCCCAGCGAAGAACCTTCGCGGCCCGGTCGCGCCTCGATCGCGAGCTTGGCGAGCAAGGGGGATGGCAGCGTCACGCAGACCGACGCCGGGAAGAAGACGAAGAACACGCTGATCATCATGCCGTCCGTGCCGCGCGCGCCCCAGGAATGGAACAGGCTGAGCAACGTGGGCGATACCGCCATAAGCACCGCCGTCGCCACAAGCGCGCTGCGGACGTTGCGCAGGGCCACTGCGCGCGGCCTTTCCGCGATGATCCCGCCAAGGGCGCTGCCCAGTGAAAAACCTCCAAGGACCGTTGCGATGACGGTCGTCCAGGTCACCAGCGAGGTGCCGAAGAACGGTGCAAGCACGCGGCCTGCGGCGATTTCGTAGGTCAGCCCCACGGCAGACAGGACGAGGATCAGGGTGATGGTGACGGCGAAGCGGATTGGTATCTCCTCGTGGTTTGAAGTGGAAGATGACCAGCAGCCCCCCTTTAAGAGACTTTGAAGTAGCGGGCTCTTCGCGAAAATCATGCCCTTGCGAGACTGGATGTCTGCTGCCTTCGCACGGATGCGCCACTACTCTTCGGCAGCTGGGCGCGCAAGGTCTCCGAGGAAATGCCCAAAGACCTCTTCCCGGTTTCCCGCGCCGCAATGATCATGGTCGCCAACGGCACGGGGCTTGACCCGGCCACGCTATCGCTTGGTGGTTCGGCAGCGCACCGACGCTTCTGGCAAGATTTGCGCGCCGATAGACTACAGGCCGACTATGCATCATTATTCCACTGACACAGGCCCATGGGTTCGTCCACGCGCCGTCAGGAACCAACGGGTTGCCGCCGGTGATCGAGACTTTCGCCGCTTCCCAACAGGATCGCGCTCTGTCATGCCTGCTTGCGGATGGCGCGTGCCGCAGCGTCTTCCGCAAGGAACTGGCGGGTTTGTGTCCCATCCATTGGGCGGGACAGCCCGAATCCTTGGAGATAATCACAACGCATCGCTTGCAGGATTTCGATATGCGCATCGGTTTCCACACCCTCTGCGACCACCTTGATCCCAAGCATGTGACCGATCCCCACGATATTATTCACCAGCTCGCGTTGTCTTTCCGATGTTGATATCGGGCCTACAAGAGCGCGATCAATTTTTAGCCTTTTGGGTGAAACTGCCAACAGGCTGGCAATCGATGCATGGCCGCTTCCGAAATCATCGATTTCAATATTGATGCCCAATTCGTTGATGGCACCAAGGTTTCGGTCCACCACGTTGTTTTTGGTGTCCAGAAATGTGGACTCCAGAAGCTCAAAAGACAGCATCCCCGCCGGGATATCCAAAGTACGCAGCTGATCGGAAAATGAGGGATCGTTCAGCCGGCTGGCTGAAACGTTGACGGAGATTGGCGGAACATTGATCCCGGCACCTTCCCATTTGGCTATGTCATGAAGCACGCGGCGAAGCACCAGATCGTCAACTTCCGAAAGAATGCCCATGTCCTCAGCAGCACCAAGGAATTCGTTTGGCATGATCAATCCGAACGCCTCACTCTCCCACCGCACAAGTGCCTCAAGCCCAGAGATTTCAAGTTTTACAGCATCGAATTGAGGCTGGTAATAGCAGGTAATTTCACCTCTTTCGAAGCCGGCGGAAAGTGCATCGAAGGTCTTTTTCCGGTGGCGCGCCTCCTCTTTCATCGTAGGTGAGTAAAAGCGATATCGTCCGCGTCCGGCTTTCTTTGCCTCGTAGAGGGCGAGGTCCGCGTTAATGAAAAGACTTCTGTTTCCGATCTCATGATTCTTGCAGGTTGCGATGCCGATGCTGGTGCCGATCGCACACTTCTGTGAGCCGTAAAAGAATGGCAGGGACATCTCCCGGATGATCTCCTCTGCCGAGGCCTGCAACTCTTGCTCGTCAAGGACGTCGAACATCAAGGCCACGAACTCGTCCCCCCCAACGCGAGAGACAAGAGCATTCCCTGTTATGTGGCGCTCCAGGACAGCAGCAGCATGTATAAGCGTTGCGTCTCCCGCATCATGCCCCAGCGTATCGTTGATCTGCTTGAAGTGATCGATGTCGAAATGCATCACTGACATGCCGTTTCGGTTTTTAGCGACATGCTCGGAAAAGACTTCATCCAGCTTCCGTCGATTGGCAAGCTTTGTCAGTGCATCATGCCGACTCTCGTGTTCCAATAGCGCCCGGGCTCTTTCGAGCTCCTCGGCCTGGATCTTGTCACGCGTTATATCAATGTTCACGCCATAGTAGCGGGCCCCCGTGTCGGCGTTATTCACGAACTTCGCAAGAGCCCGAA
Source organism: uncultured Rhodobacterales bacterium (assembly GCA_964604565.1). Classification (GTDB taxonomy): domain Bacteria; phylum Pseudomonadota; class Alphaproteobacteria; order Rhodobacterales; family Rhodobacteraceae; genus CAZRZN01. Next base: position 4,206 of record CAZRZN010000269.1, read on the forward strand.
CGTGTATGGTTTCGCCATCAGCTTTCAGAATTCGATAGTCCCGTTCAATATCGAGCCTTTTTTCCAGCCGGTCTGCCAGGTAAGGGTATACTTCGTCTCGATCGTCCGGATGAACGTATTCAAGCCAGTCTCGACCGGGGCGAGTATTCTTTCCGTCCTTGACGGCCAGTATTTGCAACAAGCGATCATCCCAGTAAGCCTCGCCGGTATCGAGGTTCAGCTCCCATCGTCCCATTCCCGCGGCTTCCATGGCCACGGCAAGGCGTTGCGCCATGCGCTGGGTTTCAAGCTCGACGGTCTTGATGTCGGTGATGTCGGTGTCCGTCCCGACAATACGCGCGGGCAAACCGGTTGAATCGCGGCGTATCACACGCCCGCGGCTTAGGAACCAGACCCAATGTCCGTCCTTGTGCCTCTGACGAAACTTGTAGTTGATGATGTCCGTCTCGCCGGCATCGATCCGGCGCCATTCCTGGGCCACGTGTGCGACGTCATTCTCGTGGATCGTGGTGAACCACTTTTCCGTGGTTAGGGGTATGTCATCATCCAGCGTGAGGCCGCGCAAGGTGCGCCAGGTATCCGAAAGGTAGTGCTGGTTGTGCTCGAAGTCATGATCCCACACCGCTTGGTTGGCACTCAGAACAGCCGTTATCCACCGGCCATTGGTATCAGTTTCGCTGATGTGGTGACCAATCATGAACGATGTTCCAGTTAAAGGGTGGTGAGCACCCAATGGATAGCGAAAGGGCAGTCAATGCCCCGGTAAAAATCAACGGCAGCAGTCATTGCGCGCTCCGACTGCTCCACCATAGGCACGAAGCAGAAGTACAAAACGAACGTTAACTTTTTGTTACCACTTTGTGCCAGCGTATGCACTTGACGCTGTGCCGACACATATCGCCGCAGCCTTGTCTTTCACCTTTGATTCGATGTCTCAGTTCTTCGCCGCCCACGCTCAAACGGTTGAATAAATCGAGCAAGGTCTGGCAAAGGTCGACGACTTCGGGCAGCAACCGTTTTGCGCCCTCAACCACGTTCTGTTTCAAACCAGGCAGACTGAGGGCCGGTCGAGGCAACGTTTCCATCCGCTGCAACATGCCCAAGCAAAGCATTGACTGTCTAAAAACGCTGTCCAACGAAATTTGTGCGCGTCTTCACGGAACCTCTGATCAACGCGTTGGGCTGCGCCGAGATGATGGCCTGTCCGCCTCTTGGTGCGTGAGATGGCATTCTGGATCCGGATCTTGCCGTTTTTGCCCGTCCGGACCGGCTATCGGTCCCGGCCCCGGCAACCCAGCTTCATCCCATCAAACACCTTCGCATGAGAAAGGAGTTGCCGGGAGCGAACAGCGCGAAGGACCGGGCGCGG
>CAZRZN010000270.1:0-5522 GCA_964604565.1 uncultured Rhodobacterales bacterium
GTTCAGACGTGTGCTCTTCCGATCTCGACGACGACATGATGGCGCGCTGGGGCATTCAGGAAGTCTATGGCATGCACAATTGGCCGGGCCTTCCGCTGGGCAGCTTTGCCATTCGGGAGGGCGCCTTCTTTGCCGCGACCGACCAGTTCGAGATCGAATTGTCCGGCAGGGGCGGGCACGCGGCGAAACCGCATGAGACAGTCGACACGGTCGTGATGACGGCCCAGCTGATCGGCGCGCTGCAGACGATCGCGTCGCGCAATGCCGACCCGGGGGACAGCGTCGTCGTGTCGGTGACCTCCATGGAGTCCTCCTCCAAGGCATTCAACGTGATCCCGGCGCGCGTCACCCTGCGCGGCACCGTGCGAACCATGACACCGGAGATGCGCGACCTTGCCGAGACGCGAATCAAGGCGTTGACGGAGGCGATCTGTGCCGGTTTCGGCGGGTCTGCCGACATGAATTACATGCGCGGCTACCCGGTCATGGTGAACCACCCCGAACAGACCGACTTCGCCCGCGACGTGGCGCGGGCCGTGGCTGGCGAGTGCGCCGACGCCGAGATCACCATGGGCGGCGAGGATTTCGCCTATATGCTGGAGGAACGGCCGGGCGCCTATATCCTTGTCGGCAACGGCGATACCGCGCGCGTGCATCATCCGGAATACAATTTCAGCGACGAGGCGATTCCGGCAGGTTGTTCCTGGTGGGCCGAAGTCGTGGAGCGCCGGATGCCGATCGCGTCCTGAGACGGAGTGCCGACGGGGCGCACCGGTCGATTGGCCTCTGCATGTGGCGGCCGCGTTGTCACGGCGGCGCGGGCCCGTTTGGTGCAGGGCGATTGGCTCTGGCGGTGCACGGCGCTTGGGACTAGACAACGGGCATGGTCAGGCCCGTGAATATCATGTGCATCAAGTGGGGCACGCTGTTCGGCCCGGAGTATGTGAACCGGCTGTATTCCGGTGTCCGGCGGCATATCTCGCGACCCGTGCGGTTCCTGTGCATGACGGACCGCGGGGATGGTCTGCATCCTGATGTCGAGGTGCTGGACCTGCCTGTCGAACCCTTTGCCGGTCCGATGGCGGATGCCCTGGCGGTGGCCAACCGGCAAGGCGCGATGCGCAAGACCTCGCTGTTTCGGCCCGGTCTGGTGCCCGATCTGGAGGGGCCGGTTCTGGGATTCGACCTGGATGTGGTGATCACCGGCGGGCTGGACGAGATCCACGATCTTGCGCCCGGCACGGTGGCGATGCGCCACGACTGGACGGAAAAGCGCAAGGGGCGACCCACCGGCCACGGCTCTGTGTTCCGGTTCGATCCGGCGCTTCATGGATTCTTGTATGATGCGCTTGCGGCAAACCCTTATGCCGAGGTCGAAGCGGCGCGCGGGTCCGAGCAGCGCTATACCTCTCACAAGGCGATGGAGCGCGGTGTTTTCACCTATATCCCCGAGCGCTGGGTGGTGTCGTTCAAGTATGACTGCAACCCGTTTCCGGTCAATTACCTGCGTCGGCCGACGCTGCCCGACGACGCGAGAGTGGTCTGTTTTCATGGAAGGCCCAAGATGCCAGAGGCCATCGCCGGGTATCGCGGGTCCCTGATCCGTCATGCCAAGCCGTGCGGCTGGCTGAAGGAGCATTGGGTCGACCGCGCGCGTGCCGACCTTGGCCGCGACTGGGCCTGAGAGATTCTGCTTGAGAGACTGGGCCCGATTAGAAGGGCCGAACAGGTGGGCCTGACGGGACGTGAACGGCGCGCTTTCGGCAGGGCCGAAAGACGCCCCGCCCACCGTCCCCGGCCAGAGAGACCCGGAAGATGATGCGGCGGGACCGCAACTTCCGTTGCCAGAACGGACAGGCAGCGGCCGGACCGGTCCCGACACCGGGTGTCGCGCGCAGGATCCCGCGCGGCGCCCTTGCCCCCGGGCCGCAAGGCGCGGTATGACCGGGAAAAGAGCAATCGAGGAAGGGCAGGCGCATGGCACGTCGCGTTGTTGTCACCGGGCTGGGGCTGGTCACGCCACTGGCCAGCGGCGTCGAGGAAACCTGGTCGCGCATTCTGGACGGGCAGTCCGGCGCGGGTTCGATCACCAAATTCGACGCCAGTCATCTTGCCACCACCTACGCCTGCGAAGTTCCCTGCGGCGACGGCACGGATGGCACTTTTGACGCCGATATCTACATGGCCAAGAAGGAACAGCGAAAGGTCGACGATTTCATCCGTTTCGGCATCGCCGCCGCGGAACAGGCGGTCACCGACGCGGGCTGGAAGCCCGAGGATGAGGACAGCCGTCTGCGCACGGGGGTCATGATCGGCTCCGGTATCGGCGGGCTGAATTCGATCGCCGAAACCGCCTTGCTGATCCGCGACAAGGGACCGCGCCGGGTCTCCCCGTTTTTCATCCCGGGGGCGCTGATCAATCTGATCTCCGGCAACGTGTCGATCCGATATGGGTTCAAGGGGCCGAATCATTCGGTTGTCACGGCCTGTTCGACCGGGGCCCATGCCATCGGCGACGCTGCGCGACTGATCAAATACGGCGATGCCGATGTGATGGTCGCGGGGGGCGCGGAGGCGGCCATCTCAGAGATCGGCATAGCCGGCTTCAACGCCTGCAAGGCGCTGTCGACCAAGCGCGGCGATGATCCGAAGTCCGCCAGCCGTCCCTATGACGCGGACCGCGACGGGTTCGTCATGGGCGAGGGGGCCGGTGTGATCGTGCTGGAGGAATACGAACACGCAAAGGCGCGCGGCGCGAAGATCTACGCCGAGGTCTGCGGCTACGGTCTGTCGGGGGACGCCTATCACATCACCGCTCCGGCGGAGAACGGCGAGGGTGCGGAACGGTCCATGCGGGCCGCTCTGAAAGATGCCAAGCTGGATCCCGACGCGATCGACTACATCAACGCGCATGGCACCTCGACCATGGCGGATGTCATCGAACTGGCCGCCGTGGAGCGCATGCTGGGCGATGCCGCACGCAAGGTCACCATGTCCTCGACCAAATCCGCGACCGGGCACCTGCTGGGGGCCGCGGGCGCGATCGAGGCGATCTTTTCCATTCTGGCCATTCGCGATCAGGTGGCCCCGCCGACCATCAACCTCGACAATCCGGCGGTCGATACCCCGATCGACCTTGCGCCCAACGCAAGACGCGATCGCGCGGTGACCTACGCCCTTTCGAATTCCTTTGGCTTCGGTGGCACCAATGCCAGCGTGATCTTCGGGAAACTGGAGTAATCCCCCATGTGGCGCAGTATTGCCTCTAACGCGCTGACTTTCCTGGTCGTCGCGCTTTTTCTCTTTGGCGGCGCGTTGCTTTGGGCGCAGAACGAATACAATGCCCAAGGGCCGCTGGAGGCGCCGATCTGCCTTGAGGTGCCGCGCGGGTCCAACATGCGCGGCGTTTCCGCGGATCTGGCAGAGGACCGCGCCGTGTCCAGCCCTTTGATCTTTCGGCTCGGGGCGGATTACACCGACAAGACGCAGGAGTTGAAGGCGGGCAGCTTCCTTGTCCCGGAGGGCGCGTCGATGGCGGAGATCGTCGATATCGTGACGCGCGGCGGGGCGTCGACCTGCGGGACAGAGGTGGTCTACCGCATCGGCATCACCCGTGCCACGGTTCAGGTGCGCGAAATCGACCCGGCGACCGGCCGGTATGAGGAACGGGCAAACTTTGACCCCGCCGAGGGCGCGGCGCCAGAGATATACGCCGAGGTCAAGCAGGCCGGGGACACGCGCTATCGCATCGCGCTGGCCGAGGGCGTGACCAGCTGGCAGGTGGTCGAGGAACTCAAACAGATCGACGTGCTTGCCGGCGAGGTGGATGTGCCCGCCGAGGGCAGCCTTGCGCCGGACAGCTATGAAATCGCGCCCGAGGACACGCGCGCAAGCGTGGTCGAACGCATGCAGCAGCGCCAGGAGGTGATTCTGGCGCAGGCCTGGGCCAACCGCGCCAGCGGACTGCCGCTGGAAAGCCCGCGAGAGGCGCTGATCCTTGCCTCGATCATCGAAAAGGAGACCGGTGGTCCGGAGGAACGGCGCGACGTGGCAAGCGTCTTTGTCAATCGTCTTGAGAAAGGGATGCGGCTGCAGACCGACCCGACGGTGATCTATGGCATCACCGAGGGGCAGGGCGTGCTGGGCCGCGGCCTGCGCCAGTCAGAACTGCGGCGCGAGACGCCGTGGAACACCTATGTCATCAACGGTCTGCCGCCGACCCCCATCGCCAACCCGGGCCGCGCCAGCATCGAGGCGGCGCTGGACCCGGCAGAGACCGACTATATCTATTTCGTGGCCCGGACCCTTGACCCGCGCGACGGCCACAACTTTGCCGTGACGCTGGACGAGCATAACGAGAATGTCGCAGCCTATCGCGCTCTGGAGGCGCAGCGCGACCCGTAGCGCCGCGCACGCTGTCGGATACGCGCGCACTGCGCCGCGGGCCGGGTGATCGACGGTCGGCCCGGGCGGGTCGGTCGTCTATTCCAATCCCTGCGCGGAATTGCTAGGCCCGCGGCAATCCGCTTGCCTGGGATGCAGACCATGAAAATTCGCCTGACCAATTCCCGCACCCGAACGAAGGAGGACTTCGTCCCCCTCGATCCCGAGAATGTGCGCGTCTATGTCTGTGGCCCCACCGTCTATGACCGGGCACATCTGGGCAATGCGCGCCCGGTTCTGGTCTTTGACGTGATGTTCCGCCTCTTGCGCCATGTCTACGGCCCGGATCATGTCACCTATGTGCGCAATTTCACCGACGTCGACGACAAGATCAACGCCACCGCCCTGACTCGCAAGGAAGCGGGGGCGAAAGGCACGCTTGAAGATCTGGTGCAGGCGCGGTCGGATGAGACGATCCGCTGGTATCATGAGGACATGGATGCGCTGGGCGCGCTGCGGCCCACCCATGAACCCCGCGCGACCGCCTATATCGCGCAGATGATTGCCATGATCGAGGCGCTGATCGCCAAGGGCCATGCCTATGAGGCGGAGGGCCATGTGTTGTTCGCCGTGGAGAGTTTCGAGGCCTATGGCGGACTGTCGGGCCGGTCGGTCGAGGACATGATCGCCGGCGCCCGCGTCGAGGTGGCGCCCTACAAGCGCAACCCGATGGATTTTGTCCTTTGGAAACCGTCCTCGGACGACCTGCCGGGATGGGAGTCGCCCTGGGGCCGGGGGCGGCCGGGCTGGCACATCGAATGCTCCGCCATGGCCAAGGCGCTGCTGGGAGAGGTTTTCGACATCCACGCGGGTGGCAACGACCTGACCTTTCCCCACCATGAGAACGAGATCGCGCAAAGCTGCTGCGCGAACGGGACGGAGCGCATGGCGCAGGTCTGGCTGCATAACGAGATGTTGCAGGTCGAGGGCAAGAAGATGTCCAAGAGTTTGGGCAATTTCTTTACCGTGCGGGATTTGCTGGATCAGGGGATACCGGGCGAGGTGATCCGGTTCGTGTTTCTCTCGACGCATTACCGCAAGCCGATGGACTGGACGGCGGAGAAGGCGCGGGAGGCGGA
>CAZRZN010000271.1:0-5519 GCA_964604565.1 uncultured Rhodobacterales bacterium
CCGCGTGGAAAATCGATGAAGGCCATCATGGCGCTGGTGGAAAAAGAGGGATTGCAGATTCAGGCCGATGCGTCAGAGCAGGCGGCAGGGGGCAAACGCGGTAAAAACGGCATTCTGGGAACCAAAAGCATGGAACAGATGCTTTGGAATGCGGCCTGCTCGATCCGCGGTGAAAAGGATGCGCCGAAGTTCAAGGATTACATTCTCCCGCTGGTTTTCATTAAACGCCTCTCCGACGTGTTCGAAGACGAAATCGAACGGTTGGCGGAAACCTACGGTGACCGGGATACCGCGCTGGAGGAATTCCGGGCATCTTCCGGCCTCGAGGACGCTCTGGACTATCTGAATGAGAACCCGCTGCCCCACACTCTGCTGGTTACGCCCAGCGAAAGCTCCCGCACCTGACCGATCTGCACCGAGACGATGAACAGAAACCAGTTCACGGTGATCATCAGGGCGGCAAAGGCGGTGATCAGAATCGCCCGGCGGCTGCCCAATGCCCCGCGCAGCGCCCCCAGCCGCCCCTGCACGGCAAGAAGCCCCGCAAAGATCGGCAGGGACCAGAATGTGCGATGCGCCAGCAGTTCCGACGGCGGCACATGGATCAGCAGTTTATAGTAGATCGGCGACAGGCCCCAAATCGTGCAGGCCGCAACCATCAGGAGAACACCGCTTTTGCCTTGGTCCATACCCGTCCCCAGTCAACGACCCCGTATCCCTATCGGGACGGGGTCGCGGCGGCAAGCAGGGCGCCGGACCGTGCACCGGCCCGGCGAATGGTATTGCCGGATCAGGCGGCAAGGTCGATCTGGATCCGTTTCTCTATCTTGTCGATCGGATGGTTCGTCAGATCCTTGTCGATTTCGGCGATCACCCGTGCGGCGACCTCCTTGTGCATCTTGTGCCGCAACTCGCCAAGGATCTTGGGCGGCGCTACCAGCACGATATGCTCAAAAGCCTGCCGATGCGCCAGTTTGTAAAGGATATCCGCCAATTCGTCGGCGAACCTTTCCTTGGCAAGCTCGTGCCAATCGGTGTCATCCACCGCCGACACATGCCCTTCGGCGGTGTCGTGCAGCCGGCCGGGCCGGTTGGCCGATTGTTCCAGATCCGACGGATTTTCCTGTTCTTCGATCCGCACAACATTCAGGTCCAGATCTTCGCCATCAAGGTCATTGCGCAGGAAAAGGGCCTTTTCCCCATCGGCAATCAGCACCCATGCGCCATGCGTCACCTTTGCCATCACACTTTCTCCTTGTCGCCGGAGCTGTCGCTGTCCTGACCCAGCGGCCGCGTCTTTCCGGGGTCTGTCTCGTCGTGGCGCTTTTCCTCGTCGCGTGTTCCGACCTTGCGATGAAGCTCTCCGCCGGCGCGACCGCCCTGTTCGGGACTGGGGTCAAGATCTTCGGGCTTTTGCCCCAGAACCTCCTCGGTTTCGCGGCGCCCGTCGTTGGATTTCTGACGCTCTGCCATTGGGGCCTCCTTCGTCGTTGCGTTCAGGGTGGAAACGCCCCGGACCCAAGGCGTGTTCCTCTCTGGACGTCCTCCCGGGCAAACAAAAACGGCGCGCCTTCTGGCACGCCGCTGTCGTTTCAATGCATGAGGCCGGGCCGCCGCGGCGGCACCCCCAAGCCTCAGGTCAGGCGCGAGGCCACGTTTTCCCAGTTCACCAGATTGTCGAGGAAATTGGCAAGATAGGCCGGGCGCTTGTTGCGGAAGTCGATGTAATAGGAGTGTTCCCACACGTCGCAGCCCAACAGCGCGGTCTGGTCAAAACACAGCGGGTTCACGCCATTCTCGGTCTTGGTCACCTTCAGCGTGCCGTCGGTGTCGATCACCAGCCAGCACCAGCCGGAGCCGAACTGGCCTGCACCCGCCGCGGAGAACTGCGACTTGAACTCATCGAAGGTGCCAAAGGCATCTTTGATCCGGGACTCAAGCTCAGACGGGACATCGTTCGGTCCGGGCCCCATCATTTCCCAGAACTGCATGTGGTTCCAGTGCTGCGAGGCGTTGTTGAAGATGCCGCTTTGCGCGACTGCGCCCGCCTGATAGGTGCCTTTCACGATCTCTTCGAGAGACTTGCCGTCCCATTCGGTTCCCGAGATCAGCTTGTTGCCGTTGTCCACATAGGCCTTGTGGTGGATGTCGTGGTGATACTCCAGCGTTTCCTGGCTCATGCCCTGGCTGGCCAGCGCGTCGTGGGAATACGGAAGATCGGGAAGTTCGAAAGCCATGGCTCACCCCTTTGTGATGTGACGATTGTGCGTTATTACCTGTCCCCCCGACAGGCGAACGTCAACCCTGCCGCGTGCCGAACCGACATTTTCGCGCGGAAAGATCCCGCGCGTCCGGGTCGTCATGGCCTGCATGCGCGTCACGTCGGTCATCGGGACGCGGCGCATTTTGCACAATGCGCTCAGCCGGAGATCTCCCGCACCTTGCAGGTGCCGGCCCGCGTGACCGGCGCGTCGGCGCCATGCGACCGCGCGGCGATGTTCACCTTGCCGCTGTCCTTGAGATAGGTTGCCCGATAGGCCACCGTCACGCCTTGGTTGAACGGACTGCGCAGGACCAGACGCCACGCGAAGGTCGTCCGGGCAGCATTGTCCACGACCATCGCGCCCTCCACCGGCACGCCGTCGTTGGCGGCCAGAATGCCAAGATCGGAGATCACGACACGATCGGTCTCCCGGTCCAGACCGATGAAGATCAACGGCTGGATCCAACTGCCGTCAGAGGTTCCCCTGATATTGCATTGGTATCCCGTGGTCTGCGCAGGGAGCGGTCCGGCAAGGAGCACCCAGAAAAACAGGATCGGAAAAGCACGGTGCATTGACATTCCATTCCGGTCGCCGGGTCGGTCGTTTTTGCCGCCCTGCCCCGTCAAGGCGTCCGCCGCGTTCCCTGTCAGATGGCGTGAAAGCCCACCGCACTGTCCGGGTCCGCCACGGTGCGCAGCAACTCGAACATATAGCCCGCCACCGAGCGAAAGCAGAAGACCTGTGCCGTGCTTGGATCGGTCAGCCAGACACCTGCCGCGACCTGTGCAAACCGCGTCCGCCGGAGTTCCCATTCCGGCAGCGCGTCCCGCGCGGTGTCGATCGGCGTCACCTTGGCCAGCACATCACGCAATTGCGAGCCGCGCAGGCGGAACAGCGCCCGCGCGTCCGACACGTCCAGCGCGAGAGCGTGATGCCCGGACAGCGCGCCGGTCAGATCCGCGACCAGCCCGGCGGCCTGCCTGTAGGGCAAAAGCACCAGCAATTCGTCCGGCGACATCCACAGAAGCGACCGGTCATCGGCGCTGTTCACGCCGCGCATCTCGGGCATCGGAACGCCGATAACCTCGGAGGCGGCGGCGCGCATGTCCTCGGACTCCATATCGCCGCGCAGGGTCACCATGCCCTGCGGACCCATTTCCCGGATCTCGATCAGCCCCTCGAAAACGGCGCCGCCCAGCGGCAGGACCGGCTCAGACATTCTGCTTTTCCCCTTCCGGATCGTAGAAGACCGGGCTGACGATACGCGCCTTTACCGCCGTCTCGCCGTCGTCCTTCATGAAGGTCACGACCTCGCCCATCCGGTCCGGTCCGTGCTTCACAAGGCCCATGGCGATGCCCTTGCCCAGAGTGGGCGAATGATAGGTCGAGGTCACGCGCCCCTCGGTGTTGCGCTGCCCGTTGGCGTTCTTGCCGGGCGCGACCGCGTAGGCGCCGTCCGGCAGGACAGAGCCGTCGAGCGTTTCAAGGCCGACCAGCTTCCAGCGGTCCGGATCGGCCATATGGCTGCGTTGCTGGGCCCGCTTGCCAAGGTAATCCTCTTTCTTTTTCGAAATTGCCCAGTCCAGACCAAGGTCCTGCGGGATCACCGTGCCGTCGGTCTCATCCCCGATCATGATGAAACCCTTTTCGGCCCGCAAGATATGCAGGGCTTCGGTGCCATAGGGCGTCGCATTCCATTCGGCGCCCTGCTCCAGCAGCATGTCCCAGAAGGCGCGGCCCATGTTGGCGGGCACGGCGATCTCATAGCTCAGCTCCCCCGAAAAGGAGATGCGATAGACCCGGACGTTGAAGCCGCCCAAGGTGCCATCGGCCCATCCCATGAAACTCAGCGCCTCTTTCGACACATCCATGCCGCCAATTTTTTCCAGCAAATTCCGCGCATTGGGGCCGACAACGGCGATCTGGGCGAACTGCTCGGTGACATTGGCGGTGTAGACCTGCCAATCCCACCATTCGGTTTGCAGCCATTCCTCCATATGCGCATGGATGCGATCCGCGCCGCCGGTGGTGGTGTGGCAGAGAAAGGTGTCCTCGTCGATCCGGGCCACAACGCCATCGTCGCTGAGAAAGCCGTTTTCGCTGCACATCAAGCCATAGCGGCATCGGCCCGGTTTCAGCGTCGACATCATGTTGGTGTAGAGCATGTCGAGGAAACGGCCCGCGTCCGGCCCCTTGACGATGATCTTGCCGAGAGTCGAGGCATCGAGCAGACCAAGGCTGTCGCGCGTCGCCCTGACCTCCCGGTGAACCGCCTTTTCGACACTCTCACCGGGCTTTTGAAAGCAATAGGGACGGCGCCAGTGGCCGACGGGCTCCCACTGGACGCCGTTTTCCTCATGCCAGTCGTGCAGCGGCGTCTTGCGGATCGGCTGGAATACCGTGCCGCGCGCCTCGCCGGCAATGGCGCCCATGGAAATCGGCGTATAGGGGGGACGGAAGGTTGTTGTGCCGACTTGAGGAATCTCTGCCCCAAGCGCCTGAGAAAGCGTCGCAAGACCATTGATATTGCTCAGTTTTCCCTGATCCGTCGCCATGCCGAGGGTGGTGTAACGCTTCGTGTGTTCGACGCTTTCATAGCCCTCGCGCGCGGCAAGCTGGACGTCCGACACCTTGACGTCATTCTGGAAATCGAGCCATGTCTTGGCGCGCAGGTCGTCCCACGCGTTCTCCGGCATCAGCCAGACCGGCAGCAGGGGCGCCTCTTCCGGGCTGTCGCCCTTGGGAGCGGCAAGGCGGCGGGGTGCGGCACCAGCGACCTTTGACACGGATTTTCCTGACTTATCGGCATCTTGCAGCGCATCTTTCAAGTCAAAATAACCGTTGGCCGCACCCACGCATGTGACAAAAGCTGCACCATCGTGCCCGGTGGGGGCGCGGTCGGGATCGGGGCGAAAGAACGCCCGTTCCGCATCCCATGTCAGCTTGCCGCCGCAATGCGACCAGAGATGCACGACCGGCGACCAGCCGCCGGACATCGCAACGGCGTCGCATTTGATCTCGCGCAGCATGGCGCCGCTGCCCTGCATGTTGCACATGACGACGCCGGTCACGCGCTTGCCGCCTTTCACCTTGGCGATGCCGCGGCCCGTTTCGACCGGAATGCCAAGCGCGCGCGCCTCTGCCATGAGCGTGCCGCCGCCAGCGGGCCGCGCGTCGATGATTGCGGGCACGTCAAGGCCCGCTTTTTTCAGCGCGATGGCGGTGCGGTAGGCGTCGTCGTTATTGGTCACGACG
>CAZRZN010000272.1:0-5487 GCA_964604565.1 uncultured Rhodobacterales bacterium
CAGACGATGATCGCGTTGTCCGCCTTGTCGCGGACGACCTCCATCTCGAATTCCTTCCAGCCCAGCAGGCTTTCATCCACAAGGATCTGTCCCACGGGTGACGCGTCCATGCCCGAACGGCAGTAATGAATGTAATCCTCGCGGTTGTAAGCCACGCCGCCGCCTGTCCCGCCAAGCGTGTAGGCCGGGCGGATGATCGCGGGGAGGCCCACGATCTCGAGCGCGCCCAGTGCCTCCTCCACGCCGGCGGCGAGATCGCGCTTGCCATTGTCCATCAGCGGGGCGGTGACGATGGTGGCGGCCGGGTTTTCCAACCCGATGCGGTCCATCGCCTCGCGGAACAGTTTGCGGTCCTCGGCCATCTCGATCGCTTCGCGACGTGCACCGATCATCTCGACCCCGAATTTCTCCAGCACGCCCATCTCTTCGAGCGCGAGTGACGTGTTCAAACCGGTCTGTCCGCCCATCGTGGGCAGCAACGCGTCAGGACGTTCCTTTTCGATGATGCGGGCGACGACTTCGGGTGTGATCGGTTCGATATAGGTGGCATCCGCCAGCCCCGGATCGGTCATGATCGTGGCCGGGTTCGAATTGACAAGGATGACACGATATCCCTCTTCGCGCAGGGCCTTGCAGGCCTGTGCGCCGGAGTAGTCGAATTCGCAGGCCTGCCCGATCACGATGGGGCCCGCCCCGATGATCATGATGGAGGAGATGTCGGTTCTCTTCGGCATGGCTGGCTGGTCCCGGGCTTTAGGTGCAAAACCGCCGCCCGCAGGGGCGCAGGGGCGGCGCAAATTGGCGCCGTTATAGCGCAGGTGCAAGCCAGTGCAAGGTGACACCGGAGCCTTGGAAAACGACGGTTTTGAGGCCGGGTCAAGGTGAGGAAAACCATACTCCCCGGTTTGGTCCATTCCGTCGATGGTGACGGGATTGTAGCCATTTATTTTTCAGCTGCCGGTGGCGTGCCCTTCAGGGAACCCGTCGGCGTCATTCCAAAACGCAACCGATAGAGATTTTTTTGACCAAATTGCATATCCAGACTGCCGCGGCGTATTTCTGCCTGCTGCTTCCACCATTGTTATGGGCCGGAAATTTCATCATTGGCCGCGCTGCAACGGAAATTGATCCGTTTACGCTCAATCTGTTGCGCTGGATCGTGGCCGGCCTGTGTCTGCTGCCGGTTCTCCTGTGGCATTTCCGGTCCGCCATGCGGGCGTTGCGCAGCCGTTACCTTGTGATCATCTCGCTGACAGCTCTTGGGATTATCGGTTTCAACACCGTGCTGTATGCCGGATTGAAAAGCACACCCGCGGGGGCGGCAGGTGTGCTTTTCGGGGTGACGCCCCTGCTGATCCTCGCCCTGTCGCGGTTATGGCTGCGGCACCCCCTTACCTTTTTCAGCGGCTTGGGCGGGATATTGGCATTCTGCGGTTTGGTCTTTGTGTTGAGCGGCGGCCTGAGCATGGCGGGATTTGAATGGCGGGGTGCAGCGTTGGTGGGTGTTTCCGCGATGATCTTTGCGGCATACACCGTGACCCTGCAACACGCGGCGCTCGAACTGCGAGGCGAGGTCTGCCTTGCGCTGACGATCTGGCTTGGCCTGCTGGTCATGGCGCCTTTCGCCGCGTTGCGCCCCGACTCTTGGCTCACCTTGCACGAAGCGACTCAGGTGCTGCCGGCGGTGCTGTATCTTGGCGTTGGCGCCTCGGTACTGGCCTTTTTCGCGTGGCAGTCCGGGGTGCGCGTCCTTGGCGCGCAAAAGGCGGGCGTCTTTTTACAACTTGTTCCGGTCTTCGGCGTTGTGCTTGGCTGGCTGATTCTTGACGAATCTCTTGCTCAGGGAAAACTGGTCGGGCTTTTGTGCATCATCTGCGGGGTCGTCATTGCACAGGTGCCGGGCAAAACCCGCAATGCGGCCAAGGCATCCGCAGACCGGGACGATGATTTGCCCCGTTTCGTTTTGGATGAACGATATCTCACCGCTCGACGCGCGAAGGTCGCGGTCAATTGCATCCCGGCAAGGGATGCTTCGGGCGTTCCGGTCGCCCGGGTATAAGTGGACAGGCGGCACCCTGCGAACGCGTCCGTCTGATCCGCCCGCATATCAAACTTGCGGGCGCGCCGAGCCACGACGCCCCGGCGCGATGATTGATGGGGGCGCAGGCCTTTTCAGCCTGCGCCAGCGGTCTATTCGGCGGCCTGCACCAATGTGGCTTCGCTCGAAGCCGGATACAGGTAATCCCGCGTGATCGGGACCGCCGACATGGATTTGGCCAATTGCCATTGTTGAACATGCAGCGCGCCAATCCGGAATGACACCTCCATGGAGGCAAGGTAAAAGCGCCACATGCGGACGAACTGCGCATCGAACATTTCTTCGACCTGGTCGATGTTCGCCTCGAACCGCTCGCGCCACGCCTTGAGCGTCAGCGCATAGTGGATGCGCAGGGCCTCGTCATCGCATTGATGAAGCCAACTCGACTCGATTGCGCGGTAGATCTCGGAGGCGGCAGGCGCATAGCTGCCGGGAAAGATATACTTGTCCATCCAGAGGTTGTTTGGGCGTGCGGGTCCGGATTTCACGATGGAATGGATAAGGGAGATACCGTCATCCGCCAGCAGATCGCGCACCTTGCCGAAATACTCGGAAAAATGCGGCAGGCCGACGTGTTCCAGCATGCCGACGCTGACAATCCTGTCGAACCGCTCATCCAGCTTGCGATAATCCAGCAGGCGAAAATCGATCCTGTCTTCCAGGCCCGCGGCCCGCGCGCGCGATCTGGCGGTGGACAACTGATTTTCCGAAAGCGTGACGCCAGTCACCTGCGCGCCATGGTCCCGCGCCAGCGTCAGCGCCATGCCGCCCCAGCCGCAGCCGATGTCCAGCACGCGCATCCCCGGCTCTATCAGCAGCTTGTCTGCGATATGCGCCTTTTTGGCGGCCTGTGCCTCGTCCAGCGTCATGTCGGGATGTGCGAAATACGCGCATGAATACTGCATGTCCCCGTCCAGAAAGAGACGGTAAAGATCATCCGAAAGATCGTAATGGTGCGCCACGTTGCGCCGTGCGCTGAACGGCGTGTTGCGTTGCAGGAAACTGCGCAGGGCCCCTTGCACGCGGCGCGGCCATTCATACCAGACGGGCATGCGCCCGATGTTCTGATTGTGCAGCAGCAACTCCAGCAGACCGACGAGGTCATCCCCCTCGATCCGAAGACTGCCATCGGTGTAACACTCGCCGATGGCGACGGCCGGACGCGCCAGAAGCCGGCGCATGGCGGATGGTTCGGTGATCGTGACCGTGGCCGACGCGCCACCCCCGGGACCGAAACGCTTTGACGCGCCATCCGGAAAATGGACCGTCAATTCACCTTCCCGGATCAGCCGATCCATCATGTTGCGAAATAGAGACTCCCACATTTCAAAACCCCCATGCGGCGATTTCACGTTTCCCAAGGATCGAAGATACCAGAAGAAGACGATTCTTGGCAAATAAAGCCACCTTCCCTTGACTTCCCCGGCCCTTGAGGATGTATCGGCGCCTGACTTTTGCGCTTTCAACAAGGGGCCTGACATGCACGCTTTTCGCAGCCATACCTGCGCCGACCTGACCAAGGCCAACGTGGGCGAGACCGTCCGGCTGGCAGGCTGGGTCCACCGCATCCGTGACCATGGCGGCGTGCTGTTCATCGACCTTCGTGACCACTACGGCATGACCCAGGTGCTGTGCGACCCCGACAGCCCCGTCTTTGCGCAAGTGGAAAAACTGCGCAGCGAATGGTGCATCCGCCTCGACGGCAGCGTGAAAGCCCGCGATGCGAGCCTTGTGAACCCCAAGCTGCCCACCGGCGAGATCGAAGTCTACATTCGCGATCTCGAAGTGCTGGGCAATGCGGACGAACTGCCGCTCATGGTCTTTGGAGATCAGGAATACCCGGAGGAAACGCGCCTGCGCTATCGCTATCTGGACCTGCGCCGCGAGGCCATGCAACGCAACATGGTGCTGCGGTCGGATGTTGTGGCCTCCATGCGGCGGCGCATGTGGGACAAGGGATTTCGCGAGTTTCAGACGCCGATCATCACCGCGTCCAGTCCCGAAGGCGCGCGCGATTTCCTAGTGCCGTCCCGGCTGCACCCGGGCCGGTTCTATGCCCTGCCGCAGGCCCCCCAGCAATTCAAGCAGCTGATCATGGTGTCGGGCTTTGACAAGTATTTCCAGATCGCACCTTGTTTCCGGGACGAAGATCCGCGCGCCGACCGGTCGCCGACGGACTTCTACCAGCTCGATGTCGAGATGAGCTTTGTCACGCAGCAGGATGTGTTCGACACCGTTTCGCCGGTGATCGCGGGCGTGTTCGAGGAATTCGGCGGCGGCAAATCGGTTGATGCGCCGGAAAGCTGGCCGCAGATCCCCTATGCCGAGGCCGCGCTGAAATACGGCACCGACAAGCCCGACCTGCGCAACCCGATCGAGATGCAGGTGGTGTCAGAGCATTTCGCAGGCTCCGGCTTTGCCATCTTCGCCAAGCTGCTGGAGCAGGAGGGCACCGAGATCCGGGCCATCCCTGCGCCCGGCGGCGGATCGCGCAAGTTCTGCGACCGGATGAACGCCTGGGCGCAGAACGAGGGCCTGCCGGGGATGGGGTATATCTTCTGGCGGGAGGTGCAGACAGCGAACAAGACTGGTGACATACTGAAGTCTTGGATCGCCGCAGAAACGGTTGATGCAGCAATTCTCCATGAGCTCCGTCAACTTGATGACGGAGATAGAGATTCGTTCTCAACCGTGAACCAGATTGTGGAGCACATTAAGGAGGGAAGTCCAGACGCCATTGAAAGCGCTGAGAAACTCAGACTGATCGCCTTCCCCACTACTGGTGACGTGGAACCTGCCGGCCCGCTGGCCAAGAACATCGGCCCTGAACGCACGGAGGCGATCCGCCAGCAACTGGGCCTTGGTGTCGGCGACGCGGCGTTTTTCCTGGGCGGCAAGCCGACCAGCTTTCAGCGGATCGCTGGCAAGGCCCGCGATGTGCTGGGAACCGAGCTGAAGCTGATCGACGAGAACCGCTTTGCCTTTGCCTGGATCGTGGATTTCCCGATCTACGAAAAGGACGAGGAAACCGGCGAGATCGACTTTGAACACAACCCGTTTTCCATGCCGCAGGGCGGGATGGAGGCGCTGCAAGGCGATCCGCTGGCGGTCAAGGGCTTTCAATACGACCTGTCCTGCAACGGCTACGAACTGGTGTCAGGCGCAATCCGCAACCACAAGCCAGACGTCATGCTCAAGGCGTTCGAGATCGCCGGTTACGGCGAAGATGAGGTCAAAAGCCGCTTTGGCGCATTGTTTCAGGCGTTCCACTACGGCGCCCCGCCGCATGGCGGCTGTGCGGCAGGGATCGACCGCATCGTCATGCTGCTGGCCGAGACCGCGAATATCCGCGAGGTCATCATGTTCCCGATGAACCAGCGCGCCGAAGA
>CAZRZN010000273.1:0-5454 GCA_964604565.1 uncultured Rhodobacterales bacterium
AATGCGGGTTCAACGCCTTCGACGACGCGCGGATGAAGTTCGACGTGCGCTTCTATCTGGTGTCGATCCTGTTCATCATCTTCGACCTGGAAATCGCGTTCCTTTTCCCATGGGCCGTGGCGTTCAAGGATGTTTCGATGGTGGGCTTCTGGTCGATGATGGCGTTTCTGGGCGTGTTGACCATCGGCTTTGCCTATGAATGGAAGAAGGGAGCGCTCGAATGGGAGTGAACGACCCCGATATCACCCCGGTCCAAGGGGACGGAACGCAGACGCCACGGGTTAAATCCGGCCCCTCTGCCGGCGCGCCGCTGGAGGCTGACGTTCCCGATCTGACGCGCGAAACCGCGACACAGACGCTGAACCGCGAATTGCAGGACAAGGGGTTTCTGCTGACCTCCACGGAGGATATCATCAATTGGGCGCGCACCGGGTCATTGCACTGGATGACGTTCGGACTTGCCTGCTGCGCGGTCGAGATGATGCATTCCTCCATGCCGCGCTACGATCTGGAACGCTTCGGCGTCGCCCCGCGCGCCAGCCCGCGCCAGTCGGACCTGATGATCGTGGCAGGCACGCTGACGAACAAGATGGCCCCTGCGTTGCGCAAGGTCTACGACCAGATGCCGGAACCGCGCTACGTGATCTCCATGGGGTCCTGCGCGAATGGCGGCGGATACTATCACTACAGCTATTCGGTGGTGCGCGGCTGCGACCGGATCGTTCCGGTGGATGTCTACGTGCCCGGCTGCCCGCCGACGGCGGAGGCGCTGGTCTACGGCATCATGGCGTTGCAGAAGAAGATCCGGCGCACCGGCACGCTGGTCCGGTGAGGGAGCATAAGCCATGACCGAAGCATTGAACGAACTGGGCGGACATATCGAAGGCCGCCGCCCGGATTGCGTCATCGGCTGGGATGTGACGCAGGGCGAATTGAACGTCGATGTGACGCCCTCGAATGTCCGGGGGTTCGTCGAATTCCTGAAGACCGATCCGAATTGCAAGTTTTCGACCTTGGTCGACATCACGGCCGTGGATTATCCCCAGCGGCCCAAACGATTCGACGTCGTCTATCACTTCCTGTCGATGTATCAGAATCACCGGATCCGCATGCGCGTCTCCGTTCGCGAGGAAGAGATGGTGCCATCGATCGTGACGGTGCACCCTTCTGCCAACTGGTTCGAGCGCGAAGTCTTCGACATGTTCGGCATCCTGTTCGCGGGCCATCCGGATCTGAGGCGCATCCTGACCGATTACGGGTTCCGCGGCTATCCGCTGCGCAAGGATTTCCCAACCACGGGCTATACCGAAGTGCGGTATGACGAGGTGCAGAAGCGCGTCGTTTACGAAGCGGTCTCGCTGGTTCAGGAGTATCGGCAATTCGACTTCATGTCGCCTTGGGAAGGGGCGGAATACGTGCTGCCGGGCGACGAGAAAACAGAAGAAAAGACATGATGGGCGGCTTTGGCATGGGTGGCGGCGGTTTTCTCTGGCTTCTGGTCATCGGTGCGCTGGTGGTCATCCCGTTCTGGAAGCTTCTGCCACGCTTTGGCATTCCCAACTGGGTGGCGCTGTTCGCCATCTTTCCGCTTGTGGCGCTGATCCTGCTCTGGGTCATGGCGTTCAAGGATCAGATTGACGGAGGTCGCAAATGATGGATGGCTCCAACGCTTTCGACGACGCCCTGACGGGCGAGCAGAAGATCCGCAACTTCAACATCAATTTCGGCCCGCAGCACCCTGCGGCGCACGGCGTGCTGCGGTTGGTGCTGGAACTGGACGGAGAGATCGTCGAACGCTGCGACCCGCATATCGGGCTGCTGCACCGGGGCACGGAAAAGCTCATGGAGAGCCGGACCTACCTCCAGAACCTGCCGTATCTGGACCGGCTGGATTATGTCGCCCCGATGAACCAGGAACACGCTTGGTGCATGGCGATCGAAAAGCTGACCGGCGTCGAGGTGCCGCGCCGCGCGTCCTTGATCCGGGTGCTCTACTCCGAGATCGGGCGCATCCTGTCGCATCTGCTGAATGTGACCACGCAGGCCATGGACGTGGGGGCGCTGACGCCGCCGCTCTGGGGTTTCGAGGAACGCGAAAAGCTGATGATTTTCTACGAACGGGCCTGCGGGGCGCGTCTCCACGCGGCCTATTTCCGGCCCGGGGGCGTGCATCAGGACCTGCCGCCCAAGCTGATCGACGACATCGAGGAATGGTGCGATCCGTTTCTCAAGGTGCTGGACGACATCGACGGGCTTCTGACGGAAAATCGCATCTTCAAGCAGCGCAACTGCGATATCGGCGTGGTCACGGAAGAAGAGATCAACGACTGGGGCTTTTCCGGTGTGATGGTGCGCGGCTCTGGCCTTGCATGGGATCTGCGCCGCGCGCAGCCCTATGAGTGCTACGACGAATTCGATTTCCAGATCCCTGTCGGCAAGAATGGCGACTGTTACGACCGCTATCTGTGCCGCATGGCCGAGATGCGCGAATCGGTGAAGATCATGAAACAGGCCATCGACAAGCTGCGCGCGCCCGAAGGGCAGGGCGATGTGCTGTCGCGCGGCAAGATCACACCACCGCCCCGTGGCGAGATGAAGCGTTCGATGGAGGCGCTGATTCACCACTTCAAGCTGTATACCGAAGGTTTCCACGTGCCCGCGGGCGAGGTTTATGCATGCGTTGAGGCCCCAAAGGGCGAGTTCGGCGTCTACCTTGTAGCCGACGGCACCAACAAGCCTTACCGCGCCAAGCTGCGCGCACCCGGCTTCCTGCATCTGCAAGCCATGGATCACGTCGCCAGCGGCCATCAGCTCGCCGATGTCGCGGCGATCATCGGGACCATGGACGTGGTCTTTGGGGAGATCGACAGGTGAGACGCCTCCGGGCGATCCGCCGTCTCCGGAAACCAAGGACGACTGCCTCGCGCGGTTGGCCTACCGCCCTTCAGGGCGGCGGAAGAAATGCCGCGCGCGCGGTGGGACGTTGAGGACGAACAAGATGAAGAAGACGATTCTTGCGCTGACCGGGGTGACACTTGTCTCCGGCTGTTTCCTGCCGGAAGGCGTCACCGAAGAGGATCTGGTGATCTATGATTCCGCCGTGGCCTCCATCGGTTGCGATCTGGTGGATGAGTCCGATTACCTGCCGGTGGAATTGCAAACCGGGATGCCGCGCGAAAAGCTGGTCACGATTTCGCAGTACAAGGTCGAACAGGATCAGGCATCCCCCCTGTCGAATGGCGGCGTGCGTCTGGTGACCGGTCCCTGCGCGCCGCAACCCGCACCCGCCGCAGAGGCGCCGGCCGCGACATGATCCTCCGGGCCAAGCGCCGGAAAACCGCAAGAGTTTGAAACCCTTCGGGCGCCGGTCTGCGGCGCCCACCGAAAGACGGAAAGCTGAGAGCCCATGCTGCGCCGACTGCACCCCGACCAACCCAAAAGCTTTGCCTTCACGCCCGCCAATCTGGCATGGGCACAGGAGCAGATCACCAAGTATCCCGAGGGCCGTCAGGCCAGCGCGATCATTCCATTGCTTTGGCGCGCGCAGGAGCAGGAAGGCTGGCTGAGCCGTCCTGCCATAGAATATGTGGCCAACTTGCTGGACCTCGCCTATATGCGGGCACTGGAGGTGGCGACCTTCTACTTCATGTTCCAGTTGCAGCCGGTCGGTGCGATGGCCCATATCCAGATCTGCGGCACCACGTCCTGTATGATCTGCGGCGCCGAGGATCTGATCGCGGTGTGCCGCGACAAGATCGCCGACAAGCCGCACGCGCTTTCGTCGGATGGCAAGTTCAGTTGGGAAGAGGTGGAGTGCCTCGGCGCCTGTGCAAATGCGCCGATGGCACAGATCGGCAAGGATTATTACGAGGATCTGACCGCCGAAAAGCTGGCGGAGCTTCTTGATGCTCTGGCGCGGGGCGAGGTTCCCCGGCCGGGTCCGCAGAATGGCCGGTTTGCGTCCGAACCCGCCGACGGCCTGACCACGCTGACCGACTTCGTCAACGGGTCGATCAAGCTGAACGCGTCGGCGCAGTTGGCGCAGGATATCGGCGACACCGTCAAACGCATCGAAGGGTCCGAAGTGCCCTTGGCGGCGCCTTGGGGCGATCAATCCGGTCGGCGCGGGGAGCAACCTTCGGCGCCGACCACCGCCGATCTTCCGCCCGAACCGGTTCCGGAACTGGTGGCCGATGGGCCTGCGGACATGGAGACGGACATGGTGCGCCCGACCGCGCCGCTGGCGGGGGAGGCCGAACTGGCAACCCGCAAGGGCAACTGGCGCTATGAACCGGCAACGCCCGAGGCCAATCCCGAGTCTTCGGGGGACAAACCCGCGTGGCTGGAGGCGCCCCGGGACGGTCAGCCGGATGATCTGAAAGCGATCAACGGCATCGGCCCAAAGCTGGAACAGGTGCTGCACACCATGGGGGTCTATCATTTCGATCAGATTGCCGCATGGACGGACCGGGAATTGGTCTGGGTCGACGAGAACCTCGAAGGATTCAAGGGCCGTGCCACCCGGGACGAATGGGTGTCGCAGGCCAAGGAACTGGCGCAGAAACCACGAGGCTAAGGCAAAAACACCTCGGCGCGGCGGGTCCGCTTGGTCCTCCCCTTTGTGTTGCGGAGACAGTTGCCTTACACTTCGCCCATGAATGAGGTGAGGGAGACACGTGGATGAGCGATTTGAACGGTAAGGGCAGTTGCGCCCTGTTGAGTTGGGCCTTGGCCGCGGCTGTTGGTGGATTGGCCTTTGTGCTGCTTATTGTGCTGGGTGACTGGCGTTTCATGGGCGCGATTTTCGTCTCCTCCGTCGTTGTCGTGGTCTTGGGCGCGGTCTTTTCCTGGATCTTCTGCGCGCCCCTGCCAAAGCCGGTTCAGGTCGCACCTGCGAAACCTGCCGCACAGCCAGCCGCGTCTTCGGGGCCTGCCGCAAAGGCGCCCGTCGCGCCCGAGGCTGAGACGTCGTCCCCGGCGGAACCGCTGGTCAAGCCCACCACCCCCCTGCCGGGGGAGGAGGATCTGGACAGCCGCAAGGGAAGCTGGAGCTACGACACGGAGGGAGCCACGGAACCCGGCGCAAAACCGGCCTTGATGGATACACCGCCCGAGGGCGGAGGCGACGATCTCAAGCAGATCAAGGGAATCGGACCCAAGCTGGAACAGGTCTGCAATGGCCTCGGCATCTACCGTTTCGACCAGATCGCGGCCTGGACAGAGGCTGAAACCGCCTGGGTCGATGCCAATCTGGAGGGCTTCAAGGGCCGCGTGACGCGCGATGGTTGGGTCGAACAGGCCAAGTTGCTGGCGGATGGCGGTTCCACCGACTTTTCAAAGCGCGTAGAGGATGGAGACGTCTACTGAATTCCCGGCAACCGGCTTGCGCGCGGCCCGATGGGCGGGCTGCGACAACGGCTTCGCTTGCGCCGCGTCCACCTCTATGCGAGGCGT
>CAZRZN010000274.1:0-5429 GCA_964604565.1 uncultured Rhodobacterales bacterium
CGCTGTTCTTCTCCGCCACCATGGCGCCGGAGATCGAGCGGATCACCAATACCTTTCTGTCCTCCCCCGCGAGGATCGAGGTTGCCCGCCAGGCCAGCGCGTCGGAGACGATCGAACAAGCGGCCATCGTGTTCAAAGCGTCGCGCAAGGATCGCGAGGCCAGCGAAAAACGCCGCGTCCTGCGTGCGCTGATCGACGCGGAGGGCGAAGCCTGCACAAATGCCATCATCTTCTGCAATCGCAAAGTGGATGTCGATGTGGTTGCCAAGTCGCTGAAAAAATACGGCTATGACGCAGCCCCCATCCACGGCGATCTGGACCAGTCACAGCGCACCCGGACGCTTGACGGCTTTCGCGACGGAACGCTGCGCTTTCTCGTGGCGTCGGACGTGGCGGCGCGCGGGCTGGACATTCCGTCAGTCAGCCATGTGTTCAACTTCGACGTGCCCAGCCACGCCGAGGATTACATCCACCGCATCGGTCGCACGGGTCGTGCCGGGCGTTCCGGCAAGGCGTTCACCATTTGCGTGGCACGGGACGAAAAATACTTCGAGGCGGTCGAAAAACTGCTTCAGAAGGATATCCCGCGTGTCGACAACCCGGTGAAGTCCGCGCCCGAGGAAACCCCGTCCGCGCAGGCCACCACTGAGGAATCCCCCCGCAGGAGCAGCCGCCGCCGCTCCGACGCGCGTTCCGGATCCCGCAAGGCCCGCACCGAAGAGGCGGCTCCCGTTGTGGACAGCCCCGCTGAGACTGCGGCGCCGTCCGAGGAGCCTCAGACCGCCGACGTTGTCGAGGCAGATCCGCCCCGTCCGGTCGAAAGCGTCCGGTCGGCTGACACGACGCGGAGACCCGATTCTCATCGCGGTTCCGACCGTCGCGGCGGGCGCGACAGCAAGGTTGTCGGCATGGGTGATCACATGCCGGAATTCATCGCCCTCAGCTTCGAAGAACGGCGCGCCGGCTAAGGGGCAACACCAAGGCCTGTCAGCCGACCTGTCGTCCTTTGTTGGCGCAATGGATGTGAAATCCTATTCCGGGCAGTCTGGCCGCCTTCCCAAAATACCAAGAGGCGCAGGAAAATTCCTGCGCCTTTTTCCATTCCGGCAGATACCTTCGGCAGCCATTCCGGCTCTGCTCGGACGGATCTGCTCGGACGGATCTGCGCGAAAGGTATCCTTGTCCGATGCCGAAACCCTTTCACGACACCCTGACCCTGCCGGGTAAGGGACGCCGCCAAACTCTCAATACATCGAGGTTCACGGGTGACCCGTAGACGGATGGGTTCGAAAAAGGTGCGCTCCAAGTTGCCACGAAATCCAGCGGGCCTATGACGCGCAGGGTGGCACCCCATCCACGCCCGAAGACCTCATGCCACCTGACCGTCGCCGAGGAGTGCACAAAGACTGTCGGCTTTTGAGTGCGGCGGGCCTCCGACAAGGCATCGGGTGACGGAACCCTCCAGCGCCATGCCTTGGGGCCGTCAATCCGGCGCCCTGCCCCAGCCGCCCAAGGCAGGTATGCCGGAGGGTGCGCCGCCGACCTGCGCCGCAAAGCGCCAAGCGGCACGCATCAGTTCAGACGGCTGACCACCACCGTGACTTCGGGTTTCTTGCCGATCTCGTTCGAAGATGTGTTGCGCACGATACGCCGCAACCCTTCCTCCAACTTGTCGTCATCCTTCAATGTCTTGGCCGCGGCACGCCCCATGAATTGCGACAGATCCTCTTCGAGGATCTCCACCAGCGGGGCATGGCTGCGCCCGGTTTCCGGCAGACCCATCAGATCGCACCAGGGATCCCCCAGCGGTGCATCCTCCTCATCCAGAATGACCGTCACGACCACATGGCCGTTCAACGCCATGCGGATACGGTCCCGCACGATTCCGTCCAGCGCCCCGATCTGCACCGAGCCGTCCAGATAGGTGCGTCCGGTCTCGATGTATTCGGCCACGCGGGGCGCATTGCCCGTCAGCTCGATCATCATGCCATTGACCGCAAGCACGCCGGTCCGTCCCTTCGCATCCGCGATCCGCGCATGTTCGCGCAGGTGGCGATGTTCTCCATGCATCGGCACCACGATCTGCGGCTGCACAAGATCCTGCACCGTTTCCAGATCGGGCCGGTTGGCATGGCCGGAGACGTGATAATCGCCCATGCTGTCATCGACAACGTCCACGCCCTTTTCGGACAGTTGGTTCATGATCCGGATCACGCCGCGCTCATTGCCCGGAATGGTCTTGGACGAGAAGAGGAACAGATCACCCTCTTTCAGCTCGATCCCGTTGTATTTGCCGCGTGCCAGTTGCGCACTGGCGGCCCGGCGTTCACCCTGGCTGCCGGTGACCAGCAGCATCAGGTTCTCACGCGGGATCCGCGCGGCATCTTCAGGGGCGATCACCTTTGGAAACCCAGTCAGAACCCCGGTCTCGACCGCCGCCTCGATCATGCGCCGCATGGCACGTCCCAACAGACAGATGGACCGGCCCGCGCGCTCTCCCGCCTCGGCCAGCGTCTTCACCCGCGCCACGTTGGAGGCGAATGTCGTCGCAACCACCATCTGCCGCGCCTCGGACACCAGCTTTTCGACGGCCGGCCCGACGGTCGCCTCGGACCGACCGGCATGGCGCGAAAACACGTTGGTCGAATCGCATATCAGCGCCTTGATGCCGGGTTTGGCGACGTCCTCCCACAGTGCGGGGTCCCAAGGTTCCCCCACCAATGGCGTGGTGTCGAGCTTGAAGTCCCCCGAATGGATCACCCGGCCCGCCGGCGTGTCGATCACCAGCGCGCTGCTTTCCGGAATGGAATGCGAAATCGGCAGGAATCCGATTGTAAAGGGACCGGTGGTCACCGTCTCCGGCCATTTGGAGCAGGTCCGCACCGATTTGCCCTCGACCCCGTATTCCGCCAGTTTGCCGCGCGCGATATTCGCGGTAAAGGCGCGCGCATAGATCGGCACACCCAACGCGTCAAAGGTATGACCCACCGCACCGACATGATCCTCATGCGCATGGGTGATGAAGATTGCCTCGATCCGCGCCTTGTTCTGTTTCAGCCATGTGATGTCCGGCAGGATCAGATCGACCCCCGGGCTCGTGTCCATATCCGGAAAGGTCACGCCCAGATCGACTACGATCAGCCGTTCCTCACCCGGCTTGCCGTAGCCGTAGACATAACAATTCATGCCGATCTCGCCGGCGCCGCCCAGTGGCAGATAAATCAGTCGGCTCTCGCTCACGCGCGTGCCCCCTCGCTCTTGTTGTATTTATGAATCACGACCAGCCCGTGCATGGTCAAAAACTCCTCGAACGCATCGAAAAGCGGTTCAGCCTGCTGGAACAGCGGCGCCAGACCGCCCGTGGCGATCACCTTCATCGGCCGCTCCCGCTCTGCGATGATGCGGGTGCAGATCTCCCGCAGCAGACCCACGTAGCCCCAGAAAACACCCGACTGCATGCAGGCCACGGTGTTCGTGCCGACCACGCGCTGCGGCTTCGATATGTCCACATGCGGCAGGGCCGCCGCCGCAAGATGCAACGCCTCGAGGCTGAGGTTCACCCCCGGAGAGATGACACCGCCGACATAGGCCCCATCGCTGTCCACCACGTCAAAGGTGGTCGCGGTCCCGAAATCGACGATGATCAGATCCCCGCCATAGAGGTCGTAGCCCGCCACCGTATTCACCAACCGATCCGGCCCCACCTGCGTGCCTTCGTCCACCCGCACATCCACCGGCAACCGGCATTCCGGCTTGCCCACAACCAGCGGCCGCGTGTTGAAATAGCGGTCGGCCAATACCCGGAGGTTGAAGACCACGCGCGGCACGGTGGACGAGATGATGACATCGGTGATATTGGCCTCGATCTTCTGAAATGCCATCAGCGTGGACAACCAGACATAATACTGATCCGCCGTCCGCTGATGTTCGGTCGAGGTGCGCCATGTGGCAATGAAATCATGGCCGTCCCAAATCGAGAAAACCGTATTGGTGTTACCACAGTCGATGGCCAGAAGCATGAGACACGCCTATTCGAAGAAAACATCCGCCGCGGCAATCGTGACCCGGCCTCGCGATGTCTTTAGGACAAGTTGACCGGCGCCGTCCACCGTCTCGAAGATCCCCGTCCGGGTCTCCCGCAGGGTGCGCGCGGTCACTGTCTCTCCCAGACGCGCCGCGCGGCTGAGCCAGAGACTGCGGATCGGGTCGAACCCGTAGGTCACGAAACTCTCTTCGTGGCGCGCCCATGCCACCGCAAGGGCCTCAAGGAACGCTTCAGGCGTGACCCTAACGCCAGTCTCGCCCAGCAGGGACACCGGCGCAACCGCGTCCGGTTCGACCGCCGCCTGATCCGGGGTCGACAGCAGGTTGACCCCGATCCCGATCGCCAGATGCCGGTCCGGGCCGCCCAGGCCTTCCAGCAGGATACCGGCCAGCTTGCCGCCGTTCGCCAGAACGTCATTCGGCCATTTCAGCGCCAGCCCAACGGCGGTCCCGCTGACCGCGGCCACCGCATCGAACAGCGCAAGCGACGCCACGAAGGATCGCAACGCCACCACATCCGGCGTCTCTCGCGGGCGCATTACAAGTGTCGCGGCGAAATTGCCCGGCGGGTTCAGCCACGCCCGTCCACGGCGCCCACGTGCCGCCGTCTGACGCAGACCGAGGATCCACTCCGGTCCCGACAGGCCGGACGCCACGCGCGCCGCCTCGGCATTGGTGCTGTCAACGACCGGCAGGACGCGCCGGCCGTAGCCTTCGGGCCAGCTCATCGACATTCCCCGCTTCTTCTCTTCAAAAATACTCCGGGGGAGTCTTTCGGAGAAAGACGGGGGCAGAGCCCCCCTGCCAACCTCAGTTCACCAGCGTCGCGGCCGCCGCCTGCGCCACACCTTCGATACCGAACAGGTTGACCACGCCGACGACCATGATCACCGCAGAAGCCATGAGAAACCCCCAGAGGACCGGTGACTTGCCACCGTCCAGCGCATCCTCCCGATCCTCGCCGAAATACATGTAAAAGACGATCCGCAGGTAATAAAAGGCCCCGATGACCGAGGCCACGACGCCGGCCACCGCCAGCCAGGCGAACCCGGCATCATAAGCCGCGCGCAACACATAGAGCTTGCCGAAAAACCCGACCAGCGGCGGAACGCCCGCCAGGCTGAACAGCAGGATCAGCATGGCCAGCGCCTTGCCCGGTTCCCGCGCCGAATACATCCCCAGTGCCCGGATGTCCGTGACGGGCTGTCCGTCCCGCTCCATCGACAGAATGAAGGCAAAGGTGCCCACGTTCATCGTCACGTAGATCGCCATGTAGATCAGCATGGCCTGCACCCCCAGTTCGGTGCCGGCCGTCAGCCCCATCAAGGCATAGCCCATGTGGGCGATCGAGGAATAGGCCATCAGCCGCTTGATGTCGCGCTGCC
>CAZRZN010000275.1:0-5388 GCA_964604565.1 uncultured Rhodobacterales bacterium
GCGATGAACGTCAACCGGCTGTGCGGGTCGGGCGCGCAGGCGGTGGTGTCGGCGGTGCAGTCGCTGATGCTGGGCGACGCGGAATTCGCGCTGGCGGGCGGGGCGGAGGCCATGTCGCGGTCCCCCTTTGCGATCACCGATCAGCGCTGGGGCGCCAAGATGGGCGATATCAAGACGCTCGACATGATGCTGGGCGCGCTGAGCTGCCCCTTTGGCACCGGGCACATGGGGGTCACCGCCGAAAACGTCGCGGCGGAGCATGACATCAGCCGCGCGGCACAGGATGAATTTGCCCTGACCAGCCAGCAGCGCGCGGCGGCGGCGATCGAGGCGGGCCGCTTTGCGGAGCAGATCGTGCCCGTGCAGGTGCGCCAAAAACGCGACATGGTGGATTTCGCGGTGGACGAACACCCCAAGGCGACCACGATGGAGGCGCTGGGCGGATTGCGCGCCGTGTTCCAGAAGGATGGATCGGTCACCGCAGGCAATGCCTCGGGCATCAATGACGGGGCCGCCGCCATCGTCATGGCCCGCGCCGGGGCTGCGGAAAAGGCGGGCCTGAAACCCCGCGCGCGCGTTCTGGGCTATGCCCATGCGGG
Organism: uncultured Rhodobacterales bacterium; assembly: GCA_964604565.1. Taxonomy (GTDB): domain Bacteria; phylum Pseudomonadota; class Alphaproteobacteria; order Rhodobacterales; family Rhodobacteraceae; genus CAZRZN01. The sequence goes on from CAZRZN010000275.1 coordinate 600, forward strand.
CGTCCGGCCCGAGGTCATGGGCATCGGACCCGTTCCGGCGGTCGAATCCCTTCTGGCGCGCACCGGACTGTCGGCGGGCGATTTCGACGTGATCGAATCGAACGAGGCCTTTGCCGCGCAGGCGCTGGCGGTGAACAAGGGGCTGGGTCTGGACCCGGCCAAGGTGAACCCAAACGGCGGCGCCATCGCGCTGGGCCACCCGGTGGGTGCAACGGGCGCCATTCTGGTGGTGAAGGCGCTGTATGAACTGGAACGGATCGGCGGGACGAAGGCGCTGATCACCATGTGCATCGGCGGCGGTCAGGGCATCGCGCTGGCGATCGAGCGGATCTGACGGCAGCCGCAGGGCCGCCGCGAGACGTCCGGGGCACAGGCCCCGGACAAGCGTCCGAGAGGGTATTTCAGGGCGACGGACCGTCCGGCGGGTGCCCTTGGCGGGGGATTACCGTTCTGTCGCCGGGGGCGCGGCTGCGACCTCCGGGTTGCGCTGCCAGACCGAATAATTCAGCGCGCCCGCGACGGTGACCCAGAGGATATAGGGCAGGAACAGGATACCCGCGACCATGTCCACCTGCCACAGCGCGGCACAGGTCAGAACGACCGACAGCCAGAGGGCGGTCAGCACGAAAAAGCCGAGTTTGATCCGTTTCAGGCCGAAAAACACCGGCGTCCACAGCCCGTTGAGCGCGATCTGCAAGGACCAGAGCGCCATCGCCAGACCGTTATCGGGAGAGACCGCCGCCCGGGCGCCCGCGCCTGCCATGCAAAGGTAAAGCGTGAACCACGCCACGGGAAACAGCCAGTCCGGCGGCGTCCATGGCGGTTTCGAGAGAGCCCTATACCACGGACCCGGCGGGAAAAGACCACCGGTCGCACCTGCCGCGATGCAGGCGGCAAGGAAAATCGTGAAATAAAGCCATACCATCCAAGCTAGATAGACCGCCGGTGGACGCCCATCAAGGTTTCCTTCCGCAGCTTGTCCCGTTGCGCCAGTTGCGCGAAGGTCGACAGGAGGTTTTCCGACCAGTCGGTCTGCACCTGCGGACGCGCGGCGGCATCCACAAGAAAGGCGGTTTCCGGCAGGGGCGGCGCATAGATCAGCGGCGAGCAGGGCATGACCAGCGTTGCAGAGGCACGTGCCGCCGCAAGGCCGAGCCATCCCAGCTTTTGCAGTCTGCCGGTGCGGGCCCGGCCGGAAATCGAATCGAACTGCATCCGCCGCAGTTTGCCGCCGATCCCGGCGTAGATGTAGCGCGCGGCAAAGATCCCCGGGCGGGCGGCGATGGGCAGCCCCCTGACACCGGCCTCCGATCTTGCATAGAGCACATCCGCCTCACGGATCAGCGCGCGGGTCATGCGGATGATGCGCGGGTCGGGCGTGGGATCGGCCAGAAAGGCCTCCGGGTCGACGCCCAGATCCTCGAGCCACTCGAGCGGCAGGTAGAGCCTGCCCTCGCGCGCATCCTCGCCCACGTCGCGGGCGATGTTGGTCAGCTGCATGGCGACGCCAAGATCGCAGGCGCGTGCCAGCGCCAGCGGATCGCGCACCCGCATCAGCACGCACATCATCGCCCCCACCGCGCTGGCGACACGGGCGGAATAGGCGTGCAGATCCCGAAGCGTCCGATAGCGGCGTTCCTCCGCGTCCCATGCCAGCCCCTCCAGCAGGGCCTCCGGCAGGGCGCGGGGCATCTCGAATTCCTCGACCACGGCGGCAAAGGCCCGGTCGCAGGGCGCGTTGCGCGGGCGTCCCGCGTAGACGCGTTCCAGCCGGTCGCGCAGGTCCAGCACGGCGGCGGCCTTGTGCTGTGTCAGGTCGACCTCATCATCCGCGAGGCGGCAGAAGGCATAGAGCACAAGCGCGGGATTGCGGACAGAGGCGGGCAGCAGTTTCGAGGCTGCGTGAAACGACAGGGAGCCATGGCGAATGGCCTCGTGGCAATGGGCCATATCGGCGGCGGCGATCATGTCACTGTCTCCACATCGGGCACAAGCTGGCTGAGAACTTCGGCGCTGGACACGACGCCCGGCAGGCCCGCGCCGGGATGCGTCCCCGCGCCGACAAGGAACAGGCCATCGGCCTCTTCGCTGACGTTATGCGGGCGGAACCACGCGCTTTGCAGGATGCGCGGCTCAATCGAAAAGCCCGAGCCGTGCGGCGAAAGATACCGGTCGCGGAAGGTGTCGGGTGTGAACACTTCGGACGCGGTCAGATGGTCGCCCAGACCGGGCAGCAACTGGTCCTCCAGCACGGTCTGCACCTTTTGCCGGTAGGCTTCGGCCTGTTCGGTCCAGTCCACCGCATCGTCAAAGCCCAGATGCGGCACCGGAGAGAGCGCGTAGAAGGTGTCGTCCCCCTCCGGCGCGACGCCGGGATCGGTGACGGAGGGGCGGTGGACATAAAGGCTCATGTCCTCGGCCAGCTTGCCCTTGATGAAGATGTCGTCGATCAGGCCCTTGTAGCGCGGGCCATTGAGGATGGTGTGATGGCCGACGTCCTGCCACTTGTCGCGGGTGCCCTTGGTGCCGAAATACCAGACGAACAGCCCCATGGACCAGCGCGACTTTTTCAGCTTGCGGGTGTTCCAGCGCCATTTGAAGCGGTTGCGCATCAGGCGGTCATAGGTATGGCCCGCATCGGCGTTGGAGACGACGATATCGGCCTCGATCACCTCGCCATCGGCGAGGCGGACGCCGTGGCATTTGTTGTCCCGGATCAGGATCTCATCGACTTCGGTGTCCATGCGCAGGGTGCCGGCCTGCCCCTCGATCACCTTGGCCATGGCCTCGGCGATGGCGGCGACACCGCCGACCGCGTAATGCACGCCAAAGGCCTTTTCGAGATGGCTGACAAGGATATACATGGAGGTGACGCGGAACGGATCGCCGCCGATGAACAGCGGGTGAAAGGAAAACGCCATGCGCAGACGCTCATCCTTGAATCGCTTGGCCGCATGGGCATAGACGGACCGGTCGGCGCGCAGCATCCCGAAGCGCGGCAAGACCTTGATCAGGTCCAGCAGCTTGTGCATGGGACGGCGGCCCAGATCCTCGAACCCGAATTCGTAGCGGTCTTCGCTGTCGCGCAGAAAGCGGTCGTAACCGGCGGCATCCTCGGGCGACAGGCGGGCGATCTCTGCCCGCATCCGCTCGGTATCGCCGGAGGCCTCGAACCGCGATCCGTCCGGCCAGCGGATCTCATAGAAGGGATCCATCGGGCGCAGATCGACATCGGCATCGAAATCCCGCCCGCAGGTGCGCCAGAGTTCGCGGAAAACCTGTGGCACGGTCACGATGGTTGGACCGAGGTCGAACCGGTGGCCATCGCGCCAGATCGCCGAACCGCGCCCGCCGGGCACGTCCAGCTTGTCGATCACGGTGACGCGGTAGCCCTTGGCGCCCAGCCGCATCGCGGCGGACAGCCCTCCAAGACCGGCGCCGATCACCACGGCATGGGGCGCAGCGAGTCGCGCGGCGAGGGACGGGAGAGCGGGATCTACACGTGTCATCATAAGTTGAGGCTACACGTGTCAGGTAAAGTTGACAATCTGAGTTCTGCCATCTTTTCACTTTCCTTTCCACATGTCAGACTGATTTGACACAAGGATGCAGAGAGTCGACCCGATGCAATGCGTGACCCTGAGCCTTTTTCGTTTTGACTCAATGCCCTCGCGGCTTTGGGCCTTTGCCATGATGGGCGTGGCGCGCCTGTTTCTGCCGCGGGTGCGCGATCTGGGGTTCTGGAAGCTCTGCGGATCTGGCACGGGCGAAGGCTTCACGCCGCGCCTGAATCCCGATGTCTACGCGATTCTGTGCACATGGCCGGACCGCGCCACCGCCGAGGCACGGCTGGCGGAGACGCCGGTCTTTGGCTGGTATCGCGCCCGCGCGGCGGAGGACTGGACGCTGTTTCTGGCGCCGGTGACATCCCGCGGGGCATGGTCGGGCGTCGCCCCCTTTGCGCCGGAGGGCGAGATGCCGAAAGGTGCGCTGGCGGCGCTGACCCGGGCCACCATCCGCCCACGCATCCTGCCGCGATTCTGGAAACAGGTGCCGGACATTCAGGACGTGATCGGCGACGATCCCAACGTGGTTTTCAAGATCGGGCTGGGCGAGGTGCCGCTGCTGCATCAGGTGACCTTTTCGATCTGGCCCGACACCGCGTCGATGGCGGCCTTCGCCCGCGCCGACGGTCCCCATGCCCGGGCCATCCGCGCCGTCCGCGAGGGCCAGTGGTTCCGCGAGGAACTTTATGCCCGCTTTCATATCCTTGGCGACCGGGGGTCGTGGGGCGGCACCAGCCCGCTGGCCGCCTTGCAACCCGCCGACACGCAAACGACAGACCGACCGACAAAGGGGGCGCTGCCCGCATGACCAAAGACTTTGCCTATTCCGACCATGTCGGACAGGATGCCACCATGACAAAGGCCTTTCCCTTTTCCGCCATCGTCGGGCAGGACGCCATGAAGACGGCGATGATCCTCACGGCGATCGAGCCGCGCCTTGGCGGCGTGCTGGTCTTTGGCGACCGGGGCACCGGCAAATCGACGGCGGTGCGGGCGCTGGCCGCGCTGCTGCCGCCGATCGAGGCGGTCCGGGGCTGCCCGGTCAACGCGCCCTCGCTGGCGCAAAGCCCGGACTGGGCGGAACTGACCGAAGAGGTTCTGATTTCGCGCCCGACGCCGGTGGTGGACCTGCCGCTGGGCGTAACGGAAGACCGCGTGACCGGCGCGCTGGATATCGAACGCGCGCTGGTTCAGGGCGAAAAGGCGTTTCAACCCGGTCTGCT
>CAZRZN010000276.1:0-5371 GCA_964604565.1 uncultured Rhodobacterales bacterium
CGACGATACCGGCATCTCGGAGGACCCGGAGGTGCGCTTCGCCGTCGCCAAGAAGATCGTCGAACGGGCCGCCGATTTCGGCATCCCGGCCCATGACATCGTGGTGGATCCGCTGGTGATGCCCATTGGCGCCATGAGCAGCGCGGGCCTTCAGGTCTTTACGCTGGTGCGCCGCCTGCGCGAGGAACTGGGCGTGAACACCACGTGCGGGGCTTCCAACATCTCCTTCGGGCTGCCAAACCGTCACGGCATCAACAATGCCTTCCTGCCCATGGCCATGGGCGCAGGCATGACGTCGGCCATCATGAACCCGGTGATGCTGCCGGTGAACGCCGCGAAGATCGCCGAAAAGCGGGCCGCGGTCGAAGCCGCCGGTATCATCCTGCCGGACGAGATGGACGATGAGGCATTCGCGCAGATGTTCGGTCTGGGATCGACCAAGCCGCGCCCGGGCAAGGAGATGGAGGCGATCCGCGCCGCAAACTTCCTGACCAACAACGACGATGGCGGCGCGGCCTGGATCGAGTTCAACCGGCAGGCGCCCAAGGCGGGCCATGAGGGCCGGGGCCGCGCGGGCCGCACCGGTGGACGCCGCCGCCGCGCCTGAAATCCCGCGTTCGCGCATTTCCGAATGATGGCCCGGCCCCTGCGCCGGGCCGCTTCGTTTCCGTCGTACATGCTTTTCGCACGCCAGTTTGAACATCTTCAAAGATCGTCACAGCTGGTCTGCGGACTGACGCGATGATTGTGCAAAGGCCGCAGCCTGCGTTCGGCCGGCCGTTTGGCATCTGCCCGGCGCGCCGTTCCCGGCACCTCCGGCCCAGTTGCACGGTTTTTCCTAGCCGCCTGCAAATTTCGAACGGCACCGAAACGCGCGGTGCATCCGCCGATCAAGCAACGCCGTGGACGGTCATCTGCCGTCCCGTTCAGGCCGCCAGGTTGCCCCTTGGCCTTTGCAGAATGGCATCGGTGATTGACCTGAGCGACATCGCAGCGGCATGTTCGACGATCTCATTTTCAGGAGTATCTTCATGTTTCGCCTTTCTCTGATCCTGTCCCTGTGCCTTGCCCTGCCGGTGCAGGCCGCAGACCTCGAGATCCTTGGCATGACCAATGATGCCTTCGACATTCAGGACTCCGACCCGACGATCGCCTGCACGCACCGCGTCACCGGCACGTTCAACCCCGGTGACGGCGACCGGATTGCCGCCGCTCTGACGGGCTCTATAGACCGGTGGCGCAATCAGGACCTCTATGGCGTGTCCGTGATCTGCCTCGACAGTCCCGGCGGATCCATCGCGGAGGCGCTGAAGCTGGCCGATGTGCTGCGCAACGAGGCCATCGGCACGCGGCTGGAGGCCGGCACCCGCTGCGAAAGCGCCTGTGCGCTGCTGTTCATGGCGGGCAGTTTTTACGCCCATGAAAGCGGGCTCTACAAATGGCGGATCATGCACCCGACCGCGCGGCTGGGATTTCATGCGCCATCGCTACAGGTGCGCGATGGACAATACAGCGCAGAGACCGTCACCAGATCCTATGCGCTGGCGATGGAGACATTGGCCCGCACCATCGAGGATCTGATGCAGAACCGCGGATTCGAGGATGGCGAGCACCTCAAACCCTCGCTGATGGCGGCCATGCTGCGCACGCCGCCGGACCAGATGTTCTATATCGAGACGGCGGATCAGGCCGGCCGATGGGGGATCAAGGTCGGGCCGATGCGGACCTCCGGACTGACCATGCAGGAGATGGATTTCCGACGCGCCTGCGCCAATGAAAAGGCATGGCAGGCCGACGAAAGCGCGGTTCAACCCGATGCCTACTGGATGGAGAATTTCATCAACTGGACGACGGAAGACTGGGGCGACAGCATTGAGATCATCTATAACGACATGACCGGCGACAGGTGCATTTATTCCTTGCCGGCAGGCTCCGCGCGCAGCCGGTCCGCAACCTTCGATGAGGTGAACGGAGGGTATTTCACCCTGATCAACGCCGTGGATCCGGACGTCCGACTGGCAACCCTGCCCTATTGAGGGCATCGCATCTGCCGCGCCGAGCTCAGGCCCTTGCCTTGGCCTTCTTCTTTTCCGCCTTCACCTTTTCCGCCAGATCGCGGGCGATGGCAAAGGCCCCCTCGATCTTGTCCTTGTCCCGCTTCCAGTCACGCCGCACCACGATCTTGTTGTCCTTGACCTTGGCCAGACCCTTTTGCGCGTCGATGAATTCCACAAGACCCTGCGGAGAGGCGAATTTGTCGTTGTGAAATTGAATGGTCGCGCCCTTCGGCCCGCCGTCCAGCTTGGCAATCCCGGCGCGCTTGCACATCGCCTTGATCCGCACCACCAGCAGCAGCGTGTTTACCTCTCGCGGCAGCTTGCCGAAACGGTCGATCAGTTCGGCGGCGAAGCCTTCCAGCTCCACCTTGGTGGTGAGCGACGACAGCCGCCTGTAAAGGCCAAGCCGCACATCCAGATCGGGCACATAGTCTTCGGGGATCAGGACAGGCACGCCAAGGTTGATCTGCGGTGCCCATTGATCATCGGCCTCCGACAGGCCTTCTGCCCCGCCAGCGCGGATCTTGGCGATCGCCTCTTCCAGCATGGATTGATACAGTTCGTATCCCACGTCGCGCATCTGGCCGGACTGTTCCTCCCCCAGCAGATTACCGGCGCCGCGAATGTCCAGATCCTGCGAGGCCAGCGCAAACCCCGCCCCCAGCGTGTCGATGCTGCCCAGAACGCGCAGGCGTTTTTCGGCCGTCGTGGTCAATTTCGCGCGCGGCTTGGTCGTCAGATAGGCATAGGCGCGGGTCTTGGACCGGCCGACGCGTCCGCGGATCTGGTAAAGCTGCGACAGACCGAACATATCCGCGCGATGCACCACCATCGTGTTGGCCGTCGGAATATCAAGGCCGGATTCGACAATCGTCGTCGCCAGCAGCACGTCATATTTGCCATCGTAAAAGGCGTTCATCCGGTCATCCAGTTCACCGGCGGCCATCTGGCCATGCGCCACGACATAGCTGACCTCGGGCACCTGTTCGCGCAGAAATTCCTCAACCTCCGGCAGATCTGTCAGTCGCGGCACCACAAAGAACGACTGTCCCCCCCGGTAATGCTCACGCAGCAGGGCCTCGCGGATCGTCACCGGATCAAATTCGCTGACATAGGTGCGGATCGACAGGCGGTCGATGGGCGGCGTGCCGATGATCGACAGATCGCGCACGCCGGTCAACGACAGTTGCAGGGTGCGCGGGATCGGTGTCGCGGTCAGCGTCAGCACATGCACATCGGACCGAAGCTGTTTCAGCCGTTCCTTGTGCTGCACGCCGAAGCGCTGTTCCTCGTCGATGATCAGCAGGCCAAGGTTGTTGAACCGAATCCCCTTGGCCAGCAGCGCATGGGTGCCCACGGCCACATCCACCGTGCCTTTGGTGATCCCCTCGCGGGTCAGCGCGGCCTGCCGCGTTCCGACGAACCGCGACAGCGGGGAGACCTCCAGCGGGAACCCGCGAAAGCGTTCGGCAAAGCTGTTGTAATGCTGGCGCGCCAGCAGCGTCGTCGGGGCGATCACCGCGACCTGCACGCCTGACATCGCCGCGACAAAGGCCGCGCGCATCGCCACCTCCGTCTTGCCAAAGCCCACGTCGCCGCAGATCAGCCGGTCCATCGGCTGACCGGAGTGCATGTCCGCCATGACATCCTCGATGGCCGACATCTGATCGTCGGTTTCCTGATAGGGGAACCGCGCGGCAAAGCTTTCGTAGGCCCCCGGCGGCGGATCCATGATCGGCGCCTTGCGCAGCGCGCGTTCGGCCGCGATGCGGATGAGCCGGTCCGCCATCTCGCGGATGCGTTCCTTCAGCTTGGCCTTCTTGGCCTGCCATGCGCCACCGCCCAGCCTGTCCAGAAGACCTTCCTCGTGGCCATATTTCGACAGCAGTTCGATATTCTCGACCGGCAGGTAAAGCTTTGAGTTTTCGGCATACTCCAGCAGAAGGCATTCATGCGCGGCACCCGCGGCGGTGATCACCTCCATCCCCTGATAGCGGCCGATGCCGTGGTCCACATGCACCACCAGATCGCCGGGGCTGAGCGACTGGTGCTCCGTCAGGAAATTTTCGGCCTTGCGGCGTTTGCGCGGCGCGCGGATCAACCGGTCACCCAGAACATCCTGTTCCGAAATCACCGTGATCCGCTGATCGTCCCAAGGCGCCTCAAACCCGGCCTCCAGCGACCAGACCGCCAGATGCAGCCCGCGCTTGCCGATCCGGGTGCCGTCCCGGATCTGGATCGCCTCGGCCAGACCTTCATCCTCGATCAGTCCTTCAAGACGTTCACGCGCCCCTTCGGAATAGGAGACGATGACCACCGGACCGTCTTGCATCCTTGCGCGAACGTGCTCGGCCAGAGAACTGAAAAGGCTTATTTTTTCCTGCTGGCGCTCAGGTGAGAAATTGCGCCCGATCCGTCCCCCGGCATCTACGACACCCGGCCCGCTGGACTGCGGCAACGGGTGAAACTGCACCTGCCGCCGCGCGCCGATGGCGCTGTCCCAGCCCGCCTCGTCCAGATAGAGCAAGCCGGGCGGGATCGGTTTGTAAACCGTGCTACCCATGGTCTTTTTCTGGCTCAACGCATGTTGGCGGGCCTCATACTGATCGGCGATGCTGTCCCAGCGGGCGATGCGCGAGGGCGTCAGTTGATCGTCCATCAGCACCGGCGCGCCGGGCAGATAGTCGAACAGCGTCTCCAGCCGCTCATGAAAGAACGGCAGCCAATGCTCGATGCCCTGATGCTTGCGCCCGGCGCTGACGGCCTCGTAAAGCGGATCATCGGTTCCCGCCGCACCGAATTCGATCCGGTAGTTCTGCCGGAACCGCCGGATCGCTGCCTCGTCCAGGATCACCTCCGACACCGGGGCAAGGTCCACCATGTCCAGCTGTTCGGTGGTGCGCTGGCTGGCGGCGTCGAACCGGCGCGCCCCGTCCAGCACATCGCCGAAGAAGTCCAGCCGCACCGGTCCGCCCTCGCCCGGGGGATAGATGTCTATGATCCCGCCGCGGATCGCGTAATCGCCCGGTTCGGTCACGGTGGGCGCCTGGCTGAAGCCCATGCGCACCAGAAAGTTGCGCAGCGCCTCTTCGTTCACGCGGTCGCCGACGCGCGCGGAAAACGCCGCCTCGCGCAGAACGTCGCGGGCCGGCAGACGTTGCGTCGCTGCCGACAACGTGGTCAGCAAGACAAAGCGCCCCGGCATCCCGTGCACCAGCCCCGCCAGCGTCGCCATCCGCGCGGCGGAAATGTCGGCATTGGGCGAAACCCGGTCATAGGGCAGGCAATCCCATGCCGGAAAGGTGAACACCGGC
>CAZRZN010000277.1:0-5333 GCA_964604565.1 uncultured Rhodobacterales bacterium
CGACTGGTACGGGATCGACGATCAGGTGCCGACGTGGAACTATGTTGCCGTGCATCTGACCGGGAGGCTGCACGCCCTGCCGGGCGAGGCGCTGGAGCCGATGCTGGCGGCGCAATCCGCCGCGTTCGAGGGGCGCCTTCTGCCCAAAGCGCCCTGGACCATGGACAAGATGTCGGCGGAGACGAAGGCGCGTTTCATGCGGATGATCCTGCCCTTCCGACTGGAGATCACGGAGGTGCAGAGCACCTACAAGCTGAACCAGAACAAGCCGGATGACGTTCGCAGAGCGGCCGCTGAGGCGGTGACCGGGGGCTTTGGCGCGGAGTTGCAGGACCTGTCGGACATGATGCACAGCCCGCCAAGGGCCTGAGGGGCCTGCATGGACCGGGCGGCAGGTTGGCCCCGGGTCACCGTGACGATCCGGCACCCGCAGACGAGACGCAGACCGCCGCACAAGGACATGCCTCAGGACATGAAAAAGGCCCCACCGTTTCCGGAGGGGCCTGAAATTCCTGAATAAGGTCAAAGCCTTAATCGGCCGCTTCGGCAGCCTCAAGGCGGGCCTTGTCAGCCGCGCCCTTGGCATCCACGTCGCGGTCCACCAGTTCGATGATCGCCATGGGCGCCATGTCACCGTAGCGGAAACCGGCCTTCAGCACGCGGGTATACCCGCCGCTGCGTTCGGCATAGCGCGGGCCGAGGATCTCGAACAGCTTGGCGACGTCCTTGTCCTGCTTGAGCTGTGCGGCGGCCTGACGACGGGCGTGCACATCGCCGCGCTTGCCCAGCGTGATCAGCTTGTCGACGATCCGCTTGAGTTCCTTGGCTTTCGGCAGCGTGGTCTTGATCTGCTCATGTTCGATGAGCGAGCCGGCCATGTTCGCCCAGAGCGCCTTGCGGTGCTCATGGGTGCGGTTCAGGCGGCGATAGCCTCTTGCGTGACGCATGTGTCTTACTCCTATTGCCCTCTACGGGCCGTTTTGCTTTGTCCGGCCACCGATGCGGGTCAGCGGCTCACCTTGGGGCGGAATGCCCGAAAAACGCGATGCACAACCTATGCACAAGTCATGCACAGGGCATGCATACGCGATGCGGTCGGGCGGAGAAATCCCCGCCCAAACCGATCAGAAGGAATCTTCCATCTTCTTGGCCAGATCCTCGATGTTGTCCGGCGGCCAGTCCTCGACGTCCATGCCAAGGTGCAGACCCATGCCCGACAACACTTCCTTGATCTCGTTCAGCGACTTGCGGCCGAAGTTCGGCGTGCGCAGCATCTCTGCCTCGGTCTTCTGGATGAGATCGCCGATATAGACGATGTTGTCGTTCTTGAGACAGTTCGCGGACCGGACCGAAAGCTCCAGCTCGTCGACCTTCTTGAGGAGCAGCGGGTTGAATTCCAGCCCATCGTCGTCGTCCTGACGCTGTGCCGATTCCGGCTCTTCGAAGTTAACGAAGATCGACAGCTGGTCCTGCACGATGCGCGCGGCATAGGCCACCGCGTCCTCGGGCGTCAGGGAGCCGTCGGTCTCGATCTTCATGGTCAGCTTGTCGTAGTCCAGAACCTGCCCTTCGCGGGTGGGCTGCACGTCATAGGCGACCTTCTTGACCGGCGAATAGATCGCGTCGATCGGAATCAGGCCGATGGGTGCATCCTCGGGCTTGTTCTTGTCCGCGGCAACGTAACCCTTACCGGTGTTCACGGTGAGTTCCATGTAGACTTCGGCGCCTTCGTCCACGTGACAGATCACATGGTCGCGGTTCAGGATCTCGATGCCGGCGGATTCGGTGATGTCACCGGCGGTCACGACGCCCGGACCCTTGCCGGTCACGGACAGCCGCTTGGGTCCGTCGACTTCCATGCGCAGGCTGACACCCTTGAGGTTCAGGATGATGTCCGTGACATCCTCGCGGACGCCCGCGACGCTGGAAAATTCGTGCAGCACATTGTCGATCTGCACGCTGGTGATGGCCGCGCCCTGAAGGCTGGACAGCAGAACCCGACGCAGCGCGTTGCCCAGCGTCAGACCGAAGCCACGCTCCAGCGGTTCGGCGACAAGAGTCGCCATGCGAGACGGATCGGCGCCCGGCTTGATCTCAAGCTGTGTCGGCTTGATCAATTCGGCCCAATTTTTATGGATCATGCAGTTCCCTCCATACCTGCCGGCCCCCCATGTCCTAAGGTGCCGACGCCCGAGGTTTCAAAACGACGGACCAAAGCCGGGCGAATGCCCGGCCTTGGTAAAATCACTCTCAGGGATCAGACGCGCCGGCGTTTCGGCGGGCGGCAACCGTTGTGCGCCATGGGCGACACGTCGCGGATCGAGGTGATGTTGAACCCCACGGCCGCGAGTGCGCGCAAGGCCGATTCACGGCCCGATCCGGGGCCCTGAACCTCGACCTCGAGCGTCTTGACGCCATGTTCCTGCGCCTTCTTGCCCGCATCTTCTGCGGCCAATTGCGCGGCATAGGGGGTCGATTTGCGCGACCCCTTGAAGCCCATCGTGCCGGCAGACGACCAGGAGATCGCGTTGCCCTGCACGTCCGAGATCAGGACCTTGGTGTTGTTGAAGGAAGAGTTCACATGCGCCACACCGGCTGCAATGTTCTTCGAGACCTTCTTTTTCGTCGCGCCGCGGCGAGTGTCACGTGCCATATCGGAAAGCCTCCCTTACTTCTTCTTGCCGGCAATGGCCTTTGCGGGGCCCTTGCGCGTGCGTGCGTTGGTGTGCGTGCGCTGACCGCGCACGGGGAGGTTGCGGCGATGGCGCAGACCGCGGTAGCAGCCCAGATCCATCAGACGCTTGACGTTCATCTGCACTTCGCGGCGCAGATCGCCTTCGACGGACAGGTTGGCGTCGATGTGCTCACGGATGGCCAGCACTTCGCTGTCGGACAGCTCGTTGATGCGGCGGTTCTGGTCGATGCCGGTCGCTTCGCAGATTTCGCGCGCGACGGACGGACCAATGCCGTGAATGTAGGTGAGCGCGATGGGAACGCGCTTGTGTGTCGGGATATTGACGCCGGAGATGCGTGCCAAGTCCTTGGTTCCTTTCGTTGCGAGCCCGTAGCGCCAGGCTCTTTTTTCACAACAGCGCATCCCGGGCTTGCAGCCGGAAGGTCAGGTGAATTAGCCTGACATCCAGACACCTATGGTCCTGATGCGCTCGGTGATCTCTGCCAGAGAAACGCGTCCGTAGTTTGATTCGTTACGGTCGTCAAGACCTGCTTGCAATGCGCTGGCAAAGTCGCAAACTGCGCCCGATCGCAGGGGGACGTCGACTGCACCATCCAATGAAAGCCGGAGAGGCTCGGGCAAGTGTTAACCAACGTCTTCTACATCAGCACGGCGGTCTATCCGCGCGACCACGCCAGCAACATGGACATCCTCTTGACGTCCCGCGCGCTGAACAGCCAGCGGCACCTGACCGGATTTCTGTTTCGGACCGATCAGAATTTCATGCAGTTCCTCGAAGGCGGGGCACCGGAGATCAACGCCGTCATGCATGCGATCCAGAAGGATCCGCGGCACAGCAACCTTCAGGAATGGCCGCGGCGCTCCTCGCGGGAACGGGTGTTTCCGGACTGGTCGATGGGGTACGGCAACGGGCTGAACGCCGAAAACCTTGCATCCGTCGTGCGCAACTACGGGTTTGACATGCCGTATGACAAGCTGACCGCGCATCTGCGGGAACTTGCCGCCCCCGACTTGTGAGGGGCGGCAGGAGCCTAGCCTTGACTCAGTCGTCGAGGGTTTTCGCGATGGCGCCCTTGATCTCGTCGATCTCACCCAGACCGTCCACCGATGCGTGCAGGCCCTTGGCGTAGTAGTAACCGATCAGCGGCGACGTCTGCTTGTAGTATTCCATCAGACGTTTCTTGAGGCTGTCCTCATTGTCATCGGCGCGCCGCTTGAATTCCGTCCCGCCGCATTTGCTGCATTTGCCGTCTTCGGGGATCGGCTTGGTGATGTCGTTGTAGACCTCCCCGCAACTGGCGCAGGTGGACCGGGCCGTGATGCGTTGCACGAGCGTGTCGTCATCCACGCGCAGTTCGACGACCTGATCGAGGGTCTGGCCCATCTGCGACAGAAGATCGGACAGCGCATCGGCCTGTTTCAGCGTGCGCGGAAAGCCGTCGAAGATGAAGCCCGCGGCCTCGACCGTTTCCAGCTTTTCGCGGATCAGGCCGATGACGATCTCATCCGTCACCAGTTCGCCGCGCGCCATGACGCCGGCCACGACCTGGCCCATTTCGGTGCCGCTGTCCTTGGCTTCGCGCAGCATGTCCCCGGTGGAGAGCTGCACCATGCCGCGTGTGTCCTCAAGGATGCGCGCCTGCGTGCCCTTGCCCGCGCCCGGCGGTCCCAAAAGAATAATGTTCATCGACGCGACGGTGCTCCCCGTTTCTTGCGGCCTTTACCACCCTTGCCGCGCAGTTGCGACTTCTGGATGAGACCTTCGTACTGATGGGCCAGAAGATGGCTCTGGACCTGCTGGATCGTGTCCATCGTCACGCTGACGACAATCAGGACCGATGTGCCGCCAAAGTAGAACGGGATGGCATATTGCGTGCGCAGGATTTCCGGCAGGAGGCAGACCGCCGTCAGATAGGCGGAGCCGAGCACAAGGACGCGGTTGACCACATATTCAAGATATTCCGAGGTCTTCTTGCCCGGGCGGATGCCGGGGACAAAGCCGTTCTGGTTCTTGAGGTTGTCGGCAACGTCATCCGGTTTGAACGACACGTTGAACGTGTAGAAATAGGCGAAGAAGACGATCATCGAGCCGAAGAACAACAGATACAGCGGTTGCCCGGGACCGAAGTATGCCAGAACGGTCGACATGATCGGCCCGCTGTCGCCCGCGCCCGAAAAGGTCGAGATCGTGACCGGAAGGAGCAGCAGCGAGGAGGCGAAGATCGCCGGGATCACGCCGGCCGGGTTCACCTTGACCGGGAGGTGCGATTGCTGCGCCTCTGTCATCTTCATCCCGACCTGACGGCGCGGGTATTGAATGGTGATCTTTCGCAGCGCCCGTTCCATGAAGACGACGAAGGTGATCACACCCACCACCATGAGGATCACGCCGATGATGACCGCGGGGCTGATCGCGCCGGACACGCCCGACGAAAAGAACTGTGCGAGGGCCGCGGGAACCTCGGCGATGATGCCGACGAAGATGATCAGCGAGATGCCGTTGCCGATGCCGCGCGCGGTGATCTGCTCACCCAGCCACATCAGGAACATGGTGCCGCCGACCAGCGTGATCATGCAGCTTGCGATAAAGAAGAAGCCCGGATCAGACGCAAGCCCGCCCGATTGCAGCGAGGCCGCG
>CAZRZN010000278.1:0-5270 GCA_964604565.1 uncultured Rhodobacterales bacterium
CAGGTGCCAGTGGCCGCAAGGCCGTGGAGGTTCGAGTCCTCTCCTGGGCACCATATAAAACGTCTAATCCATTGTTTTATATAGGTAAAATGCCCTATTTGATTTGGCGCATCCCCCTAATTATACACCCTTTGTCCGCTGGTCAGGACTGCATATTGCCCCAAACCGCGTGAGCGTCTCCGCGTATTGCGCGGAAAAGCCGAAAAGCAACAGTCACCAGCCGGTTCGTGTCGTTCGCGTAGGTCTCGCTATTGACAGGGTAGTTCCGCGCGGCTTCGGTAGTTACAAATACCAAAGGATTCTTGCACATGATTATCCGCAACATTTTCACAGTCATAGCAATATGCATTGGCATTTCGGCCTGTGTTGATAGCGAACAGGCTATGAAGTCCTACGCGCAAGATTGTGAGGCTTACGGTTTCACGCCCGGAACGAACGCCTTTGCTCAGTGCATGCAAACCGAAAAGGCGAACCGTGCCGCCGCAATACAGAATGCCGGCAAGGCGCTACAGGGTATGTCTTATTCGGAGCCGCAAAATCCAAGTGGCTTCTCACCGGGTCTCGGAAGCACTTCCGCCCTTACTGTTCGGGCAAGTCAGATTTGTCCAATGCAGTATGGTTCCGGATTCCTTAAGGAAAGCTCAGTTAGCGGTATGAACCGGATTTGTTATTACCGGTAACACGCCATGCCGCACGCGTATTGCGGCGGAAAACAACGGGCTTGGGCGCGGGCTCGTGTTCCGTCTTTCACACGTCAAAAAAACCGCCGCCACCGCGCCGCCTTTTTACGGCAGCTTTCCCCGCAATAGCGGGCGTCCACACGCCTCCAATCTGGCAAGGCGTCGCTGCACCACCGGCATTTCCAGTCGCCATGGGCTAGGCGGCGCAGCATTGCTACCGCCCGCTTGCGCCGGTTCCCGTTGTTCCCGGTCCAGAAATAAGCCTGAAAGGTCACGGTCGGGCGGTCAGCGTCTTCCTCTATCCAGAGTGAGTCGGGGTCTGGTCCGGGCATTGTTTCTATCCTTTCACCCATAGGCGGGTTAAGTGCATGGTGGATATATCCATTTTTGTTTTACCCCACACCACCGCCGCCCATCCGGCCCGTGCTTTTCCCACTCCGAAAGTGTGCGCCATGCGTCGAGCGAAACAACGCGGCCCGTCCATGTCAGCATGCGCCCACCGGGGCTTTTGCCGTAAGGTGCATTGCCGGGGTCACTCGGTTTTGGGCTGGGCGTGGAGGCATGGTCATCCCTTTCACCTTCGGACAAAACTGACAAAACCGACAAAACCGGTTCTGGGCGGGGTTCTGTCAGTTCTGTCGGTTTTGTCCCGGCCTCGGTTATTTTCTTTGCCGCTTGCAGCCATCGCGTCATGTCAGCCCCCAAGAATTGCTGGGTTCACGGTAAAGAGCCTTTGCGGCCTTCCGCCTTGCGGGTTCACGGATGGGTCAATCTGGCGG
This sequence comes from uncultured Rhodobacterales bacterium, assembly GCA_964604565.1. GTDB lineage: Bacteria > Pseudomonadota > Alphaproteobacteria > Rhodobacterales > Rhodobacteraceae > CAZRZN01. The sequence continues at coordinate 1,460 of CAZRZN010000278.1, forward strand.
ATGCAATCCCCATCGGTCAGCAGCGTCAGAGCCGGGTCAAGTGCGGCCTTGCTGCCCAGCCCCGAACGGTCGAGCCGTAGCACATCGCGTGATGTGAAGCGCTGCCAGCCTTGTTCCCGAATGATTCCCACCAGCCGCCGCGCCGCCCGTTCGGGTTTGGGCGTTGCCGCGTCGGCATAAGCCCGTCGCGCCATTGGCACGAAATAGGCTTCCACCAGATGCGCCGCCCGCCCGAAATGCTGATGCGAGATTTCGTGCGGTTGTTCTGCCCCATCGGCTGCCCAGTCGAGAAAGCCCAGCACCAGCGCCAGCCGCGCAGCCATCCCCGGAAGCTTGCCCACAAAGGAAAGCATCAGCCCTTCTGCCCCGGCTTCCCATTCACGTGCTGCCAGCCGGAAGTCATCCATCAGCCCGCGCGCATCATCCGTGAAGGGGATAAACCAAGGGCGGGATTCGCCCACCTCATCGGTCACAAGGTCGAGGGTCAAAAGCTGCGCCAATGCGGTTTCCATCAAGGTTTCATCGGCCCAGGAGTGCGGGCGTCGAAGTGGCGCAGGTTCGGGCCAGATGGGCAGAAAGCGCGCCAGAAGCCCGTCATCATCGCTTTTGAATAGCAGGCTTTTCAGTCGGTCGGGTTGAATGCCCCCCAGCACACCGATTGACAGTCGGTCGATTGTGAGCGGTTCACGGCCCATCCGTTCCACCGTGAAGCCTCGGCCCCCGAATGCTTCCAGCCAGAACGGACGGTCAGAGCCGCCGCCAGAATAGCGCGCCATGCCTTCGAGCCATCCGGCCAGTTCATCGCGCATCTGCAACGTGCCGCGCGGTTGCTGGGCAAGAATAGCGCCCAACCGTTCGATTGTGCCATCATTCACCACCAGCCGAGGGATATGCGGGGCAGGGTCAATGTCGCAGCCCTTTGGCCTATCGGGGGGCGTATCGCCCGCCTTGATTGCCGCCTTCGCGGTTTCCTTCCATGTCTGTTCTGCCAGCTTGGCGAGTTCAGCCTTTTCGGCCCATGCCTTGCGCTGGCATTCTGCCGCTTCGCGCAGCGGGCGTTCGGCCTTGCGCAATGGATGCAATGCCGCATCAATGGCAGGACTTTTGCCCGCACTGGGCAGGCCGATGCACATGGTCCAAATGATGGGCGGTTCATTCCATCCGCGCCAAGGGGAAGCCCAGCGGGCATTCCCAATCGTCGCGCCCGCGACAGACAGCATCGCAGCGAAAACATAATCAGCGGGCGCACCCTTGGCTTCGGCTGCATCCGCCACCCATTGCGCCAATCGCGGCCCCAGCACATCGGGCAAGTTAAGCGCCGGTGCCGGGGGCAGTTCAGCGCGCAGGAAGCGCGGGTCAGGGTCAGGCCATGAAGGTGTGAAGGGTATATCTTTGAGGGGTTGCGCGTTCATGCTGCCACCGCCTTTCCTGTCAAAATGTCATTGAAGTCGGCCCCATTGCCGGGGTCGAGAATGGAAACCTGCCAGCCCAGCGCGTGCGCCCGTTCGGCCAAAGCGTGCGAAGCTTCACGCCCCGCCTTGTCGCCATCGGTTGCAACGGTCAGCCGCCCCGGTTGCGCCGGAAGGTGCAGCCCGCGCAGGCCAGAAGTGGAAAGAGCGGCCCATATCGCAGCAGGGCCATCCAGAAGCCCGCACAGCAGCGATAAGCCGGTTTCAATGCCCTCGCACACCACCAGACGCGAAGGCCCGTCAGTGAGCCTCACAGCCCCGCCGACAGTTGCCCCAAGCATCATCTTGTCCGGGTCGATTGCAGCCTTGCCCGAGCCATCCGCGCGCAGATAGGTGCGATGCACCGCAGGCAGGCCCGCACCTTGCACCGCCGACACCAGCGCCAGATAGCGCTTTGCAGTCGGGCCGTGCCAGCAGTAAGGGTGAAAGCGCAGGGTTTCGGGAAGGGGGCAGGTTATGCCCCGCCCCCTCAGATAGACTTCTGCCAGCGTGCCCGCGATGGGCTGGGCTTCGGTCCATACTTGTTTGGCTTGCGCCGCGCGTTTCTTGGCTTCGGCCAGGTGTTCGGCTTCGCGCTGGGCCAGCGTTGCCGCGTCCGGGGGAAAGTAATCCCCCGTCCGCACGCCAGCCGCCGCCAGAATGTCGAGAAAGGCGCAGCCGCTTTTCTTGCAATCCAGCACCAGCCGCCCGTTGCGGCCATCGGCCAAAGTCAGGGCGTTTTGCTGTTTTTCCCGCTGGGGCTGGCATACGGGGCAAGGTGCCGCCCCGTATTTCCGATACCATTTGCCGCCCAGCGCTTGTGTCAGGTCGCGTGCATCACTCATTGGCCCGCCCCCCAAATCAGAGCGGAGATTGCCTGCGCCTGCGCTTCGGTCAGACCGTGAAGGCGACGCAGGTAGAGGATCTGCAATCGGGTCATTGCGCGCCCCCTTTCCGGTCGGGGGCAACACCAGAGCGCAGGACGTAGCGCCCGTGATGCCCCGGAAAGTCGCCTTCGTGCGGTTCGGTGATGGTCTCGATTTCCACCCCGAGTTCACGCAGATTGAACACATAAGCACTCCAACGGGGCGCAGGGTTGTCGATGGGCGTGCAGCCCTTGCCCCCGGCCTTGCGCAGTTCTTCGAGCGCCCAGCGGTCACGGCCCGAAACGACTATGCGAAACAGGTCGCCCGTGCGGAGCTTCACGCGATAGGGCGTGCCGGATTTGTGGCGCTTGGCTTTGTGCTGTGCTACATTCGGGTTACTTGCCGCATTCGCATGGCATTCGACCCGGCCCGGTTCCTGCTCCAACAGGTTCCGGGCCATTTTGCTTGCACCGCTCATACTAAGCGGCCTCGTCGCGCAGGCTGCGCAGATGGGCGTCAACGTCGCTTTCGGCCCAGTAAATGCGTCCGCCCAACTTGATGGGCTGGGGCAGTCGGCCCGCCGCCAAGTCGGCGTAGATGGCGCTGCGTGAGCGATTGCCCAGCTTGGCGCGTAGTTCAGTCAAAGTAAGGTATTTCATTGGTCCACCTATCGGTTGAGTCCGGGATTGCCCCGAACAGCCCGATGATGGCCGTCTATGCCGTTGCTTTCATTCTTGCTTAAATGGCGTCTATTTTTTCAAGAAGCGTTCGCCTTCCTTCCCAATTTCACGAAGCCCTTTTGACACAGAATCCTGCCAACTTTTCATTTGGTTGGCTTGACCAAATAGCGGCTTATCCCGCTCCCCAGCATCACAAAGGATTGCATCAATTTGAACCGCGACTTCTATCGCCTCTGTCTGGGTTGCAGCGCCCGAACCACGCTGGCGTCGCAAAAAGTCATCAGCCCCAAGAACCGCCGCAGCGCGCTTGACGTTAATTGACATAGCCTTTTTTGGAGCGCCCCGCTTTGGTTTTAGGTCCGCTAGTTTTCGATCAAGCGCAGCAATGCGTTCGGATATAAGGCCCAGTAAGGCAAGTCGCCTTGCTTCGGGGCTAGCACCAAGGCCAAGGCCAATAATTGCCAAGGGGTCACTGTCATCTAGCACCCAAGGTTCGCCCTTGGCTTCGGCTTCAATAACGCCAAGGAGCCCGGCCACTTTTCGTTTCGTCGCAGAAGTCGCGGTTGTAGTGGTGGTGTCAGCGTCTTTCTTTCTTTCTACCATCAGTCCGCCCGCGCCAAAGTTACCACCTGACCAGCGCCGCCGGTCACAAGGTCGGCCCAACGTTCGGCCAGCTTGGCGCGCGGTTCGAGGTAATCCGTGCGCCGGTAGGCGCGCACCACGCCACCATCCACCACATGCGCCAGCATCGCCTCGGCCACTTCGTGCGGTGCGTCGGTCGCCTCGGCCAGCCATGTGCGCAGGCTTGTGCGAAAGC
>CAZRZN010000279.1:0-5260 GCA_964604565.1 uncultured Rhodobacterales bacterium
CTCGGCGAAATCGCGCCTCGGTGAGAAGCTGACCTACATCCACCGCCACTGGGACTCCGGCCAAAATGCTACTTGCATATCGATTGCACCGATGTCTTCACAGCTTCTGGGGAGAATACTCTGTCCAACCACCCATCCTTGAAAATGACCGGCTCGGCTTCGGATATCGCCAGCAAGCATCCGTCAGAAAGTTTTCCGCCCGGCTGAACACCGAATGCAACTGCCAGCAGGATGGTCAAATGACCCAGCAAGAAATCCTCCGCCGCCTGGTAGGGGACACCTCTGCGGGCCGCTTCGTCGGTTGCGTCCTTTAGAACCTTTGCGAAGGTTGCGCCCACAGATTCCGACAATGCCGGTTCCAAAATGGCCATTTGTTCGACCGTGCAGCGATGTGACCGCATCACAGGCGCATAAAAGCTTCTGGCCAACTTCTCGCACTGCGCGAAGTGCTCTTCCGGTCCCTGAGCGAGCGCACAAATGATGTGCTGCTTGGCTGAAATGCCGCCGAAATAGTCCTTTTTCGCGTCGGGGTCTGTCTCGTCATTGAACAGCGGGGGATGGCAGGGATGGGCTACGAAATAGGTAATGTCATCGCGCTTGGGCAGCGTGTCTGCATGAGGGGCGGCTGCGTCCAACATGATGACCGCCGTATCCGGTTTCAGATCATCGATAATCCCCGTCAGAACCTTGCCGATCAACCGGTCCGGCACCGCCAGAATGACAGCTTCAGCGTGGCCCAGTGCCTGCGCTTGTCCGACGCAATCGAACCCGGTTTCATCCTTGAGGCGCTGTTGGCCTGCGGGATCAATTTCAACGTGCAAGACATCATAGTCGGTTTTGGCGAGGTTGGTTGCCAGACGGACACCCATTTTTCCGCCAGCGCCCATCAGTGCAACTTTGTTCATGATCCAACTCCATTCATTTTTGGGCAGGGCAATGACGCCGATCCGCCCGTTTCGATTATCTCTGCGGACCGCCTTTGGCCTGCAAAAAGAAATCCGGCGCGCCCATTTGCCCGCCCTTCAAGGTCACTTCGAGACCATCAATTGTTGCGTCGACGCGCGTGTGCAGGCGGCACATCGGCGCCCCGGGCGCAAGCGGCGCCACGGCAGAAAGCGCTTCGGCGCCAAGCGCCGTCAGGGCGTGACCCGATGTATCCCCGCCCCCAATGGCGACGCGCGGCAGACCAGTCTGCTGTCGGATGGCCAAGACAAGCTGACCCAAGGCAGCCCCAAGGCGATCGTTCACATCGCCCGCTGATGCACCGGTTTTTTCGATGGCCTCGGCCACGCGCACCAGTGACGGATCATCGGGGCCGCGCGCAGTTGTGGCGAGAACGTCATACCCGTCCGAGAGCAGGGCAAGGCTTGCGGACCGCACGCGGTGCACCTCACCTGCGAGGCGTTGCGGGTCCGCAGCCGATGCGGCATCGAAGTCCAGAATTTTGAATCCCCTTGCCTCGGCACAGGCGATTTGCTCCCCGGTCGTCGGCGCACAAGAGCCGGAAACGGCGAAAATCTGGTCGACCGGGGGCAGCAGGGGCGGTGCATGATCCGGAGGGAGGGCGCCCTGCGCGCGCCAATGGGCGACCAGCGCATATTCGACGCCTTGCGAGCCCACGGCAAAAACCGGCCCCGCGCCGTCCTGCCAGGTAAGCCGCCCGGCCTCGGCCAGCGTCTCGTCGTCCACAACGTCGATTGCAATGATCTTCGCCCCCTCCCTCAGACAACGCTGAAGTGCGGTTTGCGCGGTGCCCGCCTTGATCGCGGCCAGATCAATGACGCCAACCTTCAGTTCTGTTTGCTGAGAGAGATGCCTGCCCAGATCGGCCTCACCCATTGGCGTCACCGGGTGGCGCGACATGACCGGATGCCTGTCCAGACGGTGGTTTTCAGATCCTGCTCCGGCGAAAAGCGTGCCAAAGGCCTGGTAGCGGCGGATCGCCGGCGCGCCAACAATCAGCGGGATCCAGCCGCCGCCAAAGACCCGCGCGCCCAGCTCGGTCGCGGCACCGATTGACCCGACTTCGGGGGAGGAATCGAAAGTCGAGCAAGTCTTGTAATGGGACACCGGCGCACCGAAACGCTTGAGCGCGTCAAACACCGGCGGCAGGTTGGCGCGCATCCACGCGGGGTCCTTGGAACGCGCGATGCCAGCAACCCCGATGGCCTGCAAACCGGGGTATTGCGACAGGATGCCTGGTTCGGGTGCCTCCATGAACAACATGGTCGGAACGCCCGCGAAACTCAGGACCTCCATCACGGCGGTCGAGCCGGTGAAGTCATCGCCATAGAAGGTGAGAAGCGGGGTCATTGGCTCATCTCAACAGGCATGCAAGTCAATAGGCATCCAAGGCCGCTGCAAGTTCCGGGTGGTCCTTGGCATAGGTCCGAATGTCAATCTTGCGCATTGCGGCATCGTAGGCCTGACGCATTGCGACGACGCCAGCGGCGACACCGCCGGGATGCGCCATGACTCCGCCGCCTGCGGTGACAAGGAAATCCGGCGATCCCGCCGCCTCCAGCGTTGCGGCAGCCTGCCGGATTGTCTGACCCGAGGAAAACACCGGGACCGCACGCATCGCCGCCCCCTCAAACAGAGGGTCACTCAAGGACCGCGCGGATGCGATCACGCTGTCATTGGCCTCGGTGAACTTGTTGTTTAGCCCGTTGACATGCATGTGGTCGGCCCCTGCCAATCGCCAAAGCTTGGACCACGCCGGATAAGACCAGCCGAGCAGCGGATCACGGGTCAACGCGCCCCATCCCGCCCTGTGGGCATGGATCGGCAATTGGGTGTGGCGCCCCAGTTCTATCATTCCGGACATACCGACCGCAGTCAGGCAGGCCATGACGCAGGTCCCACCAAGATCGCGGACCAGATTGTGCCGCCTGCGCATCTCGTCAATCTCGCCCGTCAGATTGAAGGCCACCATCACCTTTTGCCCGGTCTTGTCCGCAGCCGCATTCACCGCGTGCATCACCGCCTTTACCCGGTCCTCGAACGGACAGGCCGGGCCGTCGGCCTGCAACTCATCGTCCTTGATGAAGTCGATGCCACCGGCGCAAAGCTGCGCGACCAGCGCGCCGGTGTCTTCGGCAGACAGGCCCACGCTGGGCTTGATGATCGTCCCGATCAGTGGCCGGTCGTGGACACCCACAAGCCTGCGCGTGCCTTCGATCCCGAATTTCGGGCCAGCATAACGGCTGGCAAAAGCCGGGGGCAACCGGACGTCCAGCAAACGAAGGCCTGAAAACGGCTGCAGTTCGAACAGGTTGCCGGCAATGGTCGCGATCAGGTTGGGCAGGGATGGCCCAATGTTGGCCAGCGGCCAGGACAAGGTGACATGCGCCCGCCGCCATGGCCCATCCGCAGGGCTTGCACCGGGCAGAGCCGGGGCCTGCGCATGGTCAAGCAGATCAATTTTCTCGACCCGCGCCGCCGCGCGCTCTTTCAATTCCGGGGTCTCTCCCGGCACAGGGCGAAACGTGCCCGAAGACTGTTCGCCCGCCATGATTTCGGCGGCCTTCATCGGATCTATTGCCGTTTCGATCAAATAGTCCGCTTCGATACGCGTCGGATCAGCTTCAGGCTCTTTCATGGATGCCTCGCAGAGTCATGACGCCTTGGCCGCGTAAAGCGGGTCGGATCGATCCAAGTGTTCTTTGATCAGGTCCACGGCCCGGGTCGCATCCTGCGCTTCAAGGTGGTCAACCAGTCTGGAATGCTCCAGCAGAGTGGTGCTTTCGCGGCCCGACCAGTGCAGGAGCGGCGTGTAGTATTCCAGCAACCATGTCAGCATCGCCCGGATGACAACCTGCAGCAGCGGATTTCCGGAGAGGCCGGCAATCGCGACGTGAAAGGCGATATCGGCCTTGATAAAACCTTCGGCATTGTTCAGTTCCTGCCGCTGCGCCTCTATCAGGTCTCTCAACCGCTGCGCGTCATCGCCGGTGCACCGCTCAGCGGCCAAGCTGACCGTCCCCGTTTCCAGAATTTTTCTGACCTGCTTCAGGTGCGCCAGATTGGATGGCTCGGTCGAGAGTAACAGCTTCGCGATCTCATCGACCTGACCAACGGCAATCCCCGCGTTCAGTTCGTTCACACGGCTGCGTTCGCCTTGCGAAATCGTGATGACGCCCTTGTTTGACAACGCCTGCATAGCCTCTCGCACCGCGGGGCGACCGACGCGAAACCTGTCCATCAAGCTGCGTTCAGACGGAAACGCATCACCGGGCGCCAATTCGCCTGAAACGATCATGGCCCACAGCCGATCGAAGACCTGATCAGACAGCTTTTGCCGGTTGATCGGTTCCGTCGAAGCAGGACCTTGTGATGTCTTTCCGTTTGCCATTCCCACCTCTGAGGCTTGCAACGACGCTATCCAACGTGCACTGGTATGACAAGGTAATATGTTGAGGCAAGCCATAAGGAGTGTTGGAAATGAGAGTTGCCCTGATTGGCTGTGGATTTTTCGCGCAAAACCAACTTGAAGCATGGCGGGACATCCACGGCGTCGATGTCGTGGCCCTACGCGATACCGATCCGACCAAGCTGAACGCGACGGGCAAGGCCTTCGATATCGCGCATCTACAATCCGCGTGGGCGCCATTCCAAGATGGGCTATCTAAGCCCAATGCTGTTCGAGGACCGCGCTATGTTACCTTAACCCGGCGTCCACGAAACTGGCACAGGCCATGGGCAGCTCTCGTTGCATGATGGGAGCCACCGCACGGATCACGCAAATCTGCGTGGTTGCCGGGGATGGATCGTACCCTCTGGGTAGTAAGGGACCGCTGCCGAATATGGTCGCCCCCGCGCGGTCTTCGAACCTGAATGGATACCTAGGCTTCGCGCCAACATGACAAGACGAGGTGGGAGACATTCCATGCAGGATACAATTGGCGTCGATGTTTCCAAGGTTGTGCTTGATGCGTATTGCTCCTTGAGATGCGATCACCGGCAGTTTCCGAATGATGCCTCCGGATTGGCCAAGCTTGTTCGATGGGCATCCGGCGGCACCACGGTCATCGTGTTCGAAGCGTCCGGCGCATACCACAGGGATCTCGAACGTATGTTGTTGCGCCGGGGATGGACCCTTGCAAAGGCAATTGTATATTTTAGAAACACATGGCGGACATTTATATATAAATCAAATAGCTATGGGATTTCGCCATGTCCGTTCGATCCAAAGCCTACATGCATGCCTAGGGTCAGGATGCATTGATTTCCATCGCACCGCATGATTCACCGCTTCGAA
>CAZRZN010000280.1:0-5175 GCA_964604565.1 uncultured Rhodobacterales bacterium
CGTGGCGGCAGGCACCGGCTTCTCCATCGACATCTCGGCCACGGCGGCGGGCGGGCCCTCCAACACGGCTGACCGGAACGACATCAGCTACGTGGCCCGGGATGGCGACACGATGGCGGATGTGGCGGCGGGCCTTGCCTCGGCGTTCAACAAATACATCACAGAGGATCTGGGCGCGGGCAACGAGGGCACCATCGCCGCCACCGTCAGCGGCAACGCCGTCACCTTTACCGGTGCGGATGTCGTGGGCGACAACTTCTCGATCGCGGCACAGGAATACGCGGCAGACGCCACCACCACCATCGGCGGCGGACTGGCGGAACTGGCCAATATCGACGTCACCACGCAGGCCGGCGCGGACAGCGCGCTGGACGAGGTGGAGGGCCTGATCCAGACCGCCATCGACGCCTCCGCGGCCTTCGGTTCTGCCGAAATGCGACTGGAAACGCAAAAAGACTTCATCTCCAACCTCACGGATGCGGTGAAGTCGGGCATCGGCACGCTTGTCGATGCGGACCTCGAAGAGGTATCGGCCAAGTTGCAGGCGCAGCAGGTCCAGCAGCAGCTGGCCATGCAGGCCCTGTCGATCGCCAACCGTCAGCCGCAGTCGTTGCTGTCGCTCTTCCGCTAACCGTCTCTGACGGCTCATAAAACCATCTGAACCAGCCCCCGGTTGCAGCGGCGAGACGCCGCACGGGGGCTGGTGCTTTATTGACCCGTTTCCTTGCTGCGGTCCATAACGGAATTCTCATCGGGTCGGGATTCGCATGGACGGACAGGACGAAACACACGGCCACTGGGATCCCTTCGGGCGGCCGCTGTTCGATGACCCACAAGCGCGGGCGCTGTCCCGTGTGGGGGTTGTCGATATCGGATCGAACTCGGTCCGGCTTGTGGTCTTTGACGGCGCGGCGCGCAGTCCGGCCTATTTTCACAACGAAAAGGTAATGTGCGGTCTGGGCGCGGGCATGGCCGAAACCGGCCGGTTGAATCCCGACGGGCGCGAACGCGCGATGCGCGCGATGATGCGCTTCAGCAAGCTGGCGGAGGGCATGGGCCTGCCGGATCTGACGGTGGTCGCCACCGCCGCCATGCGCGACGCCGAGGACGGACCGGAGTTTCGCGCGCAATTGGAGGCCGCCACCGGCCTGCGCGTCTGGGTGATCGACGGCGCGGAGGAGGCGCGTCTTTCCGCGCAGGGGGTGCTGTTGGGCTGGCCCGGTTCCTACGGGCTGGTCTGCGACATCGGCGGGTCGTCGATGGAACTGGCCGCGATCTATGACGGCAAGGTGGGGCGGCGGATTTCCTCGCCGCTGGGCCCGCTCAAACTCAGCGACATGGAGGGCGGGCGCAAGGCGCGGAAAAAGCATATCGAGGCCGAACTGGACCAACTGGCCAAGCATATGGGCACCCAGCGCGACCGGCTGTTCCTTGTCGGCGGAAGCTGGCGCGCCATTGCCCGGATCGACATGCACCGGCGCGGCTATCCGCTGCATGTGCTGCACGAATATCGCATGGACGCGGAGGCGGTGCAGGAGACGCTTGCCTTCATCGAAAGCAGTGACCTCGACAAGCTGCGCAAGGCCTGCGGGATTTCCAGCGCGCGCATGGCGCTTGTGCCGCTTGCGGGGGAGGTGCTGACCGGTGTCATCGAGACATTCCAGCCCAAGGATATCGCCACGTCCAGCTATGGTATCCGGGAGGGGCTGCTGTATGAACAGATGCCCCAGAACCTGCGCGACCGCGATCCCCTGATCGAGGCCAGCCGCTTTGCCGAGGTCAAGGATGCGCGCCTGCCGGGCCTTGGAAAGCTGCTGTATGATTTCGTCATGCCGCTGTTCCCGCAGGCCGGGCCGTCCCGGCGGCGCCTGATCCACGCAGCCTGCCTGCTGCATGACGTCAGTTGGCGGGCGCATCCCGATTACCGCGCAGAGGTCTGTTTCGACAATGCCACCCGGGCGAACCTTGGCGGGTTGAAGCATTGGGAACGCATCTATCTTGGCATGGCGCTGATGCATCGCTACCGCAACAAGCGCGAGGGCACCCGGTTCGAGGATCTGTTGGCGCTGCTCGACCCTGCGCATCAGCGCGAGGCAGAGGTGCTGGGCAAGGCGCTGCGGTTCGGGGCGATGCTCTGGACCCTGACGCCCGATGACGACGGGCCGCGCCTGTCATGGGACGCGGAGACCCGCGCACTGCGCCTGCATCTGGATGCCGCCACGGCACCGATCTTCGGGGAGGTCAGCGAGGCCCGCTTCACATCGCTGGCCACTGCGCTGGGTGCGGACAGCTTCGAGGTGGATATATCCTGACCCGCTCGGGTGTGGACGGTCCGGGGTGCGCAGGGTGGATCGCTTGTGCCTCCCGACAACAAGGTCTGTGGCAGGGGGCGGCCTGCGGGGCCTCTCTGTCTTGCAGGTCAGGCCCGGCAGGCCGATCCGCGCCGAGGCCCCGCAAGATTACCCCGCCGGGGCGCGCGGCGCCCGGTCTGACGGAACGCAGTGAATGACGCGGGCGCGCCCCGATCCGAGGGCGATGCGCTGACGGCTTGGCTGGCTGCGCTGGCGACTAGAGGTCGATCTCAGGCCCCGGTTCGGTGCGCGTGCCGTCCTCCGGTTCGGGATCGGGTTCCAGCGGTGTCTTGCGCCGGATCAGGATATCCCCGTTCTCCAGCATCACCGGCGCCTCGTAGGCGGTCCAGTCGTCGACCTTTGCCATAAGGTCCGCAAGCGCGGGGCCCATTTCGTTGGCGAAGTCCCGCAGGTAGGGCTCCATCTCGCGCGCGGCTTCGTCCAGCTCCTTCAGCGCGGGTTCCATTTCCGTCATCAGCCCGCGCAGGAACAGGCGGGTGCCTTCCTCCATCAGGCTGAAACCGTCATCTTCCTGGCTCTGCGCCATCACGGGCGCGGCGAGCAACGACATCACGACAAGGGGGAGGGCGATCTGTTTCATGCGCATGATATAGGCACGCAGGACCCGGTGCAAAAGACCTCAGAGCGCAATGTCCAGCGTGACCGGAAAATGATCCGACGCGGTGAGCAGCGCGTTGCGCAGCGCCTCGTCCTGCCAGCAATCGGCATCGTCGAAGGGATGCCAGATCCGCCAAGATGGTTCGCACTCCCGCAACCGCGCGGAGATCATGATGTAATCCAGCAGCGCCTGAAGATACCGCCCTTCGTCACGCAGAAGAAAGCGCGCGGTCGTCGGCTGCGCCCCCAGCCGGCGTTGCAGCGCCTGCGCCGCATGCGGATCGTAGAGTTGCAGCGCCGCATCCTCGCCCTGTCCCAGCAGGATCTCCACCGAACTGCGGCCAAAGAGATCCTCGTAGCTGTCCAGTCCGGGGCCGTCATTGAGATCGCCCAACATGATCAGATCTTCGCCCGCTGCAAGATGCGCCACGATCCGCCGCCGCAGCCAGACCGCCTGCGCCAGTTGCTTGCGCCGGTTGGCGATGGCCAGCCGCATGATCGCGTCGTGCCCCTTTGCGCCATGCGGTGCCTTGGATTTCAGATGCGCGCCGATCAGCCGCAGCGGCACGCCGGTGGCGGTTTCCACGGTCAGTTCCAGCGGCGGCTTGGAAAATGTCACGATGTCGGCGCGGGCGTCGATGTCCAGGTCGATCTCCAGCACGTCGTCGAACCGCGGCGCATCCGCGCTTTGCCGCGGATCATGCAGCGCGGTCAGCCTGTCGGGATCGTAGAGCAGCGCGATTTCCTGCTGGGTGTCATTGGCAAAACCCGTGGCCACGTCGGAGGTGCGCAGGCCCATCGCCTCTGCGAAATTGGTCAGCGCGCGGCGCGTGGACCGGCGGCGGTTCGTGTCGGGCGCCTCGATCAGCATGATGGCGTCGGCATCCAGTGACCGGAACACATGCCCCAGCGCCTCTATTTGCGCGCCCCGCGCGATGTCCTGCCGCCCGCCTTCCACGCGATCGATCAGCGGATGACCCTTGTCGTCGAACAAGGCGTCGAACCATTCGACATTGTAACTGGCAAAGCGCACCGGCCTCGCTCAGGCGGTCTCACGCGCGGAAATCTCTTCCCAGGCGCGGTTGATGTCGATCAGGCGGCGTTCCGCGATCTTCACCGCCTCCTCGGGCACGCCGCGGGCGATCATCACGTCGGGGTGGCTGTCGCGCACCAGCCGCCGCCAGACGGACCGGATCTCCGTCAGCGGCATGTCGGGCGTGACCCCCAGAACCGTGTAGGGATCGCGCGGCGCATCGGGGACAAAACGCGCCCGCAGGGTGCTGAACTGCTGCTCGCTCAGCCCGAAGATCTCCGCCACGCGGCGCAGGAACGCGTCTTCCGCCGGGTGATAGATCCCGTCGGCCATGGCGATGTGAAACAACCCCTCCATCAGGTCGCACAGCGTGCCCGATCCCTCGCCGAACATCGCGCCGATGCGTTTGGCGTAGACCTCGAACCCCGCCACGTCCTGACGCGCAAGGTTGAACACTTTTGCCGCCCCGGCCTCGTCGGCGGGCGCGATCTGGAAAACTTCGCGAAAGGCGGTCACCTCGTCGCGCGTCACCAGCCCGTCGGCCTTGGCCATCTTGGCCGACAGCGCGATCACCGCGATGGTAAAGGCGACGCTGCGCTCCGGCGGCGTGCGCAGCCGGTCGAACACGGCATCCAGCCCTTCGCCCGACGTCAGCGCTTGCACGGCCTGTGAGATGCGGGACCAGATCGACATGGCCGCAGTTTAGCCGCTCATCGCGGGGCTGTCAGGATGGGTTCAGAGAATTTTCTGCATCAGCACAAGGTCCATCCAGCGGTCGAACTTGCGGCCCACTTCCGGCAGGCGCGCGACCTCGGCAAAGCCCTGCCTTGCGTGAAAGGCGACGCCATCCGGGTTCTCCCCCGACACACCCGCCCAGAGGCTGTGAACCCCGGCGGCACGCGCCGCCGCTTCCAGCGCGGCCATCAGCGCGCGGCCTGCGCCGCGTCCCCGCGCCTCCGGGGCAAGCTGGATCGAATGCTCCATGGTGTGACGATAGCCCGGACCGCCGCGAAACTGGAAATAGGTGGCAAACCCCACGATGGTGCCATCCAGCTCTGCCACCTGGAACCCCGCGCCGCGCGCGGCGATATCCGCGACGATCCCGGCTTCGGTCTTGGCCTCGGTGGTGAAGGTGACGGCGCTGGTCTCTATCACGTGATTCCAGATCGCGCA
>CAZRZN010000281.1:0-5146 GCA_964604565.1 uncultured Rhodobacterales bacterium
CGCAGGGCGTCGAAAAGGGCGGCTGCAGGGCCAAAGGCCGCCTCTGCGCCGTGGTCTGACAAGGGGGGGAAGGGGGGTGGCGTGCTGTGCGCGTCGGGCGTTGCCCGCTCTGTCGGTTCCGACCGCGCTTTGCGGGACGGCAAATCGCGGGCAGGCTTTGCCATGCGATCCAGCATATCCCGCACGGGCCGGAACCGGGCCGCATCGGGCGCCAGCCGCTTTGCCTGCGCGGCGTCTAGGATGGCAAGGGCAATATCGGCGGGCCGGCGGCCCAATTCCGCCGCGGCAAGCGCGAGCCATCGGTCAAGCAACCCGGACGCGGATTTCACCGCGCCAGCATCCCCCAGCAATGGATAAAGAAGCCGCCACAGCACCTCGTGCAACCGATCCTCTGCGCCCGGTGGTTCCGTCGCGCGCAGCACCGACATCAAGAGACCTGCATGCCCGGGCGCGGCCTGTTCCAGGATCGCGACATGCTGGGTCCATGGGATCTGCCAGACAGCTTGCACAAGCGTGTCGGGATACGGGAAAAGATCCTGCAAACCGTGCCAGACCGCCTCGGGCGTGCCGCTTGGGGGAAGGTCGTTTTGTGCCGTGAAGGGTGGGGCGTCGTCCAAGAGGGCAAGGCGGGCCAGCGCGTCTATGGCGGCGGAGGCTGTGATGGGCGATCCCTGCTCCTGCGCGAGGGTGCGCGCGGCCGCCGCCAGTCTGTGGCGTCGCGGACCCCAAGGCCCGGCCAGGCCAGTGTCCAACCTTTCCAGCGCCTTCAGAAGGACCGCCCCCCGTGGGCCTGCTTGTGAAAGGTCGTGCCGAAGCGCCGCCAACCGCTTTGCGCCATCGTCGCGCGGGGTCGCCTTGGCCGAACGGTGGTCCTGTGAAGTCCGGTCCAGCAGACGGTCCTCCATGTCGTCTGCCGAGATATCCAAAGCGTCAGCCAACCGCTCTATCAGTGCGCGGGGCCTGTCGTCAGCCGTCAGGGCGACCTCCACCGCGGCGGCGCGCAAGGTCGCTGTTGCCGACGTGAGCCAAGGCAGGTCCTCGATCTGACGAAGCTGAATGCTTAATGCGTCGCCGGGAAACAACCTTCCAAGCAGGATGTCGAACTCGGCCCTCGGCAGGGCAGCGGCGCGCCTTTTTGCCTCCGTCCCTTGCAGAAGGGCGCGCAGCGCATCTGCGGTCCCCGTGCGTAACAAAGGCGCAAGCGGGCCGGGTGCGAGGCCATGACGTGCCCAGGCCGCCAGATCGCCGTCAGTGTCCGGCGGGTCCGGGGCGACGCGGTGCAATGCCTGCGTCAGAACGCCTTCCATCCTTTCCGGAAACCGATGCACCAGCGAATCCTTTGAAAATTCGCCCAGGTCCAGTTCCAGACGGTCGATGCGGCCCGCCGGGACAGGTGCCAAGGCCAGATCCAGAAGCCGCGCAAGCTCTGTTCGGCAGAACTCGGAAAGCTTGTCGAGCATCGGGTCCGGCGCCATGCCAGCCGGCAGGTCCAATTCGATGACCACCCGGTTCACCCTGTGCGCCGCCTCGGTCATGCCAGCCGCGCCAGGAAACGGCGCCCGTGCAGACGGTGCAGCCAAAGCGCCATGCGCGCGGATTCAGCGGCGGCCGCTGTCCGGAGAGAAGGCAACTCATCGCTTGACCGTGGCGCGCGGCGGGCGCGCTGCGCCTTGAGCCATGCGGCGTGGTGATCCGCGAAACAGATGGCCTCCGGGTCCGACAAGGTAAAGCAATCGACGGTCAGATGGGCAGGCACGCTTGCCACAAGCGTCTCTGCGGCGAAGGCCGCATGGCTTTCGCTGCGGGCCTTGACCATGGTCGTCAGGCGGTGCCGCGATCCGGCGGCCGGCATCATGACCGGCCATGCCATCGCACAGGGTGTCCCTGAGCCGTCCAGCCATGCCTTGGCGGCGGTCCGCGCAGGCGCCAGCAAGGCACGGGCATGCGCCCGCGACGCAGCCGTTTCGATCAGATGCAGCGCCATGTCGGCAAAGCGCAGCGACAGCCCAAGCCGGTAGCCTTCGCCCGACCGGAGAGCAAGCGGAGGGTCCGCTGCCAGGGCCTCGGCCAATGGACCTATCATGTCCGGCCATTTTCCAGCCCCCAAAACGCCATGCAGCCCGCCCGCCAACCCGACCGCCCAGACCGGCTCTGGCAGATTGCGGCAGGGACCGTCGCAGCCGCAGGGCATCGGCTGCGGGTCGGGCAGGCGAAAGGGTGCGCGACCATCGGAGACGCGCAGATCCTTTGCCACGGTAAGGGTGCCGATCCCGGGATATGGCGCGGCGTCGTTCAGAAGCACATTTTCGAGGATCAGCGGCGGCGCGTCCAGATCACACATGACCTGCGCGCGCCGCGCCGCTTGCACGATGACCGGCGCCTCGGGATCGGCAAGGTCGATCCCGTTTCCGCGTTCGGCCTGCAACAGGGTGTGGTCCGAGAGAAACTGGCGTTTGAGTTCGACCCGCCGTTCCTGCCGTGCGACCGATGGACCACTGCCGCCCAGATCCGAAACCCGCGCATCGTCGAACCGCTCATCTATCCGCGCCAGAAGGTGATCGAACGCCCTTTCGCGCCGGTCCCGCCAAGGATCCCGCGCCGATTGCAGCGCATGATGCGCGGCGGCATAGCCGGCGGCATTGGTGCCATGTGTCAGCAGGGGTTCGTTTTCAGGGGTAAGATCGGGAGACGGACCCGCCTGACCTGTCTGGCCGACAAGGGGTGCGCCGAAATACGAGGCATTCCGCGCCCGGGTCGAAAACATGACGGCCATATTGGCAAGCTGCGACAGCGCATCGGCCAGAACCTGTTCGAAGGGCAAGAGATAGCCCTTGAGCTGGCGCATCTGTGCCAGCCGCGCCCGTTTCGCTTCGGACCCGTTCGGGTCATTCCCGGCATCAAGGAACAGGCCCGCAGCTGCCGCCATCCCCTGCGGACCCACCCCGTAAGCGGCGGGCAGAAAATACTGGATCGAGCGATACCGCGCCAGCGGACGCACTCGACCAAGGGGTAGTCGGGTATATGCCTGATCGCGGAGGGTTTTCATCTCGTAGAGCACGCCGTAGCGTTTGGTCTGCTCCATGTGGCGCATGATGAAAAGCACGCGGTCGGCGTCGAATGCGCGTTGTCGTCCCGCCTGCATCACCCGCAGGCCGGCCAGATCCTCCGGGACACGGGGTGCGACCGGAAGGCCACCGTCAGGGTCGGGCAGGGTGTCGAGCCGCACATTCATGATACCCGGCACCGCCAGCATCGCCCGCAAGACCGCCGGACGCGAGATGTCGGTGTTCAGCGCCGTGAGACTGGCATCGTCGATCACGCCAAGGTCAAGCTGCGGCCCCTCGAATATGCGATCCGTGGGGCGGCCGGAGCGCAGTTGACTGTCGAGATCGCGCACCAAGGGGGCAGGATTGAGACGGTCTTCCACCGCCAGAAGGAGGGCGGCCAAACGGTCTTCCGCATGGGTGTTGGGCGCGATCTCGATCTCCGCCTCAAAGACCAGGGCGGTTTGCGGCACGGCCTGAACGGCGGTGATTTCCTCACCGAGGTGGCGAAACCGCTGCAACAGGGTCTGAACCTCTGCCACGATGACGTCATCTGCCGGTTGAGTGCGCGGGCCGTGCAGGGGCTGAGGGTAGCTGTGGACCAGCACTTCCTGTTGACCCGGGGCAGAGGGGTCGGGGCGCAGCCAGACGTTCTTGACCCCGAAGACCCGGTCAAAGATCAGTTTGCGATAGTCGTTCCGCGTCACCGGCGCGCAGGTCAGGCTGTGATTGCCGGGCACCAGCGGCAGTTCGTCCGCAGCGATGCCCGTATGGGCCATCGACGAGGCGAGCAGATCGCCAAAGTTGTGACCCGCCCGGTAGGCCACATCGTTGATCCCGAAGCACAGCGCCTCGATCAGGGTCACGCCGGGATCATGGCTGTTGTAATCGGTCCAGACATCGCCCGACAGCGCCTGGGTGCGCGCCAGCGTGGCGCGGACGAGGCGGCTGTGATCCTGCGCGCCGGGTGCGGGTTCGCGCTGGATTGGGACGTTCACCCCCATAGCACGGTGCCGTGCAACAGGATCCTGCCCGGTGCCTTTCCGTAACGCGGCCCGCGCACTTGCAGGACTTGCCCGTCCCCCGTGTCGCTCCAGCGGAGCATGACAACCGCACCGCGGCGACTGATACCCGCAACCACGAGGCGCGCCGCGACGGCCAAAAGCACAAGACCCAAGGCGAGGCCGATCCCGAACACCCCCCAACCCAGTGTGAGCCAACCCTCCGCTCCCCCCGCGCTGCCAGAGGCAAGGGCAGGTCGACCGTCCCGTATCGCCTCAAGATTGGCGATCTCGGCTTGCAGCCCGGCAATGTCTTGGGCAATGCCCGCTTTCCGGGCGTCGATCGCGGCGAGAAATGCGTCCGACGGGCCTTCGGCCGCCTTGTTTTCGATGTCGTCGAATGTCGACTGCAATTCGCCCAGAAGGTTTTCGATCTCTGCGCGGCGGTCAAAATCAGGCGGCACGCCGTCCCGGGACATTGCATCAAACGCCGCCTCCGCACGCTCCTGTTCTGCAGAGAGTTCTTGCAGCCGTTCCTCGATTGTCCGCAATGCGGTCTCCGTGTCCGGGGTCCCCAAGAGCATCAGCGTTCCGTTTCTTAGTTGCCGCCTGATATCCTGAGCGTGCTGCTGCGCCTCTTCCAGCCGGAGGCGCGCCGCATCGCGCACTGCTTCGAGTTCCCCGAGAGCCCCCCCTTCGAGCTGACCCATCTCGTCCATGCGGGCAAGTTCGTCTTGCAGCGAATTCATCCTCCGCTCCGTCTCGGCGAGGCTTTGCACGAAAGATGCCTCAAAGAGGTCGTCGGGATTGAGGGTGCGTTCGGCGGATGCCTCCATTTGGGCGATGCGGGCGCGCAATTCGGTGATGTTCGCCTCGATGGAGTCAACCAGCCCTGCGGGGAGCGTGGCAGGCATGGCATAACCGGCGTGTCCGAACATGGGCAGATCCCGGGGGGCGGTGCTGTTGCGCGCGGCGACGGAAAACAGGATCACCGCCAAGGCCAGGACGCAGAGAAGCACAGGCAGGACAAAACTGGACCAGATGCCGGGGCGGGCAATGTGAAAGCTTTGGCTGACATGGCCCGTCTGGCCGCAAAGGGCG
>CAZRZN010000282.1:0-5125 GCA_964604565.1 uncultured Rhodobacterales bacterium
CCGGCGCAGGCCATCACCATCGACGCGGAACCGCGTGATGACGGCAGCCGCCGGACCACGCGCTATGACATCGACATGACCAAATGCATCTACTGCGGCTTCTGTCAGGAAGCCTGCCCGGTGGATGCCATCGTCGAAGGGCCGAACTTCGAATTCGCCACCGAAACGCGCGAGGAACTCTACTACGACAAGGCCAAGTTGCTGGAGAACGGCGACCGCTGGGAGGCCGAAATCGCGCGCAACCTTGAAATCGACGCGCCCTACCGCTGAGGCCACCGGATGAACCGTTCGCTGCCGATCCTTTGCTCTTGTTTCGCCGGTGCCCTTGCGGCGGCGGTCAGTGCGGGCGTTGCCGGGGAACCGGGGTCCGAGGGCTGGAACGCCAAGCGCGCGGAACTGTTTTCCGACGTTTGCATGGCCGCCGCGCCGGATTACGCCGCGCTGGACGCGCTGGCCGAAAAGGCCGGGATGCAGAAACAGGACGGTGTCTGGGTATCCGAGCCGGATATCGTGGTGAACCTGATGGCCCATGACGGCTTCTGCGATTGCTTCATGAGCGTGCGCGCGCCCGATCCGGGGGCCATGGTCGACAAGATCTTTGATCAGTTGATGGTAGATTACGGCGACGCCTTTACCGGCAAGCCTGACGGTCTGGCGAATGTCGCCCCCTTTCAGCGCGACGGCGTCGAGGTGGTTTCGATCCTTGAGCCTGAGGACCATGACGACGGCAAATGGATCCTTGCCCGCGCTGCGGTCTACGGTGCCTGCCCGGAAGCGGAGGTCCGGGAATGACCGATTCAAAGACACCTTTCGAGCTGATGATGCAGCAGGCGCAGGAGATGGCAAAGGCGTTCAATCCCGCGATGACCAGCTTTGATCCCAAGGGATTTGAAAAGATCTGGCCGACGATGACCAAGGACACCATGGAGATGTGGTTCGGCAAGGGCATCTCCAAGGCCGGACTGGATGCCAAGACCCGCCTTCTGCTGACCCTTGCCGGGTTGACGATGCAGGGCGCGCAGGCGGAGACGCCCTTTCGCCTTACGGTCCGCCACGCGCTGGAAGCGGGCGCCACCCCCGAAGAGATTGCCGAAACCATCGGCCATATGTCGATGTTCGCAGGGATTCCCGCGATGACCCGCGCCATGGATCTGGCGCGCGAGGTCATCTCTGACAACAAGGATGACGAGACATGATGGTCTTTGCCTTCTACCTCTTTGCACTTGGCGCCATCGCGGGCGGCTTGTTCACCGTGATCAGCCGCAGCCCGGTGCATTCCGTGCTCTGGCTCATTCTGGCGTTCCTGTCCTCTGCCGGACTGTTCGTTCTGATGGGGGCTGAATTCGTCGCCATGCTGCTGGTCATCGTCTATGTCGGGGCTGTCGCGGTGCTGTTCCTCTTCGTTGTCATGATGCTGGACGTGGATTTCGCTGAATTGAAGGCCGAGATGGCCAAATATCTGCCGCTGGGGATGCTGATTGGTCTGGTCGTACTGATGCAGCTTGCGATGGCCTTCGGAGTCTGGGAAGCGTCGGAGATGGCGGCGGGACAATTGGCACAGCCGACGCCGGCGGACCGCCACAACACCGAGGCGCTCGGCCTGATCCTTTATGACCAGTATTTCCTGCTGTTCCAGCTTGCCGGGTTGATCCTGCTGGTGGCGATGATCGGTGCGATCGTCCTGACATTGCGCCATCGTCAGGACATCAAGCGGCAGGATATCCTTGCGCAAATGTATCGTGATCCCGCCAAGGCGATGGAGCTTCGCGATGTGAAGCCGGGGCAGGGGCTGTGAATTCGGTCTGGGATATCCTTCTGTCGCCCTACGGGCTTGCGGCTTACGCAGGTTTCTGGGGGTTCAAGCTTCTGGCCGGGGCGTGGATCATGCGCAGGATGATGCGGCTGGTGCCGGTGCGCGCGCAGACCTGGGGTGCAGGCAAACTGGCCCGCCTGAAATTGAACGGGCGGTCGCGCCCGCTGGGCTGAATGGTCCGACGGCCGTGCCGGAACCGATCGGGAATGGCGGAAGTGACGGGTTGAAGTTCCGGGAGCGATCCGGGACACCGGCGAGATAAAGGCCCTTTGGGGCCTGACGGAATAAAAAGCGGTCCCGGCGCCGGTTCGGGGCACGGAATGCAAGACCAAAAAACGGGCCGGGGCCCGGAGGGACGCACATGATCGGATTGGAACATTACCTGACGGTGGCCGCGGTGCTCTTCGTCATCGGTATCTTCGGACTTTTCCTGAACCGAAAGAACGTGATCATCCTGCTCATGAGCATCGAACTCATGCTGCTGGCGGTGAACATCAATCTTGTCGCCTTCTCCACCCATCTGGGCGATCTGGTCGGACAGGTCTTTACGCTGTTCGTGCTGACCGTCGCCGCCGCAGAGGCGGCCATCGGCCTTGCCATTCTGGTCTGCTTCTTCCGCAACCGCGGGACGATCGCGGTCGAAGACGTCAACGTGATGAAAGGCTGAAGCCGATGGAGAGCATCATCCTGTTCGCCCCTCTCGCGGGTGCGCTGATCGCCGGTTTCGGCTGGAAGCTGACAGGCATTCGCGGCGCGCAATGGATCAGCACGGGTCTGCTGTTCCTTGCCTGTGCCTTTTCGTGGATCGTTTTCCTGACGCACGGACCGGACACCCAGCACATTCAGGTGCTGCGCTGGATCGAAAGTGGCACGCTGTCCACCGACTGGTCGATCCGGTTGGACAGGCTGACCTCGATCATGCTGATCGTGATCACCACGGTTTCGGCGCTCGTGCACCTGTATTCCTTTGGCTACATGGCGCATGACGAAAACTTCCGCGAGGGCGAGGAAAGCTACAAACCGCGCTTCTTCGCGTATCTGTCCTTCTTCACCTTCTCGATGCTGATGCTGGTGACGTCGGACAACCTTGTGCAGATGTTCTTTGGCTGGGAGGGCGTGGGCGTCGCATCCTATCTGCTGATCGGCTTCTATTACCGCAAGCCAAGCGCCAATGCCGCCGCGATCAAGGCCTTCGTGGTCAACCGTATCGGTGACTTCGGCTTTGCCCTCGGGATTTTCGCGCTGTTTTTCCTGACCGACAGCGTGAGATTCGACGATATCTTTGCGGCCGCGCCCGATCTGGCGGAAACGCAGCTGACCTTCCTCTGGCAAAGCTGGAACGCGGCGGAGATCGTGGCCTTCCTTTTGTTCGTGGGGGCGATGGGCAAATCCGCGCAACTGATCCTGCACACATGGTTGCCCGATGCGATGGAAGGCCCGACCCCGGTGTCCGCGCTGATCCACGCGGCGACCATGGTGACCGCGGGTGTCTTTCTGGTCTGCCGCATGTCGCCGATCATGGAATTTGCGCCGAACGCCACGGCCTTCATCACGTTCTTGGGGGCGTCGACGGCGTTTTTTGCCGCGACGGTGGGGCTGGTTCAGAACGACATCAAGCGTGTGATCGCCTATTCGACCTGTTCGCAGCTGGGCTACATGTTCGTCGCGGCGGGTGTTGGCGTCTACTCGGTCGCCATGTTCCACCTGTTCACCCATGCCTTTTTCAAGGCGATGCTGTTCCTTGGGGCCGGGTCGGTCATCCACGGGATGCACCACGAGCAGGACATGCGGAACTATGGCGGCCTGCGCAAAAAGCTGCCCTACACGTTCTGGGCCATGATGATCGGCACGCTGGCGATCACGGGTGTCGGTATTCCGCTGACGGGCTGGATCGGCTTTGCCGGCTTTGCATCCAAGGACGCAGTCATCGAAAGCGCCTTTGTCGGCAGCCAAGGCGGATTTGCCTTCTGGGCCCTGGTCATCGCGGCCCTGTTCACCTCCTTCTATTCGTGGCGTCTGATGTTCATGACGTTCTACGGCACACCGCGCGGCGACAAGCACACGCATGAGCACGCCCACGAAAGCCCGAATGTCATGCTGGTGCCGCTTGGGGTGCTGGCGGTGGGTGCTGTATTTGCCGGGGCGATCTGGTATGGCAGTTTCTTCGGCAAGACCAACGAGGTGGTCAAGTTCTTCGGCGGCACATACGGCGAGCCGCAGCAGGAATTGGTTGAGGCTGTGGCAGAGCGCAGCCCCAAGGCGTCGGAGCTGCACTACGTGATGGAAAGCGCCCCGGGCGAAGCGGCCATCTACATCGCGCCGGAAAACACGGTTCTGCACGAGGCGCATTACGTGCCGACATGGGTCAAACTCTCTCCGTTCGTCGCCATGCTGATCGGCCTGTCCGTGGCTTTCTGGTTCTACATCGTCAACCCGAAGCTGCCGGTTGCCCTCGCCCAGAACCAGCGGCCCCTGTATCTGTTCCTACTCAACAAGTGGTATTTCGACGAGATATACGACGTTCTCTTCGTCCGTTCGGCCAAGGCGCTTGGACGCCTCCTGTGGAAGGGCGGCGACGAAGCGATTATCAAGGGCGGTATCAACGGTCTGGCTATGGGGATCATCCCCTTCTTCACCCGTCTCGCGGGGCGGGCGCAGTCCGGTTACATCTTCACCTATGCCTTTGCCATGGTGATCGGGATCGCGATCTTCATCACATGGATGACCTTCAGCGGGGGCGGGCAATGATGTTGAACGCGCTTCCCCTTGAATTCTGGGTGTTGGCGGGGGTCATGGTCGCCATTATGGCGGGTTCGGCCTTCTTCATGGGCGCGCCGCTCTGGTGGCAGCGGGGACTGGCGCGCGCGGGGCTTGTCGTGGCGGGCAGCGGCCTGTTCGTCGCGACCATGACCTATGTGTCGCTCATCGCCGCGGTGGTCGTGATCTGCCTGCCGGTGATTCTGATCTTCGCCTTCTTCACCAATCTCTTCGAAGGATGGTTCTGATGCAAAATCTTCTCTCCATCGTGACCTTCCTGCCAGCGCTTGCGGCGCTGATCCTCGCGCTGTTTTTGCGGGGTGAGGACAAGGCCGCGCAGCGCAACGCGAAATGGCTGTCGCTGATCGCCACGACCGCGACATTCGCCGTGTCGCTGTTCATTCTGTTCCAGTTCGATGCGTCGAACACCGGGTTCCAGATGGTCGAGGAACGCGACTGGCTGCTGGGCTTGCAATACAAGATGGGCGTCGACGGGATCAGCGTGCTCTTTGTCATGCTGACGACCTTCATGATGCCGCTGGTCATCGCCGCAAG
>CAZRZN010000283.1:0-5072 GCA_964604565.1 uncultured Rhodobacterales bacterium
CGCATTTCTCTGGCTGGTGCCGACGCTCTGGATGGTATCGCTGAGCTTTCAGCCGAACGAAGTTCTGGCCCGGACCACCTCGTCAACCTTCTTTGGCTTGATTCCGATCCCCTTCACGGCCGAGAATTACGCAGCGCTGTTCGCGTTTGGCCAGACACCCAGATGGTTCCTGAATTCCTTGATCGTGTCGATGGGCATGACGCTGGGGGTTTTGGCCGTGTCGACCACAGCCGGATACGCGCTGGCGCGGCTCACCTTTCCCGGAAAGATGCCGCTGACAGTCATCTGCCTGATCGGCTTGATGGTGCCGGAACAGGCCGTTTTCATTCCGCTTTACACGATGTTCGCCGATTTCGGCTGGCACAACAGCTATCACGCCTTGATCCTGCCGCGGATGGCGGTGCCCATCGGAGTGTTCCTGATGATGCAGTTCTTCCGGGGCATCCCGCGCGACATCGAAGAGGCCGCACGGCTGGACGGGGTCGGCTGGCTCAAGATTTTCTGGTATGTCATGCTGCCACTGGCCCGCCCGGCGATGATGACGCTGGCGATCCTGACGTTCCTCTATGCGTGGAACGACTACCTCTGGCCGCTCGTGTCGGCGCAGCAGCGCGAATATTTCACCATCACGCTGGGCCTTGCATCCATCCAATCGAACTTTGCGCAATCGGAAGGGCTGGGCCGTGTCATGGCCTCGGGCGTAATCGCCTCGCTTCCGGTGGTGATCCTGTTCCTGATCTTCCAGCGGTATGTGGTGCAGGCCATGACCGCTGGCGGATCCAAGGGCTGAACCAGAACACCAAAAAAGGGAGGATACCATGAAGAGAGTTTTATTGACTGCGACGGTCGCCGCGACGGTCGCCACGGGGGCGTTCGCGCAGGAGATCACGCTTGGCCGGTTTTTCGGCGCATGTGAGGATGCCGGCACCGACACGACCACGACCACCGGTGAGGCCTGTATCATCCAGTCGATCATCAATGCCGCCGATGCAGAGCTTGAGGGAATCTCGATCAATACCCTGCCGACGGATTGGGGCAACTACTACGATCAGATCAAGGCGGCCTATGCCGGCGGCACCCCGCCGGATGTCCACGTCATGCACCGCCACCGGATCCCGGAATTCGCCGGTCTGGGCGCTCTGGCCGAGATCTCGGACGATCTGGCGGCGGTCGGCATCGATCCCGACGACTGGTCGGACGCCGCGCTGGACGCGGTCAGTTACAACGGCGGGATCTACGGCGTGCCGATGGATTTCCACGCCAATCTCTGGCACGTCAACATGGATATCATGGCCGAGGCCGGGCTGGTCGAGGATGGCCAGCCGATCCTGCCCAGCTCACCCGAAGAGTTGCTGGAACACGCACAGATGGTGAAGGACGCGACCGGCACGGATTATCTTGCTGCCGATTTCGCGCAGTTCCCCATTGGCGTGCGGGTCGTGCTGGCCCTGATGTGGCAGCAGAATGCCAATATCTTCGATGAGGACGGCACAGCCACAATCGACACGCCGGAAGGCCAAAACGCGGTCACGGCGATCACGCAGCTGTTCGACGCAGGTCTCGCCAACCCGCAGCTCAATTATGCCGACAGCCAGCAGGCCTTTCTGAACGGCGAGGCGGCGATCCTCGTGAACGGGACCTGGGTGGTGGATTTCTACACCGCCGAGGCGGCGAAGGAGGAAGTCGGGCTGGACAACTACTATGTCGCCGATTTCCCGACGCTCTTCGACACTGGCGCGACTTGGGCTGACAGCCATCTCTGGGCCATTCCGTCAACCCTGGACGGTGCCGAACGAGAGGCCGCGATGAAGGTCCTTGCCTTCATCAATGACCACAACATCGACTGGGCGCGCACCGGGCACATGTCCGTCCGCAAATCGGTCATTGCGAGCGACGCATACACGTCCCTGCCGCATCGCGATGAATACACCGGAACCGCGGCCATCGCAAAAGACACGCCGCCCAGCGCACGCTACGGCGCAATCCAGGATGTCCTGAACCGCGAGTTGCAGGCCATCTGGCTCACCGACAAGCCGGTCGAGGCCGCGCTCGACGATGCCGAGCTGGAGGTCCAGGACCTGCTTGACCGCTAAGTCAGAACCCGCGCCCCGCCGACCCGCCGCGGGGCGCGCATCCCAGAAAACCGAAGCAACCGGGAGCGCAGTCATGGACCGATGGACCGAGACCGACGCCAGAGAGTGGTGGCAAGCCCGCCCATGGGTCTGCGGCTTCAACTACCTGCCATCCACGGCCGTCAATTTCATCGAAATGTGGCACGCCGAGACATTCGACCTGCCCACCATCGAACGCGAACTGACATGGGCCGCAGAGATCGGGTTCAACGCGATCCGCGTGAACCTGCCCTTTCTGGGCTGGACAAAGGATCGCGACGGGCTGCTGGACAGGCTCGACCGGTTCATGGCTGTCGCTGGCAAACGCGGCATCGATACAGTGCCGTGCCTCTTCGACGATTGCGGATTTGGCGGGGCGGAACCCGTATGGGGGGCGCAGCCCGGCCCGCTTCCCGGGATTCACAACAGCCGCGCCGTCGCGTCGCCCGGACGCGCGGCGGTCATGGATCCGGAACTGCGGCCGTCTCTTCATACCTATGTGCGTGATGTTGTCCGGACCTTCCGCACCGACCCGCGCATCCTGTTCTGGGATCTCTACAACGAGCCGGGAAACCGGATGGATTTCGACAAGACGGCGTATTCGCAATTCGATGGGGAACTGGAAAGCCGCGCCCTTTCGCTGATGGAGCAGAGCTTTGAGACCGCGCGCGAGATCGGCCCCGATGCGCCGCTCACCGTCGCGGCCTGGACCACACCGCTTCCCGACAGTGACGCGCATCCCTACCAGACCGAGATAGATCGCAGTGCGCTCCGCCATTCCGACATCATCACATTCCACGCATACTGGAACCGCAAACGCGTCGCGCAGTTCATCGATTATCTTCAGGTTCTGGATCGGCCGATCCTGTGCACCGAATGGATGGCGCGACAGATCGACAGCCGTATCTCCGACCAACTCGAGTTGCTTCACGAACGGGATATCGGATGTTTCCAGTGGGGGCTGGTCAAGGGACGCACGCAGACCTGGTTGCCCTGGCCGGACGACCTGGTGCGCGCCCATGGCGGACGGGTGGACCGGTCGGTCTGGTTCCATGACCTGCTGGACGAAAATGGGGACCCATACGATCCGGACGAGGTTGAAACCATCCGCGCCCTGACCGGCACGGCTGAACGCAGGAAAAGAAAGGAAATCGGCTGATGTCAGGTGTCTCGCTCAGCAAGGTGACCAAGCGCTACGGCGACATCGAGGTTATCCACGGCATCGATCTCCAGATCGAGAACGGAGAGTTTTGTGTCTTTGTGGGGCCATCCGGCTGCGGAAAGTCGACGCTGATGCGGATGGTCGCCGGACTCGAGGAAACGACCGAAGGGCAGATATCCATCGGATCGCGGGATGTGACCCATGTCGACCCCGCCGAGCGTGGCGTTGCCATGGTCTTTCAGACTTACGCGCTTTACCCGCATATGACGGTTGAGGACAACATGGGCTTCGGCCTCAGGATGAACGGCGTCGCGAAAGGTGAGATCAAGAAGAAGACGGCCGAGGCCAGCCGCATCCTCAAGCTCGATGACTACCTCGACCGCAAGCCTGCCGCGCTGTCCGGAGGTCAGCGCCAGCGCGTTGCCATCGGACGCGCCATCGTGCGCGGACCGGATGTATTCCTGTTCGATGAGCCGTTGTCGAATCTGGATGCGGAATTGCGCGTCGAAATGCGAGTGGAGATCGCGCGTTTGCACAAGGATATCGGCGCCACGATGATCTACGTCACCCACGATCAGGTCGAGGCGATGACGCTTGCCGACAAGATCGTCGTGCTGAAATTCGGCGTGATCGAACAGGTTGGCGCACCGCTCGACCTGTACCGGGATCCGGACAACAAGTTTGTCGCGGGCTTCATCGGATCGCCCGCGATGAACTTTGTCAACGGGACCGTCAATGGTGGCGCGGTAGACGTTCCGGCCTTGGGAGGACGGGTTCACCCGGAAGTCACCATGCCCGCCGACGGAACGGAGGTGATTTTAGGCTTGCGGCCAGAGCATGCCGAAATCGACCCTTCCGGCGACACCTTCAAGGTCGAACTGACAGAAGCCTTGGGGGGCGTCTCCTACGCGTATCTGACGTCGAAGACCGGTGAAACGCTGATCTTCGAAGAACGTGGCGACCGGAGGTCAAGGTCCGGACAAACAGTATCGCTGAGCTATGAGCCGTCGCGGCTCTTCATGTTCGACGCAAAGACCGAGCACCGAATACGGTAATGGTTACAGGCGTGCAAAAGCCGCAATCTGAATGGAGCGAGTGTGCAGCGGGAGCAAGGCCACGGAGAAAAATCCAAGCGGTCCGAAAGGGCTTGAAGGACTGAGATACCCGCAAAAGTGTATTCCTGCGGGACGCGCCACCCTATCACGAGAGATTGCACAGACTTCACCCCGGGTCCGACGGGATCTTCGCATCAAGCACCGGCTTGCCCCGATCCCCCATGCCGCGACGAACAGGGAGGTCGCGCGTATATGCATCAGGACGAGGAAAACACGCGTCAATCACCATCAGCGCAAGAAACGACCGGGTGGGTGGCCCAACCCTATCGCTCACCGCCGCTCGAAAATTCGCCCGTGGATCGGGGAGGTGCAGGTCGCTTTCACCCCCATCTGCGAAAACTGGACGAGAGAACCAGTTTGTGCCGGTCTGGATCATGAATGGCTCACATGGGGCCCGACGCTGGTATCCTCCTCCTGCCACAGATGCGCTTTCGCCGATGCCGGTCGGGATTGGCGACGGGGCTTGGATGCCGCGCTAAGCACCCATTGGCATGAAGATGTTCTCCATCGAGCCTTTCCGTTTTTCCCGACCGTTTCGAAACGTTGCGGACGAAAATTCTTTCGACCGCAAAGTGTCCGGAAGAGAGAACAAAGGCATGACGCCGGCCTTGTCCCCGCGCTCGACCGGACCCGTCCTCAGGCGATGGTGATCATCGACTCCGTGATATCGGCCAGGTCGGTGTT
>CAZRZN010000284.1:0-5052 GCA_964604565.1 uncultured Rhodobacterales bacterium
GCTCCGGCCAACACCGGGATACTCGCAAAAAGCGCAATGGTGCCCAGCGCCAACCCCACCCGGTCGGCATAGACCGCTGCCAATGTGCCGAAGGCAGCATTCGACATCCCGACCAGAAAGACTGCGGCCACCGCCACGGGCGAGTTTTGCCAGAGCAGCGCGAGGTTCAGCCGGACCGAGGTCAGCGGCGGGGGGGATTGGGCCGTGGACAGCGCCGTCGGAACCAGTGCAAGGCTGTAGACGATCGCACCAATGGCGAAAAAGAGAAATCCGGTTGCGTCACCCAACGCGATGACCATTTGCCCAGCGGTGACGGCCGCAAGGTTGACCATTGTATAGACACCAAAAATCGTGCCGCGCGTCTTGGGCGAGGCGCGGTCGCTGAGCCAGCTCTCGACAATCATCGCGGCCCCGGCAAAACAAAATCCCGACACCGCGCGGATCGGAATCCAGGCCCATGGATGCACAACCAGCGCCTGCAACAGCATGGCGATCGCCGCAAAGGCGCACATGACGCCAAAGGTCCGAATGTGGCCAACGGACCCCACAAGACGCGGCACATAGAGACAGCCAAGAACATAGCCCATCGCCCACCCAGTCCCGAGCAGTCCAAGGGATGTGGCAGAAAACCCTTCGGCAGATCCGCGCACGGGCAGGATGAGGCCATGCATCCCCCCTGCAAATAGAAGGAGTGCGGACCCCAGAAGAAGGGCGCTGACGGGTAGTAACTGTCTGATCATCGGGGCAACCTAACGGGCCAGGCCTTGCGATGTAAGAGATCTGTTGGCCTGCCATCGTCTTTTGCCCCGACTCCGGATGGGGCATTTTTCCTCAATACGTGCTGTCGCACTGGAGCAGGCGCCACCTGCGTAGACCTTCCCCGACCGACAGGCGGTCCGGTCGAATCCGGGTGCAAGCAAGTGACGCCGCGGGACAGGGCGTAGAGAAAGAAAGCCCGGCATTGCGATACGTGCGATCCGCTTGAGTCCTTGCCCGGGTTCATCGCGTGCCGCGAAGAACGCGGCCTCGCCGGAGTTGCCACACCATCAGCGGGTCTCGGCAGCGCTGCACGCGCCACGGCCTTCGGCGCCACGGTGGATTTTTGCCCTCTGGACTCAGGCAGGCGCGTCGCCTGTCGCCTCTCTCCAGTGTTTGCGGCACAGGCTGACATAGGTCTCGTTCCCGCCGATCTGGACCTGCGCACCGTCTTTCAGGACTTCGCCGTTTGCCCCTTGACGGATGACCATCGTGGCCTTTCGCCCGCAATGGCAGATGGTGCGCACTTCCCTCAGGGTATCGGCAAGCGCAAGCAGAGCCGCGGAGCCGGGAAACAACTGACCCCTGAAATCCACCCTCAGCCCATAGGCCATGACCGGCAAACGCAGATCATCCACCACCCGGGCAAGTTGCCAGACCTGAGCCCGGGATAAAAACTGTGCCTCATCAACAAAGATACAGGCGATCGGACCGCGTGCGATCCGTGCCTGCACCATTTCGAAAAGATCGCTGGAGAGATCAAAGACATCTGCCGGACGGGACAGCCCGATGCGCGAGCCGATTTGTCCGGCCCCCGCGCGGGCGTCGATGGCTGCCGTCATCAGATAGGCCTGCATTCCGCGTTCGTGATAGTTATGCGCGGCCTGCAAGAGCAGCGTCGACTTGCCCGCGTTCATCGTGGAATAGTGGAAATGCAGCTTCGCCATGGCGCGGTGATGCCGCAGCGCCGCAGATGACGCAAGACACCGTGTCGCGAATGGAACGCAATGACGCAAGACCGGTTTCGATCCGGGAACTTCCTGCAGCAACGCGGAAAAACGGTTCGGATCCCGGCAGGAAACCATCCCGGGTCCTCAACCGAAACGGCACCCCGCACGCATCATCAGTGGGACCCGATGCTCACACCCCCGGACCTGAACACATGCCCGGTCGGAACAGCCCGGCCCAAACCTGACCGCGAGCGATGGCGACACCGCGGCAGACTCACAGAAAACGGATATTGGATCGGACTGCCCGGCTGTGACGGTTTGCCCCGGCAGAGCTTGTGTTTAGAAAAGGTCACAGTTGTCGTCGCAAAGAACGGGTAATGCCTGACCGCCCCTAAAGTCACCTTTCGGCAGAGGAAATCCTTGCACAGATGAAGGCGGCGACGCCGGACAAGCGCAATCGCCTTGCAGAATTTCTACTGTATCACACCCATGAAAGGCCGAAAGAGCGGTCAGAGCAGCAAAAGCTGTTTGTCGGCATGGTGCGCCGGATCGACCTTGCCCTCAACAACATGCTGAACGCGCGCGGCTGCCACACACAAATCTCTGGAACTGGTGGACGGTGCAGCTGTGCTGGACCTTTTGCCGATCCTAGAAACCTCGCTTGCGGACAGTCGTGCGCTGCCCTAGCGCGGCTCAATCCGGCAGAACCGAAGCCATGTCGGTTTCTCGCTGTCATATGTGCTGCTTTTGCCCTCTCTGTTCGCCGATGCGGAACGCTTTGGCAGGGCAGCGGCAGAGGTGCTGGACTTTGCGCAGGCATTGCCAACCGGCCAACTGGGCCGCGGGTTCTTTCGCACCTCGGCCAATCTGACGAAGTGCCTAGGCTTGATCGCGGTTCGTCAGGCACGCGCCGGCAATCTGGATGAAGTGGCGCGGATCGGATCGGTGATTGAGGCCGCCTTGATGGTAGCGATCGAGGTCCGTGAACTGCGCGAGGCGCTGTTTCCGCTGAAACGCAATCTGCCGCGAACACGGCCCGACCGCAGCGGACCGCTTGGCGCGGTAAAGATTACCAATGAATTCAAGGGGAATATGCGCGCGCACCGCATCTCCGCCTGTGTCCAGCGGATCGCCGAACCGGCAACAAACACGGATCGGCGCGTCAAACTGGCGGCAGAAGCGCTGGGACTGTGCGTCTCCAAGGCCTATCCCGCGGAGCGGGAGGCGCAGATCGAACGTTTCGACACCCTTTTTGCACCCCAGACGGGCTGACCAACGAGTATAATCGCCGCAAAAAGCAGGCGTGGAGACGTGCCATCGGTCAACGCTGGTATAAATCCTCGTCGGACAAGGCTTTAGCGCAGGCGACACGATGACTCACGCTCTTCCCCGGAACATCTTCGGCTACTGGCATCAGGGGCGGGACAAGGCGCCCGATGATATCAAGCAATGCTGGGATCTCTGGGCGCGCATGAACCCCGGCTGGGAGGTGAAGATCCTCGAATGGGCCGATGTCGAGAAACAGATCACCGACTGGGGCGTCACGGCATCCAACATGTCCTTCACCAGCATTTCGAACATCGTGAGGCTGTCGAGCCTGTCGGCACAGCGCGGAATCTGAGTGGAATCTGGGTGGATGCCTATACCGTTTCGTTGCGGCCACTGGACAACTGGCTGCCGCCCTTGGTGCAGTCAGGATTTTTTGCCCATCATGACCCCTATCGCAAGCGCATGGCCGAAACATGGTTCCTTGCCGCGCAACCTGACAATCCACTGATCACCGGCTGGCGCGACAGGATGGTGGACTATTGGCGCACCGAGCGGCGACCGATACGCTTTCGTCACGAAATAGACCAAAGTCCAAAAGGCGCACTGGCGCTGCAGGTCGGGCTGCTGCTGGACCGGGTTCAGGGACCGATTTCGGCCCGGGGGCGCAAGAAGATCTACGAAATCAAGAAACCAAACTGGGCAGTGTCACTGGAGGGCGGTGTAGCATTCCCGATCTATCCCTATTTCGCCATGGCAATGCTGTCCGATCTGATGGTCTCCGAAGACAAAGGTCTGTTCGAGGAATGGCGAAAATACCCCAAGATCACGTCTTATGACACGCTTCTGCTGCGGCATTGGAGGAAACGCTACGACGAGCTGACAGCGCTCGACGTCCGGATGATGTGCCAAGGCAAGATGGTGCAGAACCTCAGCCAGCCCACCAAGCTGCCCGCCCCTTTGATGACGGCCTTGGCCGATCAGGCAGAAGCTGGCGATGCCCAACGCCTGATGAGACGAGGCCTCAGTCCACTACAGAGGATTGGATGCCATTGGTGAGAGAGACCGGAGCCACCGGTCCCGTCTCTGCCCCGTGTTCCTCCGCGGATTGAACGGCCGGGCAATTTTCCTGAAACGGTTGGTTTCCGACAGGTCCGCATTGTTTCCTGCGACGCCTACGGAGGCATTCGCCTCTTCCGATCTTGCCGGGCCAGCGCGCGTCCGACCTCAGAAATCGAAAGAATTGGCACGCTCAACCTGACAAATGCGATGGCCGCACATGGTATCGCCATGCCCATTCGCCGTTTCAGACACGCCGACCCCAGAGATCGTATTCACCGGCCTCGTCCACCTCGACCCCGACGATGTCACCGGGTCGCAAATGCCCTGCCCCTTCGTCGATGAAGAGGTTGCCGTCAATCTCGGGCGCGTCGGCCATCGTGCGGCAGGTGGCGATTCCGTCTCCGTCGACGTCGTCCACGATCACTTTCAGATGCCGGCCCAGTTTCGCCTCCAGCTTGGCCTCGGAAATCGCCTGGGCCTTTTCCATGAAGCGCCCCCAGCGTTCGGCCTTGATCTCTTCGGGGACATGATCGGGCAGCGCGTTGGCCCGGGCACCGGCGACGTTTTCATACTGAAAACAGCCCACTCGGTCCAGTTGCGCCTCGTCCAGCCAATCCAGAAGGGTCTGGAACTCAGCCTCCGTCTCTCCGGGGTAACCGACGATGAAGGTCGACCGCAAAGTGATGTCGGGGCAGATGGCTCGCCATGCCGCGATCTCGTCCAGTGTGCGCGCGGCGGCGGCCGGACGGGCCATGCGTTTCAACGTGTCAGGGTGTGCATGTTGGAAAGGAATGTCGAGATAGGGCAGGAGTCCGCCGTCTCTGGCATCCGCGGCCGCCGTCATCAGCGAAATCAATTCGCGGACATAGGGATAGGGGTAAACATAGTGCAACCGCACCCAGGCGCCGAGACTTCCTAGGTCACGCACAAGGTCCAGCAAGGGAAACTTGCTCTCCCGGTCTTTCCAGTCAGTGCCATAGGCCGATGTGTCCTGACTGATGACCAGAAGTTCGCGCAC
>CAZRZN010000285.1:0-5036 GCA_964604565.1 uncultured Rhodobacterales bacterium
GCTGTGCCAGCTTCGGGTAGTCAGGCACGTTGGTGCCGGTGGGCGACCACTGGACGCGCGCGGGCGAGCGATAGAATTCGACCAATCCGCCCAGCTTGTCCGCACGTTCGGTAAAGCTGTCGTGGTTGATCGTGCTCTCGCGGATGAAGGTCAGACCCACGTGGGACTTCTTCACATCCACGGTCTTGGAGGTGACGAACTGCGCATAGAGCCATGCGGCCTTGGCGCGATCCACCGGAGTGGACTTCATCAGGGTCCAGGAACCGGCATCCTGATAGCCGACCTTCTGGCCTTCTTTCCAGTAGACGCCGTGGGGCGAGGGGGCCATGCGCCACTTGGGCGTGCCGTCCTCGTTCATCACCGGCAGGTCAGGCTTGACCGTGTCGGCGGTGAAGGCTGTATACCAGAACATCTGCTGGGCGATGTTGCCCTGCGCCGGGATCGGGCCTGCCTCGGAGAAGGTCATGCCTGCCGCCGCCGGGGGCGTATACTTTTCAAGCCATTCGATGGCCTTGGTCACCGCGTAGACAGCCGCCGGGCTGTTGGTCGCGCCGCCACGATCCACGCAGGAGCCGACCGGCTGGCTCTGCTCGTTCACGCGGATGCCCCATTCGTCGACCGGAAGGCCGTTGGGCTCACCCACGTCTCCCATGCCAGCCATGGACATCCATGCGTCCGTGTAACGCCAGCCAAGCGACGGGTCCTTCTTGCCGTAGTCCATGTTGCCGAAGATGTCGCCATCGACGCCCATGTGGGACAGATCGCGCCCGGTAAAGAACTCGGCGATGTCCTCATAGGCAGACCAGTTGACCGGAACGCCCAGCTCATAGCCGAACTGCTCCATGAAGTCGGCCTTGTTCTTTTCGTCGTTGAACCAGTCGTAGCGGAACCAATAGAGGTTCGCGAACTGCTGGGTCGGAAGCTGATAGATCTTGCCATCCGGTCCGGTGGTGAAGCTGATACCGATAAAATCCTCGGTGTCGAGCGTGGGCGAGGTGACATCCGCGCCTTCGCCGGCCATCCAGTCGGTCAGGTTACGCACCTGCTGATAACGCCAGTGCGTGCCGATCAGGTCGGAGTCGTTGATGTAGGCATCATAGACATTCTGGCCGGACTGCATCTGGGTTTGCAGCTTTTCAACAACGTCGCCCTCACCGATGAGGTCGTGGGTGACTTCGATGCCGGTGATTGCGGTGAAGGCCGGGGCAAGAACCTGGCTTTCGTATTCATGCGTGGTGATCGTTTCGGAGACCACGTTGATCGACATGCCCTCGAAAGGTTGGGCCGCGTCGATGAAGAATTGCATCTCCGCTTCTTGTTCGGCGCGGGTCAGCGTCGACATGTCGCCGATTTCCGCGTCCAGGAAGGCGCGTGCCGCCTCCATGTCCGCGAACGCCGGACCCGCAAGGATCAGCAGCGCTGCCGTGGTGGATTTCAATCGATGGTTCATTATTGGTTTCCTCCCATTTGGAACCGTTCAACGAGGATTTTCGTTTGCGCCCGGGGCTCCTCTGTTCCCGGTCGCAGGCACCCGATCTACACGTAGCGAAAGACCGCCGCGGCATAGATCAGGCAAACGATGAGCGCGAAAGGTTGGTTCGCGCCCACAAGCGCAAGCCAGGCCAGATTGATGAAGGCCGAGCCCAGCAAGGTGATGAAAAGGCGGTCGCCGCGCGTTGTCTCGATCCTCAGAATGCCCATGCGGGGCGTTTCCGGAAACTTGATCGCCAGCACGGAAAAGGTGATCAGCAGCGTGGCGATGACGATGAAGAAGATCGCCGTGGGCCATGTCCAAGCCATCCAGTCCATTGAAAGTCCTCCCTTTTCTGGATCTCACACACGCCCGAGGGCAAAGCCCTTGGCGATGTAGTTGCGCACGAAATAGATGACCAAGGCGCCCGGCACGATGGTCAGGATCCCGGCAGCGGCCAGCACGCCCCAGTCAATGCCCGAAGCACCTTGGGTGCGGGTCATGATGGCGGCGATTGGCTTGGCGTCCACTGTGGTCAAGGTCCGGCTGAGCAGCAGTTCCACCCATGAGAACATGAAGCAGAAGAACGCCGCGACACCGATCCCGCTGGCGATCAGCGGCATGAAGATCTTCACGAAGAACCGACCGAACCCGTAGCCGTCGATATAGGCGGTCTCATCGATTTCCTTCGGCACGCCGCGCATGAACCCTTCGAGGATCCAGACCGCCAGCGGGACATTGAAGAGGCAATGCGCCAGCGCCACCGCGATATGCGTGTCGAACAGGCCGACCGAACTGTAAAGCTGGAAGAAGGGCAGGGCAAAGACCGCCGGCGGCGCCATGCGGTTGGTCAGCAGCCAGAAGAACAGGTGCTTGTCGCCCATGAAGTGATAGCGGCTGAAGGCGTAGGCCGCTGGCAGCGCCACGGCGAGGCTGATCACCGTGTTCATCACGACATAGATAAGCGAGTTCACGTATCCCATATACCAGGACGCATCCGTCAGGATCGTCATGTAGTTGGCAAAGGTCAGGTCCTTCGGGAACAGCGTGAAATCGTTCAGGATCTCCGTGTTGGTCTTCAGGCTCATGTTCAGCAGCCAGTAGATCGGCAGCATCAGGAACAGCAGGTAAAGCCCCATGACCACCGCTCGGCCGTTGACCCGTGGCAGGGCGGCGGGACGCCTTGCGGTCTGCGTCATCGTTGCGTCGGCCATGGGTCAGCCTCCCCTTTTGTCGAGATTGGTCATGACGGTGTAGAACACCCAGGAGATCGCGAGGATCACGAGGAAATACATGATCGAGAATGCTGCCGCCGGGCCAAGATCGAATTGTCCCAAGGCCATCTTCACAAGGTCGATCGACAGCAGCGTGGTCGCGTTGCCGGGTCCGCCGCCGGTGACCACGAACGGCTCGGTGTAGATCATGAAACTGTCCATGAAGCGCAGCAGGATGGCGATCATCAGCACGCCCATCATCTTGGGCAGTTCGATGAAGCGGAACACCTTCCAGCGCGATGCCTGATCGATCTTGGCGGCCTGGTAATAGGCGTCGGGGATGGATTTCAGACCGGCATAGGCCAGCAGCGCCACAAGCGACGTCCAGTGCCAGACATCCATCACCACGATCGTGATCCAAGCCGCGACGATGTCCTGCGTGTAGTTGTAATTCACGCCCAACGCATCCAGCGTGTAGCCCAGCAGCCCGATGTCGACACGGCCAAAGATTTGCCAGATCGTGCCCACCACGTTCCACGGGATAAGCAAGGGCAGGGACATCACGACAAGGCAGAAAGACGCCCAGAAACCGGACTTCGGCATGTTCAACGCCACGATGATGCCCAGCGGGATCTCGATCGCCAGAATGATGCCCGAGAACATCAACTGCCGGCCAAGCGCGTCCCACATCCGTTCCGAAGCGAGCATTTCCTCGAACCAGCCAAGGCCCTGCCAGAAAAAGACGTTCTGCCCGAACGTATCCTGCACAGAGTAGTTGACGACCGTCATCAGCGGGATCACCGCCGAAAAGGCCACCAGCAGCAGGACCGG
Organism: uncultured Rhodobacterales bacterium; assembly: GCA_964604565.1. Classification (GTDB taxonomy): domain Bacteria; phylum Pseudomonadota; class Alphaproteobacteria; order Rhodobacterales; family Rhodobacteraceae; genus CAZRZN01. The sequence goes on from CAZRZN010000285.1 coordinate 3,517, forward strand.
CAGCACAAGGAACCATGCTTTCTGATTGACTGTCTTTTCCATTACGCGGCCTTTCCTGCGGGTCCGGATTGCGCGTCCTGCGGTGTCACGCGCCAATCGTTGGCGTAGACATTGAGATGCTCCGCATCAAAGCTGACCCTGTTCATGTCGGCGCTGATGCGGTCGTCCTCGCCCGCGATGATGTTGATGTCCTGACCGAAGAACTCGGCCCGGATGATCTTGTGGCGTCCCACGTCCTCGACCCGGCGCACCTTGATCGGCATGCCGTCCGTCTGGCTGAGGCGGGCGAATTCCGGGCGCACCCCAAGCTCGACCTTGCCATCGAGCGGGCCATAGCCGTTCGCAAGCTCTACCGGAGAGCCGTTCACATAGGCCATCGTGCCTTCAACCGTGGCGGGAATGACGTTCATGCCCGGCGAGCCGATGAAATAGCCGACAAACGTATGCTCGGGACGCTCGAACAACTCTTGTGGCGTGCCGATCTGGACGACACGGCCGTCATACATCACCACCACCTTGTCGGCGAAGGTCAGCGCCTCTGTCTGGTCATGCGTCACGTAGATCATCGTGTGGCCGAAATCGTGGTGCAGCTTTTTCAGTTGGGTGCGCAGTTCCCATTTCATGTGCGGGTCGATGACGGTCAGCGGCTCGTCGAACAGCAGCGCGTTCACGTCCTTGCGCACCATGCCACGACCGAGGCTGATCTTTTGCTTGGCATCCGCCGTCAGCCCGCGGGCCTTGTGGCGCAACCGGTCTTCCATCCCGATCATGCGGGCGATTTCCTGAACGCGCTCCGCGACATAGGCCTCTCCTTCTCCGCGGTTGCGCAACGGGAAAGCCAGATTGTCCTGCACGCTCATTGTGTCGTAAACGACCGGAAACTGAAAAACCTGTGCGATGTTGCGTTCGGCTGTCGGAGAATGCGTCACATCCTGCCCGTCGAACAGGATCCGCCCCTGCGATGGCTGCAACAAACCGGAAATGATGTTCAAAAGCGTGGACTTTCCACAACCGGAGGATCCCAGCAGCGCATAGGCGGCGCCGTCGTCCCAGTCATGGTTCAGTTCCTTCAGCGCGAAATCAGCCTCTGACTTCGGGTTCGGCAGATAGGAATGCGCAAGGTTGTCCAGTGTGATCTTGGCCATGGTTCCCTCCCTCAGGCTGCCAGCGCGTAGGCGGCGGGTGCAATCAGGCGACCGTCTTCGCCAAAGACATAGACGTGCCGGGGGTCAAGCCAGACCTTCAGCTCCGCGCCAAGGGTCAGGTCGTGCACCCCGTGCACCAACCCGACCCAGCGTTCGCCGTCATGATCGAGATGGACAAAGGTTTCGGAGCCGGTCAGTTCCGTGACGGTCAGCGTCGTCTTGAACTCCACCGCGTCCGCCGCGTGCTTGCCGATTTCAAGGTGGTTGGGCCGGAACCCGGCGGTGTATCGGCCATCCGGCAGTTCCGCCAGTTTGCCGGTGGCCGGGGCGTTCTGTCCGTCGCCGAACATCAGCTTTGATCCGGTCTTGGGAATC
>CAZRZN010000286.1:0-5028 GCA_964604565.1 uncultured Rhodobacterales bacterium
GGCGCCGACAGCGACGCTCGCGGGTCCGACGGCGGCGCAGTCCGGTGCCTTCCTCGTGACGATCGAATTCTCCGAAGATGTCTTCGACCTCGATCTTGCGGATGTGGACATCGACATCGGCGCGGCCTCCGCCTTGACCGGCAGTGGCGCAAGCTACAGCTTTACCGTGACGCCGGATCATGATGGGACGGTGGGGATTTCGTTGAACGCAGGGGCCGCTGCCGATGGGGCGGGGAACCTCTCCGCAGCGACCGGCCCGATCGAAGTCAGCGCCGACCTGACCGGCACGCCCAACCCCGCGCCGCCGCCGGACGCGGATGGAGACGGCGTTCCCGATTTCCTTGAGAGTTCATTGGCCGACCGGGATGGCGACGGCATTCCGGATGCCTCGGACTTCGATCCTCAGGGGTATTTCTACTGCGAAGCAGATGGGCGCATCATCCCGGGCGGGGGGATCTCTGTCTCCGGTCCGCTGGGCACGAATTCGTCGGTGGGGATCAGCAACGGGATTTCCATAACTCGCGATGGAACCTCGGGTGAATTCCAGTGGTTCGCCTTGGTCCCGGGGGTCTTTTCGATGGATGTGACCTATCCGACGGCCGTCGGCATCCCCAGCACCAGCCGCCTTGACAGCGGAACTCTTGATCTCACCTCTCTGTTGCCAAGCAATCCAAGCAGTATCGGTGCGTCCGAGGTCGGCTCCACCGGGTTCCTTTCGGATGGAGCGCTCGCGGCCAACCCGCGTTTTTACACCCGTTTCGACATCGAACCCGGTGATCCCTATGTCCTCGGCAACAACTTCCCGATGACGCAATGCGCCACCAACTCCGTGAATGTTTCCGGCTTCACCGACGGTGTGGAGGCCAACGGGGGCGTGCCAACGGATGCCAGCTTTACCGTTACGCAGGACCGCCTGTCCACACAGGACACGGTGATCAGCTACTCCCTTGCAGGAACGGCGACTTCCGGAACGGATTTCACCGCGCTTTCGGGCAGCGTTACCATCCCTGCCGGACAGACCTCCGCCACGATCAGCGTTGCGGTGCTGGAGGATGGCGACATCGAGGGATCGGAAACGGTGCAACTGACGCTGACAGCGATCACCTCTGCGGATCTGACGACGGAATTGGGCGCGACGCTCAGCGCCACGGCAAGCATCACCGACGATGACTTCGCCGAAATCGCCGTGACCAATGTGGACCTCGTGACAAACGAAGGCGGGGACGACGATGCCACGATGCGTTTCGTCCTTCTTGGGGCACCGAGCGCGCCGGTCACTTTGACCTTTGCGGGGGACGATCAATGCAATGTGCGGCCTGCAACGCTGACCTTCGGCGCGGGGGACTATGCCGTTTCGCAGGCGCTGACGATCCGCGCCATCGACGATGACAAGGTCGAGGGCACGCATAGCTGTCAGCCCACCGTTTCGGTCAGTTCCGCGGATACCCGGTTTGACGGGACGCCGCTGGTGCTGGCCACGGTCACGGTCACGGACGACCTTGTCGACCAGATCCGTGATCCCCTGACCGAGATCCTTGAAGATGATCTGGCGCAGACCATCGACACCCAGCAGCGCGCCTTCAACCGGATGGCAACGGGCGCCTTGCGGCGGCTTCAGGAAGGGCGGGACATTTCCTGTGGGACGCTGTCGGGCTTTGACATCGACGGCTCTCTTGAAATTCAGGATGCCAACGGGTCTGCGCAGGGAAAATTCGGGCGCGACGTCTACAATTGTGTGACCGACACGCGCGAGATCCTCGATGGCAGCTTTTCCCTGACCAAGACGGATGACACCGGCCTTCAGGCCCTACTGCAATTCGCGTTCCAGAAAGAGAAGTTCGTCTCCGATACGGCGCTGGCCGGATACTTCCTCGGCGGGTATTTCAGCCGGACCGATGTGAGCGGGCTGGGGGATGGAACGATCAACGGTTTTGGCGTGAACGGCGGACTGTATGGCGCGCAGGCCTTCACCGGGGGACTGTTCCTCGATTATTACCTTGCTGGGGCAGTGGGACGTCACAAGTTCGATATCGACTTCGATGCGGCGCCTGCGCCCATCAATGCCACCGGAGGATATGATTATCTCGCCGGCTTTGCCGGGGCGGGCATTTCGGGGCAGCATGACTTTGAGAGTTTCGTGATGAAGCCGCGGGTCGCCATCGACCTTGCCTATGCCATAGCGGGTGATGCGGATGTCACGGCGCGGCAACTGGGCCTGACCCATACGGGTGTGATCGACATGGAGGATTTCACCGGGGCGCGCATGACGGCCGAAGTGACCTTTGAAAGCCTTGCGGCCCCCGGCGGATCGGAGGCGATGGAATCGATGATGCGCACCGCGATCACACCGCGCTTCATCTGTGCGGTATCCTCCTATGGTGACGATACGGACTGTGGGATCGGTCTGGGCTTTGCCTGGGAAAAGACCAACACGGCAAACGGTTTGACCTTTGGGATCGAAGTCGATGTGGAGCAGATCGATGATGCGCGCCGACTGACCTTCAATCTCACTCGGGAGCGTCCGATCGCAAACGGTCACGGGGCTGTAGTGACGCGGTTGTCAATGCCTCAGGCCGAAACCTGGCAGGTCGAGCATGGGGTCAAGCTGGATTTCTGATCCCGGGGGCGCGTGGCAATACCGGCCGCGCGCCAAGAGGTGGGACTCGACTGGCAGAGCCAATTCGCATTGGCCGCGGCCATATCGAACGCCCTGAGATGCAGGGCGGGGGAAATCCGGATCGTGGCACCCGGGACGGTATGAACCTGACCGAGCAGCGCAAGCACGAAAAGGCACAGAGTTTGGGCCGGTGACAGGGCCGACGCCAAAATCCGAGATCTGTCTGGGCACAAGAACAAATCTGGCCGTGCCTGCGTTCTCCTTCCAATGGGCTTGCCGGTTCAGCCCCTTGATCAAGCCCGGCTCATTCCTCGAAACAGGCGGCCCGGCCGTCTTGTGCGATCATGGCTGCGCCGTCCATGATGGAGCGCGCGCGCCTGTCCAAAAAAACCGTCGGTTGATCGGCGGAACGTCTTTTCGGGCTCGGGAGAACCGCCGCAAGAAGCGCCGCCTGACGTGCATCAAGGGCGTCCGGCGCGATCCCGAAATAATGCCGCGCCGCCGCATCGATGCCAAAGACACCCTCGTCGAATTCGGCGACATTAAGATAGACTTCGAGGATCCGCCGTTTGGGCCAGGCGGCTTCCACCAGCGGGGTCAGCAGCGCCTCCAAGGCCTTCCGGGTATAGCTGCGCGCCTGCCAGAGATAGACGTTCTTGACCACCTGCTGACTGATGGTGCTGCCTCCGCGCGTCGCGCCCTCGGCAATCGCGGCGCGGATCGCATCCATGTCAAAGCCCCAGTGGGTGCAGAAATTTGCATCCTCCGCCGCCACGACGGAGCGCAACATCACGGGCGCTACCCTTTCCACATCGACCCATGCGCGCGACACCTCACCCAAACGCAGGGATTCGGACCAGATCGTATGGGTCAGCGGGGGATTGACGACGCGGTATAGGCCGACTGCAAGGAGCGGCAGGATGATCGCCACAAGCGCCATCCGCAAAAGCCAACGCCGCAGGAACGCCAGAGGCCGGGCCCTTGGGGTGGCCGCCTTTCCCTTGCGCGTGCTGCTGGTCTTGCGAGTTGTCTTTTTCCTGACCGCCATGGGCCTTGTCTAGCTCAGGCCGGCGTGGCGCAACAGCCCTTGGAACCGCTCTGGACCCTTATGGTGCGTGAGGGGCCAGCCCCTCACACTCCCCGGGATATTTTAGGCCCGAAGAAAGCCTGACGGAGGGATGCGCTTGGGCGTCTTGAGATTGGCATACGGGGCCCGATCACGTGACCGGGCCCCGCAGATTGGGACGGTTTCGGGCGATCTACTCCGCCGGGACGGCCAGTTCGCCTTCGATCCCGAGGGGGTGCGGGATCTTGTCGAGCATTTCCCTTGGGCAGACTTGCAGAAAATGCGCCTTTTCGATGTCCCAGTTCTGAAGGATGTCGCCGGCCTTGCGGCTGCCGGTCTCCTGCAGGTGGCGTTCGATCAGGCCCTTGAGCTGATCTTCCCATGCCGTCACGGACACCGGGCAGGTCACCAGCCCTTCCATGTTCATCATCTGCTGGGCCGTGCCATTCGGGTCATGGATATAGGCCATGCCGCCCGTCATCCCGGCACCGAAATTGGCACCGATGCTTCCGAGGATGACGGCCACGCCGCCGGTCATGTATTCGCAGCCGTTCGAGCCGCATCCCTCTACCACCACGCGTGCCCCGGAGTTGCGCACCGCGAACCGTTCGCCCGCACGGCCGGCGGCGAAAAGATGGCCATCCGTGGCGCCGTAGAGCACCGTGTTGCCGACGATCGTGTTGTCGGCTGCGACAAGCGGGCTGACCAGCGGCGGACGGACCACGATCAGGCCGCCCGAGAGGCCCTTGCCAACGTAGTCGTTGGCATCGCCGGAGACCTCCAGTTTCAGGCCCGGCGCGGCGAAGGCCCCGAGCGACTGTCCCGCAGAGCCTGTCAGTTTAACATGCAGGTGGTTGGGTTGCAGCGCATTGCGCATTCCGAACTTGCTGACGATATGGCTGGAGACGCGCGTGCCCACTGTCCTGTGCGTGTTCATGATTGCATAGGAGAGCTGCATCTTTTCACCGTCTTGCAGGAAGCGTGCGGCATCCCGCACGATTTCCGCGTCCAGCGTGTCGTTCACCGCGTTGCGGGGGCGGTCGCGGTCATAGGTGATGTCATCGGATCCGTCGACGCGGATCAACAGCGGGTTCAGGTCGAGATCATCCAGATGCTGCGCCCCGCGAGAGACCTGGCTGAGCAGGTCCGCGCGACCAATCACCTCGTCCAGCGAATGCGCGCCGATCTCCGCCAGAATTTCGCGAACTTCCTGCGCGTAGAAAGTGATGAGGTTCACCACCTTGTCCGCGTTGCCGGTGAACTTGGCGCGCAGGCTTTCGTCCTGCGTGCAGACCCCGACCGGGCAGGTGTTGGACTGGCACTGGCGCACCATGATGCAGCCCAT
>CAZRZN010000287.1:0-1414 GCA_964604565.1 uncultured Rhodobacterales bacterium
CGCGAGATGGTCTATGTCGACGCGACCTGCCCGTTGGTGTCCAAGGTCCATATCGAGGCCGCCCGCCACCACGAGAACGGCCTTCAGATGATCATGATCGGCCACGCCGGTCATCCCGAAACCATCGGCACGATGGGGCAGCTTCCCGAGGGTGAAGTGTTGCTTGTCGAGACAGTCGAGGACGTCGCGCAGGTTGACGTCCGGGATCCTGAGTGTCTCGCTTACGTGACACAAACGACGCTTTCGGTGGATGATACGTCGGAAATTGTTGCCGCTTTGCATGCGCGGTTTCCCGCCATAATCGGCCCTCACAAGGAGGATATCTGCTACGCCACGACGAATCGGCAGGCGGCGGTAAAGGTCATGGCGCCGCGCGCGGATGCCATGCTGGTGGTCGGCGCGACCAATTCGTCGAACTCTCAGCGTCTGGTTGAAGTGGGGCAACGTGCAGGGTGTCCCTACGCACAGTTGGTGCAACGTGCCGCGGACATCGACTGGCGTGCGCTGGAGGGGATTGCCTCCATCGGGATTACCGCCGGGGCCTCCGCCCCAGAGGTGCTGATCGAGGAGGTGATCGACGCGTTTCGCGCCCGCTTCGACGTGACGGTCGAGCTGGTGGAGACAGCGCAGGAAAACGTCGAGTTCAAAGTGCCGCGCGTGCTGAGGGAACCGGCCTAACGGGTGCGCATCCGGTGGTCCTTCGGGTAGCCGATACCAGAAACAGATGCTCTTCGCCTTGGGCGCGCGAGCCATTCAAGTCCGTTCGCCCCGACCGTATCAACCCTGCACTGGCTGCGGTCACGTCTTGCCGCGATTGACCTCTGCTCGCTTGAGCGACTGCCATGGCCGTCTGGAAACTCTGCGACCCAAGGGGCCACTGGCCTTGGCCGCGATCTGGCCCTAGGTAGGACGTCGACGACGATGACACCTTGTGTAAAACGCGAACAGGCCAAAGGCAGATAATGACGCAGATGCCCCGCTCCGCCCTGATCCTCGGCCTTGCCGGTGTCGTGCCCTTCGCTTGGGGGGCTCTGACACTGCTTGTTCCGGCGGTGGGGGATTGGGGGCTGGCCATGTTCGGACCGCGCTTTGTCGGCCCCTATGTGCAGCTCTTTTACGGCGCGGTGATCCTGTCCTTCATGTCTGGTGTGCTATGGGGCTTTGCCACCAAGGCGGAGGGCGGGCAGGCCGCCACGGGTTATGCGCTCTCGGTCATTCCGGCGCTCTGGGCGTTTTTCACGACGGGCGGCGGAGAGGCCGCGGCCGCGATGAACCTGACCTTCGGGTTTCTGGGTCTTCTGCTGCTAGATTTCGCGTTCTGGCGATGGGGTCTTGCACCCGGCTGGTGGATGCAGCTGCGCATTCTGTTGACCGGCTTGGTCGTGATCTGCCTTCTGCTGACCTTTCTGCTGTA
>CAZRZN010000287.1:1514-4988 GCA_964604565.1 uncultured Rhodobacterales bacterium
ACCGCCCGGAAGGATTTTCCGGGCGGTCTGGTGGGTGCGGTCTGACCGTTTGTGTCAGATGCGTTGTCAGGCCATGAGCATGTCGCCGGAAAGATCCGCCAACTGCGTGTCCTGCAGGGTCACTGTGACGTCCTGATCCATGAAGACCACATCGTCGCCTTGCTGCGTCATCTGGCCAAGGGCAGCATCCGCATCGGCAAATCCGAAGGCGGTGAAGTCCAGCATGTCCCAGGATTCCAGATCCGTCACGGTGTGGCTGCTGCCCGCATCCGTGCCGAAGACGAAGGTGTCGGACAGGTAACCGCCTGACAGGGTGTTGTCCCCGCCGTTCCCCGCGATCACGTCATTCGGGCCCTGATCCATGACCCAGTCCCGCATGTTCTGCGCGCTGGTGATCATGAACTCGCGGCTTTCGGAAAAGCCGGTGAGCACCTCGGCACGGCTGGTGCCGTCTTCAAGACGGTCGGTCCACGCTTCAAGCCCTCCGGCATCGGCCTCACGGTCAAGCGCGTTCTGGTAGAGCGACCGCACGAAATCCTCGTTCGAGGTGGATCCGTAGGTGGCCTGAAACTCTGCCGAACCGGCAAATCCGTTGGCGGTGACGTCGATATCGGTCATGCCGGTTCCCAGCGACGCGGCCCATGCCTCGAACCCGGAAAGATCGGGGTCACGGTCAAATGCAGCGTTGTAGAGCCGGTAAAGCTGGCCCGTGACCATCGTGGGATCGACGGTGAAGGCCCCGTCGCCGAAGATCACGTCATTGCCGCCGCCGCCGCCGATATTGTCAGCGCCGGAGTCTCCGTAGAGCATGTCATTGCCCCCCGCACCGCGCAGGATATCGTCGCCGCTGCCGCCATAGGCCACGTCATCCATCATGCCGGTCTGGGCATTGGGCAGGCCCTGATCGCTGTCGGACCAAGACCCGGTGTGGATCTCGTCGTTGCCACCGCCGCCCATGATCGTGTCCATGCCGTCGGCCGTGGCGTCGAACATCGCGCCCGTGACCTCTGCGGTGCGGCTGTCGTCGTCGCCCGTGAGGATTTCGTCACCCGCGCCGCCCATGATCATGTCATTGCCCGCGCCGCCCGCGATGCCGCTGTCGTATTGCGCCAGTGTCAGGCCGCCGGAGGCGCCCATGTCGGCCTCATTGGCCACGTTCATGTCCATGGCACCGGCGTCGAGGATGTCGTCGCCGCTGTTGCCCTCGAGGATGTCGGCGCCCATGCCGCCCATCAGGCTGTCGTTGTCGGCACCGCCGCTCATGGTGTCGTTGCCGGCCAGACCGTCGACCTTGTCGTCGCCCAGACCGCCGTCATAGCTGTCGTCGCCCTCGGTCAGCATGATGTCGTCGCTGGCGGTGGCGCGCTGGCCGGAGAGGATGGCCATGGCCTCATCCTTGGTGGCGGTCTCGATGCTGCCCGCCGCGGCCGGAAGGATGGGGATGTAGCCGTTGGTGCCGCCGTCGACCTCGCCGCCGGTGCCCTCGCCGATCCCGTCGGGGATCTGGACGCCATGCAGCACGATCTCGCGCAGGGTCAGGGGCATGATGTCTGCGGCGGTGTAATCTGTCATCGTCACCGGGCTGGCAAACTGGCTGTCATCGCCCAGATCGTAGTTCTGGATGAAGGAGACGCGCCCGGAGGCATCGGCCATGGGCATCATGCCATCCGACGACAGCGGCAAGAGAACGTCGCCGTATTTTCCAACGCCTTCAAGGACTTCGACCATGCCGTCACGGTCGGCGTCATCGGCGATGGTGGGGGCCACGGAGTCGATCGGCGTGCCCTCTTCGTCGAACAGGCCATGCACGTGCTGGACGTGGGTCTGGGACGGTGTCAGGCCCGTGCCCGAGATCGCCACGTTGAGATAGGATGTGCCGTCATCCTCCGTGTTCATTGCCAGAACGGCGGTGGCGTTGACGCCCGAGCTGTTCAGCGCGTCCAGTTCCACGGTCCAGAACTTGTCCGCCTGTCCAAGAAAGTTTTCGAAAGACGTGTAGGTCGAGGCCAGATGGGCCATGGTCAGTTCCTCCTGTTGGGTTCCTGCCCTGAGCCACGACGCCAGAATGTGAAAGTTTCAGAGGTTCCGAAAAAAAAATCAAAATCAGGGAAAAATTCCGGGAGGACCGGTGCGCGACCGACCTGCGCGATCCCGGTGGCCCGGGGAGGGCAGGGCGCCGGGGCGCGCTGCCGAAAAGAGGCCGAGAATCAGGGTTAACTGATTGAAACGGCGCGGATTTCACAAGGCACATTTCATGCACAACCGATGCACAATCCATGCACGGATCTGCACCGATCCGCGCGGTTAACCGGGCGCGCGGTGCCTTGGGCGTGGCCGGCGGTCTTGTCGCGTGGTGGGCATTATCGGATTCAGCGGGGCAGGCGAACGGGTTGTGCTGCGCAAACCCTGCCCCGCTGACTGCCTGTTTCCAGTCGAGCGCGACACTCTCTAGATCGACTCTCTAGATCGCGAGGTCGAGGCGCGGTTTCCAGAAGGGGCGGAACAGCTCGATCTTGGGGCAGCGGTCCATGACGACCTTCAGGCCCGCGTCCTCTGCCAGCTTTGCCGCGCGGTCGTCATAGACGCCGATCTGGCCCCAGAGCACCTTGGCGCGCAGGGCGATGGCCTGCTCCGCGATGGCGTAAAGCTCTTCCTTGGGGCGGAACACCTCGACCATGTCGACGGGGCGGTCGATGTCTTGCAGGGACCGGAAAACGGGGATGCCGCGGATTTCGGTCACCGCCGGGTTGGGGTTCACCGGGATCATGTCATAGCCGGTTTCATGCAGCACGCGCAGGACGCCATAGCTGAACTTGGTCTTGTCCGCGCTGGCGCCGACCATGGCGATGGTTTTGACCGAGCGCAGGATCTCGGTCAGGTAGGATTGGGAATAGTCGTAGCGGCGGTCGACATCGGCGTCGGGCATGTCAGGGCTCCTTTTTCGATTTATGCCCTTCCGCTTCGCTACTTGAGGGCGGAGGGGTGGCGATGTCCGCCTTCAGCTCATGCGGCTGAAGCGGATCGAGAAACGGGTTGCGGTAGAGCGCGCCATGGCTTTCGACGCCGATTTCCAGCGTGCAGTCGGTCACGGGACGCGCGACGCAGAGCAGGACGTAGCCATTGGCGATCTGGCGGTTGTTCAGCGCGACCTGCCGGCGCTGATCGACCTCGCCGACCGTCAGCTTGGCCGCGCAGGTGATGCAGCCGCCGTACTTGCACCCGTAAGGCAGGTCGACGCCCTGCTCGCGCAGCGTATCGAGCAACGGACGCCGCGCCTCGACGACGCAGGTCGCGCCGCCGCGATTGGCGATGGTTATGGTCCGGGCGTCGGTCACAGCCAGATATCGCTTGTGCAGTCGCCGCCGGGATAGCGGGTTTCGTGGCAGCGGCTGGGGCCATTCGGTTCCTTGCCGAAATCCACGATGAAATCGGGATTGATCGACATGCCGCCATTTTCCACGTCACAGTCGATCA
>CAZRZN010000288.1:0-4978 GCA_964604565.1 uncultured Rhodobacterales bacterium
CGATATGGTCGCGTGAAATGAAGCTAAAGGTCTCCGATGAAACCGGGGCGATTCAGTTGGATAGTCGCCCGGCAATTCGGCGCTATTGCCTCGCCTATCGCCGTGTCGCGTCACCGATCGGACCCGCACGCCCTGTTTTCAGGTCTTGATCCGTGTAGTTGATTGCAGGTCGCATCGCCTGTTCCCCAAGCGCAGCGTGGTCGTTGTGCCCGCGGATTGCAGACCATGGCGACCCGTGTTTTGCATACGCGTAAAACGCGGCGATGACGCTCAGAACGCTTCGGGTTTTGCCTCGCGGGCCATGTGATCCAGCACAGCGTTCACGAAGCGCGCCTCCTTTCCGTCCGGAAAGAAGGCGCCGCCAACATCCATATACTCCACGATCACCACGCGGGGTGGGGTGTCCATGGTCACAAGTTCCGCCCCAGCCACGCGAAACAGCGCGCGCAGGGTCGGGTCAATCCGGGCGATGGGCCATTTGGCGACGAGGGCACGGTCTGTCATCTGGTCGATCTTGCCCTGCCAATTGACGGCTTCTTCCAGCAGCCTCGCGAAAAAGTCGACATCGCCGTCGATCATCTCCGTGCCATCGTCAATCTCGGCGCCAAAGCGATGTTCCAGAAACTCGCGCCGCACCTTGTCGACGCTTGAATCCGATTGTTCCATCTGGAACAGCGCCTGCACGGCATAGAACCGCGAGGCGCTTTTCATCTTGCGTTTCCGATTGCCCGAAAGCTGGGTCATGCTGTGTCGGGGCCTTTGCTGTCGCCTGCTATCTGATACTCGTCCCGGTTCGGAACGAATCCGACACCCTTGCGCGAGCCGCCCCACTTACGAGCGAGCGCAAGCAGATGCAAGGCGGCTGCCGCAGCGCCGCCGCCTTTGTTCTGGCCCGCCGCTTCGGCGCGCACGCGGGCCTGTTCCAGGGTCTCGACCGTCAGGATTCCGTTACCGATGCAAAGACCCTGAAGGCCCAGCAGCGTCAGGCCTCGGGAACTGTCGTTGCAGACGGTTTCGTAATGTGTGGTCTCGCCCCGAACAACGCATCCGAGCGCCACGTAAGCGTCAAAATTCGAAAGACGCTCGGCGATCCCGATGGCCGTTGGCACCTCCAGCGCGCCGGGCACCTCTACAGTTTCGTGCCAACCGCCGCAGGCCTCGATCTCCGCCCGGGCTCCTGCGATAAGCTGATCGGCCACGTCCTTGTAATAGGGCGCGACCACGATCAACGCCTTCACTGGTTTGTCGAAGGTCGGACGGTCCAGAATGTGGTGGGTTTCATTGGATGCCATCAACCAAGCTCCGAGATCTTGCGCGTTCCGGTAATTTCGAGACCATAGGCCTCGAGGCCCACCACCTTGGGTGTGGGCGAATTCGTCAAAAGGGTCAGTCGGGAAAGACCGAGGGAGGACAGGATCTGTGCACCCAGTCCGTATTGCCGCAGCGTTCCGGGCGACGTGCCCTCCGTGGCCTCCAGTTTCATCGAGGTATCGCGCAGCAGGACGACCACGCCTCGTCCTTCCTCCGCCACGGCTTGCATGGCGAATTGGAACTCATTGGCGCGGCCTGCGAGGCCCGTTCCGATGACATCCAGCATGGGGTCAAGCGCATGCATGCGCACCAATACCGGATCGGGCGTGGACAGATCACCCTTCATGAGGACGATGTGTTCGTCTCCATGGGTTTCATCCGTGTAGATCCTCATCTTCCACTCGCCCCCGAATTCCGAGACGATCGTTTCCTCTGTGCGCACCTTCACAAGGTTGTCGTGACGCCGACGATAGGCGATCAGATCGGAGATCGTTCCGATCTTCAGACCATGCCTCTGGGAAAAGGCCACAAGCTCGGGCAATCGTGCCATGGTCCCGTCGTCGTTCATGATTTCGCAGATCACGCCCGAGGGGTTGAGACCGGCAAGCCTCGAAACATCCACGGCGGCCTCGGTATGGCCTGCCCGCACCAGCACACCGCCCGCCCTTGCGCGCAACGGAAAGACATGGCCGGGTGTCGCGATGTCCGCCGCCCCCTTGGAGGCATCTATCGCCACCGAGATGGTCAGCGCCCGGTCCGCCGCCGAGATGCCGGTTGTCACGCCTTCACGCGCTTCGATCGACGTGGTGAACGCGGTTTCGTGCCGAGAGGAGTTATTGGTCGACATCAGCGTCAGCCCGAGTTCGGAAATCCGATCCGAAGTCATGGCGAGACAAATCAGGCCCCGTCCGTAGAGCGCCATGAAATTGACCGCGTCCGGCGTTGCCCACTGCCCGGGAATCACGAGGTCGCCTTCGTTTTCGCGATCCTCATGGTCAACCAGAATGAACATCCGGCCGTTGCGGGCGTCTTCGATGATCTCCTCGACAGAGGAGATCGCATCGGACCAATTGTGTTCAACCGGTCCCGGGGATTCATATTCGGGCATGGGGCCTCCCTCCTGCCTGTTGCCGCGAGATACGCCAGCGGCGATCCAAAGGCCAGAGGCAAGCGTGCCGGATCGAGACCTCTGCGCGCAACCGTCCGGCCTTCGTCAGGTTACGTAAGTCGGATTGAGTATTTATACAGAGAAGAAGCTGTCAGGTCCGGTTCTCAGTCCAGAATGTCCTCGACCAGATCAACGATCTCGCCGAAAAGGCGGCGCATGGGGCTTTTGCGTTTGCGCTTTTTCGGTTTGGCAAGCGCGCGTTCCCAGACCGCAGTCCGCATGGCCGGCTTGTCCGGTGCAGATTTGCGCCGACCCTTGCGCGGACTGCGGTGGGCATCCGGGTCCACGGCATCGGCGCGCAGCGATTTGAGAGCGTGCAGCGGGGCCCCGCAGGAGGAACAGGCCAGTTCGCGGCTTTCGCGGCCCTGCAGAACCAGTGCGGCGCGTGTGCCGCAATAACAGCAGGTGGCAATCTTGGTGTGTCTCGGCATGCCGGAGATCTAGGGGCGCGCCGCGTAAAGCGCAACGGCGGCCGCGTTCGAGACGTTGAGCGATCCGAAAGGACCGGCGAAATCGATGCGGACCAGCCGATCGACCGTTTCGCGCGTCTTGGGGCGCAGGCCCGGGCCCTCAGCGCCCAGCACAAGGGCCACGGGTGCTGTCCTGCGCCCTTCCATTGCCTGGTCGATGGTCTCCCCGGCCTCGCCATCAAGGCCCAGAACAAGATATCCCATCTCACGCAGTTTCAGGATCGTTTCCGCAAGATTTCGTTCGCGCAGGTAAGGCTGACGCTCCAGCGCGCCGCTTGCGGTTTTGGCGAGCGCGCCGGTTTCGGGGGCAGCGTGATGGCGCGTGCCGATGACCGCCTGAGCGCCGAAGACCTCGGCGGACCGCAGGATTGCGCCCACATTGTGCGGATCAGTGACGCGATCCAGCAAGATAAGGCGCAGCGGTCCGTGGCTGGAAATGGCGACATCCTCAAGGCGGCCCCAATCCAGCGGCTTGACCTCCAGCGCGGCGCCCTGATGCACCGAATTCGGGTCCAGCGGCGCGTCAAATCGGCGGGGATCCTGAATTTCAGGGGTCATTTCCGAGGCCGTCACCGCATCCGCCAGTTTGTCCGCAGCATTGGGTGTGAGGATCAGGCGCACTTTTTCCCGGCGCGGATTCATCAATGCGTCGCGCACTGCGTGCAGACCGAAGAGCCAGATGGTCTCGGCCGCCGAGGCGCGCCGCGCCTGTTCCTTTTCTACAACCCATTTGGGTTTCTTCGCCATGGCGCTTCGTCCCTTTATTCGCGGGCTACAGGCATTGCACCGCAGGGAATGTTTGCCAAGGGAATTTCCTGTTGACGGCAAATTTGGGCGGTTGTAGTCAGCCATCGACGCTGGACTGGTCCGGCGAACGGTGGGCGACAGGCCGCAAGGTGTGGCAGGGGACTGTAACTCCCTCGCGGAGACGCACGCTAGGTTCGATTCCTAGGTCGCCCACCATCCCACACTCCAAGGACGGAAAGTCCGCTGACACCTTGAAAGTAAAGGTGGTTTCAGCGGTTCGATAACGCTCAATCCGGCGATACCTCAGTGGCTCAGCAAAGGCAGGTTTGATTACCGTTCTCTTTAGGGCAAAGTTGCAATTTTTATATATATGCCAAGGACTTGCCAGGAATGCCATGGCCGGTTCGAAAAATTCGCTCAGGCGTGCCTTGGTCGGCACCGCCGACTCCGACCGTTCTGCCAGTCTGATCTTCTCGCGTTCCAGCTCTTCGATGCGCTTTTCAGACTTCCCGATCACGGACGGGCTGGACGAGTTCATGATACGGTCGAACAGATTATCGATCTGATTGCTGGTATCATTGAGCTGGGCTTCCAGAGCCTTCTGCGCGCCAAGGACGTCAACGCGGCGTATCTTCCAGATATCGATAAAGATCGCCTTCGCAAGCTTGAAGGGCTGCGCAGCGGGTTGCAGGCTACGCAAAAGTGCTTCTACCCCGTCCTCGATATCGGCGCGGCGGATCGACTTGCGCTTGGATCCGCATGTGGGTGTGTCGCACAGATAATATGGATACCGCTGATTGCGGCCCTTCGACCAGCAAGAGGATGAACCGGAGAGATATGCGCAACAGTTGGTGCCGCCTGATCAGGCGGCGGTTTGAGGTTGGCGGATGCCGTGGCGGAACTCAGCCCCGCTGACGACCTCTGACAGGCGGTTCTGGCCGTCGAGCTTTCGCCATTTTTCTGTTAAGACATGATAATCCCCCCGATCTTAGGGGGATGCGGAAGTAGAATTTTCTCGGCAGGATGACTGAGGATATTCCGATGAAAAAGACACGTTTCACAGAAGCCCGGATCATGGGCATCCTGCGGCAGATGAGATCGAGCAGCACTTCGCGCCAACTCCGGGTGCTTTCGCGAAAGCCGTCGGTCATCGCCAGCAGCTCCTTGCGGCCGTATTCGTCTGCGCCCACGATCACCATAACGCATTGTTTTTCCTCAGCCATCCGAGGCTTGAAGTAGACGCCGTCCGCCCAGATGTAGAGAAACCGCCGGCCCCCGAGGT
>CAZRZN010000289.1:0-4955 GCA_964604565.1 uncultured Rhodobacterales bacterium
CAGCCAGCCGCCCGCCGGGATCGCCTTGAAGCCGCCGGTGCCCCAGCCGCAATTGACGAACAGCCCCTCTGGCCCGACAGGGCCGAGGATGGGCGAGCTGTCGGGCACCACGTCGACGACGCCGGCCCATTGGCGCAGCAACTTGAGCTGGCCGAAGGCGGGGATCATCTCCAGCAGGCCCGACACCACGGTTTCCTGCACCGGCAGGTTGCCCCGTTGACCTTGGGTCGGCACGCGGTCCAGTCCGCCACCGAAGACCAGTTCGCCCTTGTCGGACTGCGAGACATAGGTGCCCGTGCCCAGATACAAGAGCACCGTGTCGAGCATCGGCTTGACCGGTTCCGAGACGAAGGCCTGCAAGGCATAATTCCGGATCGGCAGCCGCTGGCCGGTTTGCGCGACAAGCCCCGGAGTGGCCCCCGCGGCCGCAAGGCCGACACGGTCGGTGCGCACGGTGCCATGGTCGGTTTCGACCCCGGTGATCCGACCGCCCTGCATCAGCAGGCCGGTGACGGTCACGCCCTCGACGATGTCGACGCCAAGCGCGCTGGCGGCGCGGGCATAGCCCCAGGCCACGGCATCATGGCGGGCCACGCCCGCGCGGCCCTGCCAGACCCCGCCGAGGCATTGGTGGCGGGCGTCGGGGGCCGTGTTCAGCAGAGGGATGCGGCGGCGGGCCTCCGCCGCGCCCATCAGGTGACCGTCCACGCCGTTGAGTTGCATGGCATTGGCGATGCGGGCGCAAATCTCCATCTGCATCGGCGTATGCGCGGCAATCAGCATGCCCCGTTGGGACAGCATGACATTGTAGTTCAGCTCCTGTGACAGGCCTTCGTAGAGGCGCAGCGACAGATCGTAGAGCGCGACGCTTTCGGGGTAGAAGTAGTTCGAGCGGATCACGGTCGTGTTGCGGCCGGTGTTGCCGCCGCCGATCCAGCCCTTTTCCAGCACGGCGACGCGTTTTACCCCGTGCTGCTTCGCGAGGTAATAGGCGGTCGCGAGGCCGTGCCCGCCACCGCCCACCACGACGGCGTCATAGGCCTTCTGGAGGCTGGCCTTGCGCCACGCGGGGCGCCAGCCGGACTGGCCCGAGAGTCCCTCACGGGCAAGGGTCAGGGCGGAATAGCGGGTCATCTGTTCAGGCTCCGGGCATAGATCTTGAACGCCTCCACCTCCTCCGGCGCGGGATGGACGCCGGTGAAACAGTAGAGATAGCCTTCGACGCGGCTGAGCCGGTCTTCCAGCGTTTCGGCCAGTTCCAAGGCGTAATAGCCGATCTGCTGATAGTAAAGGACGCGCGCGCGGATATCGGCCTCTGCCGCATCGTAGCCGTGGCGTTCGAACATCTGCGCGAGGGCCTGCTGCCGCGCCGCGTCGGAACGGTCGATCACACCGCGCACCGTGCCGTCGCGGCGGGCCCATTCACGCACCGCGAAATCCAGCCGGTGGTTGAAGCCCTGCGGGTCGATGATGCAGCGAAAGAAATTGTTGAGCGCGCCCGTGATCGTATCGGCGGGCAGCCCGCTGTGGCGGATCAGGATGCCGGTGTTGGAGCGTTCCCATTCTGCCAGAAGCTGGTCGAGCAGGTCCTGACGGCTTTTGAAATACCAATAGAAGGACGAGCGCGAGACGCCCAGCCGTTCACCGATGGTCAGCACCTTGACCGATTGCACGCCGTGCGACACGAGCAGGTCCATCGCCACGCGCAGCCAATCCGCGCGCGTGACCTTGACGTTGCCGGGAAGCGGCTCTGGCTGGGGGTCGCTGCCGTCCATGATGTGCCTTATGCCTGCCTTGGGGCGGGTTTGGCCAGAGCGATCAGGCCGGGTTCTTGCGCTGCTGGGCACGCTGCGCGGCACATGCCCCCGATGTCCGGGTCAATCCGCAGGAGCAGCGCCGCCCTCGGCCGTGCGGCGCGCAATGAAATGATCAAGCGCGCCGATCCGATCCTCCGTCGCGCAGGCGGGTGCCTTGTGGTCGGCGAGAATGCCCTGCCACAGGGCCGTCGCGCGGTCATTGACGTCCAAGGCGCCGCGTTCCGTCCAGGTGCCGAAGTTCGACCAGTCGGCGACCAGAGGCTCATAAAAGGCCGTGCTGTAGCGTTCCATCGTATGCGTGCAGCCGAAGAAATGTCCGCCGGGCGGGACTTCTGCCAGTGCGTCAAAGGCGATATCCGCATCCTCGGAGGGGGTGTCGGCGCACAGTTCGGCCATGACCTGCACCATTTCCATGTCGGTGATGAATTTCTCATAGCTCACCGACAGGCCGCCCTCGATCCAGCCCGCCGCATGGATCACGATGCTGGCGCCCGCCATGAGCGCCCCCCATGCGCTGATCTCCGTCTCATGGGCGGCCTGCGCATCGTTGATGTTGGCCGCGCATCCGGCCGCGTTGCGCCACGGCAGGCCGACGAGGCGGGCAAGCTGCCCGGCCGCAAGGCTTGCCTTGACCTGCTCCGGCGTGCCAAAGGCAGGCGCGCCGGATTTCATGTCGACGTTGGAGGCAAAGGCGCCATAGAAAACCGGCGCACCGGGCCGGGCCAGTTGCGTGAGGGCGATACCGGCCAGCGCCTCGGCGTGGCTGAGGGTCATGGCCCCCGCCACGGTCACCGGCGCCATGGCCCCCATCAGACAGAACGGCGTGACGACGGAGGGTTGCCCGTGCCGGGCAAAATCGATCAGGCCCTGCGCCATGGGCACGTCGATCTGGCGCGGCGAGTTGGTGTTGATGATCGTGTAGCAATGCGGCTGGGCGCGGAACGCCGTGTCCGAGAGGCCGCGAAACCCGGCGATCATCTCGAACCCGTCCAAGGCCTGCTGCGTGCCGCGGGAGAACAGGAACGGCACCTTGTCCGACACCGAAAGCTGCATCCGGGTAAAGGCATAGTGACGCAGATGCAGCGGCACATCCTGCGGCTCGACCCCCGGCGACAGCATCTGGATGGCATCGAAATGATGCACCAGCTTGGTCAGTTCTTCGACATCGCGCAGGGTGCCGGGACGGCGACCGCGCAGGAGATCGGTGCAGTTCGGTGCCCCTGCCCCGGACTGAAAGGCAAGCGTGCCCAGTTGCATGTCCAGATCCCGGTCCCGCGAACCTCCGTGCAGGGTGAACCGGCGCGGCGCGCTGGCCAATGCCGCAGCGATGATCTCGCGCCCGACAAAGACCAACTGGCTGTCGTCGTCGACCTTGGCACCGGCTTGCCGGAACAGCATGCGGGCCTCGGGCAACAGGATCTTGATCCCGAGGTCTTCCAGCACGCGCAGCGCCGTGTCGTGGATCGCGGCAATCCGGTCCTCGGTAAAGACGGTCTGCGGCGTGAACGGGTTTTTCAGTTGCCTGTAATTGACCACGCGTGCCGGGGCCGCGGACGGGCCGCTGGCGCGCCTTCGGCGGCGGCCCCGGGTTTCAATCGAGGGTGTCTTCATTCCGCCGGCTCTGCGACGCGGGCCGCAGGCACGGGCTTGCCGCGCATGGCCAATCCCTGCGGATCATAGGGAGAGGGCGCGACCACGCGCGCGGCCCGTTCGACGCCCACGACATGCACCGTCAGCTCCGTCCCCTCTGCCGCGGCCGAAACATCGACCATGGCCATGGCAAGCGATTGTCCCAGCGTGTGGCCATAGCCGCCCGAAGTCACGAATCCGACCTTGGCGCCCTTGTGCCAGACAGGCTCGAACCCGCTGGCATCGGCCCCTTCTGCGTCAACCTCCAGTGTCACAATCCGGCGTTTCGGGCCTGCGCCGCGTTCGGCCAGTGCGGCCTCCCGTCCGATGAAATCGCCTTTGTCCCAAGCGATCCAGCGGTCCATGCCGGTCTCTGCGGGGGTGTAGCCCTGGGTGAATTCCGCCGACCATATGCCAAAGCTTTTCTCCAGCCGCAGCGACAGCATGGCGTTGAACCCGTATTCCCTGAGATCGCATTCGGCGCCCGCCTCCAGCAGCAGATCGCGCAGCTTGATATGGTCGCCGTAGCGGCAGTTGATCTCATAGCCCAGTTCCCCCGCCACGGACATGCGCGCGACGCGGGTGCGGAACAGGCCCACATCCAGTGCCGCGCAGCCCATGAAGGGCAGATCGGCGGCCCCATCGCAGAGTTTTTCCATGACGGCGCGGGATTGCGGGCCGGTCAGGGCAAGGCCGCAGACCTCTTCGCCCAGATCGCGGACCTGCACGCCATCCTGCATTTGGTCCTCGAACCAGCGCATGTGCCACGCGCGCAGGTAGTAGGACCCCATGACCCAGAATGTGCCATCGCCCCAGTTCATCACGGTCAGATCGCCCTTGAGCCGCCCGTCAGGCCCAAGCATCGGCGCCAGCCTCGCGCGGCCCGGCTTCGGCAATTCCGAAGCCATGAGCCGATCCAGCCAGACCCGGGCATTGGGGCCCGACACCTCAAACCGGGAAAAACCGGTGGTATCGACCATCCCGACCTTCTCCCGGACATGGCGGCATTCATCGCCAACAATGTCGAAGGCGTTCGACCGTTTCAGCGTCGGCCTTTCCTCGAACCCCTTTGGCGCAAAGTAAAGCGGCACTTCAAGGTCCCAGTTGACGCCCCACCGCGCGCCCGCCGCCGACATGGCCTGATAGGCTGGCGCGGTTTTCAAGGGACGGCCCGCCGGAAGCTGTTCATTCGGGTAGGTCATGACAAAGCGGCGCGAATAGAACTGGCCGGTCGTTTCGCGGATATAGCGTTTGTTCTGCGCGAAATCGCCGTAGCGCGCCACATCCATCGACCAGGCATCGGCCTCCGGCTCGCCGTGGATCATCCATTCGGCCAGCGTCTTGCCGACGCCGCCGCCCTGAAGAAACCCGGCCATGACGGCGCAGGCGCTCCAATATCCGCGCTTGCCCCGCACCGGACCGACCAGCGGGTTGCCGTCCGGCGAGAAGGTGAAGGCGCCGTTGACCCATGTCTTGACGCCCACCTCCTGCAACGCGGGGTAGCGTTCA
>CAZRZN010000290.1:0-4835 GCA_964604565.1 uncultured Rhodobacterales bacterium
GACCCTCGCGGCTTCGACCTTGGGAGGTTTTCCAACGCGGGTCGTCCGCCCGCCATGACGCTACCCTCACGCCGCGACCCGCATCAGAAAACCTTCACCCAAGCCGCCGTTCAACTGATCATCCAAGCCGATTTCCGAAAGTCTGGAGGGTGGTATGAAGGCCGGTGTCATCGCGGTCTTCGTGCAACCGTCCTTGAATGGGCCTCGCATCGGCCACGCCTGCACGAATTGGCCCGGCCAAAGGCGATGCCGTCGACCTCAGCATCGGGCTCTGTCCTGTCGTGGAAGGCTTCGGCCGCGTTGCTGCGCGTGAAGTGCGTGGGGCCGACCGTGGCCGTTCCCGGCCACACCCGCGATATCCTGCGCGTTCACGAATTCGCCAGCCGGCGGACACTTCTGCGCGGCGGCGCGTTGCCAACCAATCGCGTTTCACCAGATCGGTATCCCCCGGCGCGCGTGACAAAAAGGATCGTTCAACCGTGACAAAAGCCATCAAGACTGCTTTCGCGCTATGTGTTGTCGCGGGTTTTGCCGCGGCGGGACTTTTCGGCACCGAATACATCCTCGACCGTTCGGGCACTGCGGAAGCCAGTGACCGGGGCAATGCGCCGCGCGCCACCCGGGTCGGTGTCGCCACTCCGGAAAGCAGCACCGTCGATGACACAGTGAGCGCGGTAGGCACCGTCATGCCTGTGCGTGACGTCAATCTTCGCCCGACCGTTTCCGGACGCGTGACCGATGTCGCCGTGACCTCCGGCCAGGAGGTCGCGGCGGGTGACCTGATCCTGCAACTGGACGACCGCGCGCAGCGTGCCCAGATCGCGGGGGCAGAGGCGACACTCACGGAGGCCCGCCAGAACTTGAACCGGATCGAGGAGCTGGCTGAAAGCAACACTGCCGCCGAGCAGCGGCTCGAGGCGGCCCGCGCCGCGTTCAACCGCGCCGAGAGCGAGATGCTGGCGGCCCGTGCAGCGCTCGACGATCGGCGGATCGAAGCGCCCTTCGCCGGGAAGCTTGGCCTCATCGACGTCGACCCGGGCGCCTACATTTCGCCTCAGAACGTGATCGCCCCGCTCTCGGACCTGTCCGTGGTGCATGTCGACATTGCCCTGCCCGAGCGATATTTCGACCGCGTCACGCGCGGCAAGGCGGTGGAGTTGACCTTGCCCGCCTACCCGGACCGGACGTTCGAGGGCGTCGTCACGGTCCGCGCCGCCGGGGTCGACGCAAGTTCCCGCAGCTTCGACGTCCGTGCGGAAGTCGACAACTCCGAAGGCAGGCTGGTGGGCGGCATGTTCGCCCGGACCCGCCTCGTCCTCGACACGGGCGAAGGGCTCGCAATCGACGACGACGCCATTATTTCGGAGGGCAGCGCCACTTACGTCTTCGTTGTCGAGGACGGGCAAGCCTCTCGGCGGGACGTGACCGCCGGGCAATCCCTCGGCGCGCTGACGGAGATCACCGAGGGCCTTCAGCCCGACGACCGCGTCGTCGTCTCGGGTTGGAACGCCTTGCGCGACGGGGCGCCGGTCACCGTGGCCGAGGAGATTGCCCGGGAGGCCCTGCAATGACACTCCCCGATCTCTGCCTGCGTCGCCCCGTGTTCGCGACTGTCATGTCCATTCTCATCGTTGTCCTCGGCATTGCCGGGCTGATGCGCATGCCCGTCCGCGAACTGCCCGACACGTCGACCGCCGAAGTCACCGTCAGCGTCTCCTACACCGGCGCGGCCCCGGGCGTCGTCGATTCCGAGATCACGTCGGTCATCGAGGGCGCCATTTCCACTGTCGCGGGGATCAAGCGCATCTCGACCGGCGCGGACCTCGGCGGCTCGCGCACCGTCATCACCTTCCGCCAAGGCCGGGACATTGACCAAGCCGCTTCCGACGTGCGCGCCGCGGTGCAGGCGGTTGCCAGCGACCTGCCCGAACCGGCGGGCGAGCCCGAGATCGAGAAGAACGACAGCCAGGGCGACCCGATCCTCTGGTTGACCATGACTTCGGACGAGATGTCGGCGACGGCGCTCACCGACTTTGCCGACCGCTTCGTCACCGACCGGCTGGAAACGCTCAGCGGCGTCGCGGCCGTCAACACCTACGGCGACCGGCCCTACGCCCTGCGCATCTGGCTCGCACCGGCCGAAATGGCTGCGCGCGACATCACCGTGGGCGAGATCACCAACGCGCTCCGCGACAACAACTTCGAGCTGCCTGCCGGGCGGATCGAGAGCGCGTCGCGCGCCTACCTCCTGCGCACGCAGACCCGGCTGTCCGATGTCGAGGCGTTCGAGAACCTGATCCTGCGCGACAGCGGCGTCGCGCAGATCCGCCTCGGCGACGTGGCCCGAGTCGAGATCGGGACGGAGAACGACGATTCCCGCTTCCGGGCCAACGGAGAGACGGCCATCGGCCTTGGCGTGCTGCGCCAGTCGGCGGCGAACACGCTTGCCATCTCGCGGGCGGTGAACGCCGAGGTCGACGCGATCCGGCAGGATTTGCCCGAGGGCACGACACTGGCGGTGACCAGCGACGACGCCGACTTCATCGAGAACTCCATCCGGCAGGTCGTCACGACGCTGGCCATCGCCGTGGTGATCGTGGTCGCGGTCATCTACCTGTTCCTGACCTCGCTGCGAGCGACGATCGTCCCCGCGGTGACCATCCCCATCGCGCTGCTGGGCGCCTGTGCCGGCATCGCGCTGGCGGGCTTCTCCCTCAACACGCTCACCCTCTTTGCCCTGATCCTCGCCATCGGCCTCGTCGTCGACGACGCCATCGTCGTTCTGGAGAACATCGAACGCAAGGTCGAGGACGGGCATGAGCCCGTGGAGGCCGCGCGCACCGGCGCCAACCAGGTTTTCTTCGCTGTGGTCTCGACCTCTGCCACGCTGATCGCCGTATTCGTGCCGCTGTCCTTCCTCCAGGGCGAGATCGGCAAGCTCTTTTCCGAGTTCGGGATCACGCTGGCCATCGCGGTCGCCGTCTCGACCTTCGTCGCTCTTTCGCTCTGCCCGGTCGTCGCCTCTCGCGTGCTGCGCCGGGGAATGAACGATAGCCGGTTCGCCAGGGTTGTCCACGGTGGCACGAGGCGGCTCTCGGACGGCTACCGGGCATTGCTGAGCCGCTCTCTCAAGGTGCCGTTCGTCATCATCGCCATCGCCGCGACGCTCACCGGCGCATCGTGGACGCTCTACCAGCAATTGCCCTCGCAACTGGCGCCCAGTGCGGATCGCGGCATCTTTTTCGTCAGCGTGTCGGCGCCGGCGGGCTCCGCCCTCGGCCTGACCGACGAGGCCGTGCGGGAGGTCGAGGACCTGATCGCCCCGTATCGCGAGGACGGGGCTGTCGACGATGTCATCTCCATCACCGGCCAGTACGGCGATACCGGCCGCGCCTTCCTCGTCGCCGTCATGGCACCTTTTGCAGAGCGTGATCTGGGGCCGCGAGACGTGGTCAACGCGTTGCGGCCACAATTCGCGGAGATCACGCTGGCGAGCGTCCGCTCCTTCGCGCCTTCCGGTCTCGACGCCGGGTCCGGCTCCGGGCTGGCACTGGCCGTGACCGCCCCGAGCTTCGAGCAGGCGGCGGACTATTCCGCGCAGATGGAGCAGCGCCTGCGCGACAGCGATATGTTGACCGGCGTGCGCCGTGCCTACGAGGTGAACACGCCCGGCTTCGACATTCGCGTCAACCGCGAGCTCGCCCGCAGCATCGGCGTCGATGCGCGCACCATCTCGGACAGCGTGCGCACCTTCTTCGCCTCTGCCGAGGTGACCGAGTTCATCGAGCGGGACCGCCAGTATCCCGTGATCCTGCAGGCGCCGGAGGACCTGCGGACCAGCACGGACGCGCTCCTCGGCCTCAACATCCGGACGGCGAGCGGCGATCTCGTCCCGCTCGACGGGCTGGTGACGCTGGAACGCCGGGCCTCGGTCGACGCCTACAACCGGCTCGACCGCCAGCCATCCGTCGAGATTTCCGCCTCGCTGGCCGAGGGTGTGGATCTGGGCGAAGCGATCGCCGAGGTCGAACGGATCGCCGACGGGCTGCCCTCGCAGATGTCCCTCGTCTGGTCCGGGCAGGCCGAACAGTTCCAAGAGACCTCGGGTGGCATCCTCGTCACCTTCGGCCTCGCGGTCCTTGTCGTGTTCCTCGTCCTTGCGGCGCAGTTCGAAAGCTTCGTTCAGCCGGTCATCATCCTGCTGTCGGTGCCGCTGGCCGTGGCCGGGGCGCTCCTGACGCTCTTTGCGCTGGGTGAGGCGATCAACATCTACAGCCAGGTCGGCATGGTCATGCTGATCGGCCTGATGGCCAAGAACGGCATCCTGATCGTGGAATTCGCCAACCAGCTTCGTGCCGAGGGCAAGGCCGTGCGCGATGCGGTGATCGAGGCCGCGGCGGTGCGCCTGCGTCCGATCCTCATGACCGTCCTGTCGACGGTGCTGGGCGCCGTCCCGCTGATCCTTTCGACGGGTGCAGGCGCAGAGAGCCGGTTCTCCATCGGTATCGTGATAATCGGCGGCTTCCTGGGGGCCTCGATCCTTACGCTCTTTCTGACACCCGCGCTTTACGACCTGATGCAAAGGGATCGCGCCCTGCGAAAGAATCCCGTCGCCGAACCGGCGGAGTAAGTGGGAGGGAAGCTGGCGCGCTCTGGTTCTGGTTTTCCGATCTTGGTCCACGTGCAACCTGCTGCCTACGGGCATGTTTGACGAGGGCAAGGCGAATGTCGGCGCTCCGCCCTCTGTGCCGATCAATCAGATCGGGCGGGGTGGGGTGACGGAATGTCAGCTTCCAGGTTGAGGCCAGGGTGCATTCGCAGCCGCAGCGAAATTC
>CAZRZN010000291.1:0-4824 GCA_964604565.1 uncultured Rhodobacterales bacterium
GGGGTTCATCGTGGCGGGTACCGGGCGGCGGCCCGAGGCGCTGCAACACACGGCAGAGCTTTGCCCAGAGGGACACTTCTTGCCGGTAACCATGGACGTAGCGGATTTCGATAAGGTCGCGCAGGGCTTTTCCCTGCTTATCGAGCAGCACGGGCCTCTCGCCCTGCTGATCAACAATGCGGCGGTTTACCCGCGGATCGACCTCCTGCAAGAGACACCGGACAGTTTCTGGCACAGTATGGCCATCAATCTTGGCGGGGTCTTTGCCTGCAGCCATGCGGCTTTGCAGGACATGGCGCCGCGCGGTGCAGGCCGTATTCTGAATGTCGCCAGCTTTGCCGATATCGCACCCCTACCGGCCTCGGCAGCCTACTCGGTCTCCAAGGGCGCCGCACGTGTCTTGACGCGTGCCATGGTCGCCGATCTTGCGGACAGGTTTCCCGATATCGTCATCGGAGACTGGCTGCCCGGGGCCCTGGACACGGAGATGGGGATCCCCGACGGGCTGGCCCCGGATCAAGCCGCGCAATGGGGTGTCAAGCTGGCCCTGATGCGCGATCCATCCTTGTCAGGAACGACGTTTGAGCGCGACACCGAAATCCTCCCGCCCCGCGGGCTGAAGCGAAAGGTCAGGGATCTTCTGTTGATGAAGCGGCCTAAACCGCGCAGTCTGTGACCCGCTCAGGCACGCCGATCCCGTAGACGCAACAACAGGGCGCGCAGCACAAGTCCGGGCAGGATGAGCGCGCATTTCGAATACCGCCCAGCCAAGCGCCCGGGGTTGGACATCAACCGCCAAAGCCATTCCATCGCGATCTTCTGCACCCATTCCGGCGCGCGTTTCTGCTTGCCTGCGAAAAAATCCAGCCCTGCCCCGATCGAGGCAAACCCTACCTCCGGCACGACCCGGCGGCCCGTCGCGGCAAATGTCTCTTGTTTCGGGGCCCCAAGCGCCACAAAGCAAAGTCGCGCCCCCGAAGCAGCGATTTCATGCAGCATGGCCTCTGCATCCGGGCCAGAAGGTGTGAACCCCATTGGCGGCGCGATCTGACAGACCACGCGCAGATCCCGAACCTCCCGTTCCAGATACTCCGCCGCGGCCGCCAGCACCGGCCCGTTGGACCCGAACAGCGCCACCGTAACGCCCTGCGCGGCGGCGATCCGCGCCAGAGGCAGGATCGCCTCCGAGCCCGGGATCAGCGACACGGGCCGTCCGGCAATTCGCGACAGCCAGACAATGGGGTTTCCGTCCGCGACAATGAAATCCTGCGCCAGATAGACGCCGCGGAATTGATCGGAGGCCTTCAGCTTGACGAGATGATCAAGGTTGATCGTGGACAGCGCAAAACCCGCACGTCGTGCGAACCGCTCACGGATACGTGCCTCGAGAACGGCCCATGTCGGCACATTCACGACGATCCTGTCCTCGCCTATCCGAAATTCCATTGCAGCACCCTGCTCTTCCACAGTTTGCATAACTTGAATTCATTAAATGTTCAGTGCCATTTGCAAAACAGTCGGATAATTTTGGTGCATAGTGATGCTGCGCTGCCGCAGCTTTCTTCCATAGGTCGAATTATGGCCATTTTTTCCTGTTCCAAAGCGGCAGCAGAGCAAAGGCAAGGCCGGAGTATCATCTTGACTTCAGACAAGGCGCAGACGTCGAACGGCGCGGAACAGGTCGTGCTG
Organism: uncultured Rhodobacterales bacterium; assembly: GCA_964604565.1. GTDB lineage: Bacteria > Pseudomonadota > Alphaproteobacteria > Rhodobacterales > Rhodobacteraceae > CAZRZN01. Next base: position 1,690 of record CAZRZN010000291.1, read on the forward strand.
TTAGGCTGCGGCTTCGTGGCCGATCTTTACATGCATGCGCTTTCGGTAATGCCCGGGATCGAGGTTGCCGGCGTCTTCGACACCGATTCCGCGCGCCTGCAAGCCTTTTGCGCCCATTGGGGCCTGCCCGCGCGATCCAGCCTCGACGCCATGCTTGCGCAAGCCCCGAACGCGCTGGTGTTGAACCTCACGAATCCCGATGCGCATTTCGACACCACGCGCGCTTGTCTGCAGGCCGGTCGCCACGTCTATTCCGAGAAACCGCTGGCAATGACGCTGGAGCAGGCAAGGACACTTCATGCGCTCGCCGCCGAAAAGGATCTGATGCTGGCCTCAGCGCCCTGTTCGGTCCTTGGGGAAGCCGCGCAGACCCTGGGCCACGCACTGCGCACCGGTGTCGCCGGCCGTCCGAGGGCGATTTATGCCGAGCTTGACGACGGATATGTTCCGCAGGCGGCCTATCGGAAATGGCTGTCGCAAAGCGGCGCTCCCTGGCCGCATGAGGACGAGTTCCGGGTCGGCTGCACGCTGGAACATGCGGGCTATTACCTGACATGGCTCATTTCATGGTTCGGGCCGGTGCGCAGGGTCGTCGCCGCCTCGGCGGAGACGATCCCCGAGAAGGAGGGGACAGGCCCCTTTGCGCCGGACCTGTCGGTTGCGACCCTGTTCTTCGAGAACGGTCCCGTTACCCGCCTGACCTGTTCAATCGTCGCTCCGCATGATCACGGAATCCGCATTATCGGCGACAAGGGCGTGCTGTCGTGCAACGCCGCATGGAATAATTCCGCAAAGGTTCGGTTTGCCAGACGCCTGATCCTGCGTCGGCGCCTCATGGAACATCCCCTTCCGCGCCGCCTGCATCTGCCACAGCCGACACATCCGAAAGTGAAACGCTGGGGTGCGGCCGCGATGAACTTCATGCTTGGTCCGGCAGAGGTCCTCGCAGCGCTGCGCGAGGGCCGCCCCTGCCGACTGTCCAACGACTTTGCCCTGCATCTTACCGAGGTTGCGCTGGCCATCCAGAACGCCGGAGAGACGACCGGCGCCCAGCGCATGACAACCACCTGCACAGCGATGGAGCCGATGCCATGGGCACGATGACCCGTCTGTTGATCACCGGCGCAACTGGCTTTGTCGGCGCCGCATGCGTCGCCGAGGCGCGCGCGCGCGGAATAGAGGTTGTCGCGCTTTACCGTCGCAGCCAACCTGCCGACTGGGCCAGGGACCGAGGCATTCAACCGCTGCAAGGCGATCTTTCGGATCCGGCAACCGCGCGTGAACTTGATGCAATCCTTGGCGAGTGTCAGGCGGTCATCCACGCCGCCGCCCATTTGGGGGGCGATTCAGGGGCGCATCGAAACGACACGCTGCGCGGAACTGAAACTCTGCTGACAGCGATGCAGGGAACCAACGCGCGGCTGGTTCTGGTCAGTTCCATCGCGGTCTATGACACGATGCAGGTCGATCCGGGCGCAGTCCTCGACGAATCCAGCCCGCTCGGAGATCCCGATCATCCGCGCGACGCCTATTCAGAGGCCAAGCTGCGGCAAGAAATCCTGTGCCGAGACGCCCGTGTGCCTCTGTGGATCCTGCGTCCGGGGGCAATCTACGGCCCGGGGCGCAGCTGGCACGCGTTGCTTGGCTTCTTCGCGTCGAAGCTGCATGTCCAGATCAATTCTGACGGTGAGCTGCCCCTGACCCATGTGAGCCATACAGCTTGGGCGCTGGTCGAGGCCGCCACCCGTGACCCTCAGGGCACACCGGTTCTCAACCTGCTCGACGATGACCGTCCGACACGCGCCCGTTTCCTGCGCGCTCATCGCCGGATGGTGGGTTGGCCGCGACTGGTCCTGCCTGTCCCCTATCGGCTCTGGTTGACGCTCGTGCATGTCGTGAAACCTATCTCCGGAAAACTTCCCGGCCTTTTTCAGGAGCCGACGCTCCGTGCGCGCCTCATGCCGCTGCGCTGGCCCAACACTGCGCTGCGCCACGCGTTGGGCGGAGAGGACCGGGATACCTTCGAAGGCATGCTTGCCCGCACGCTGGAGGGGGAAAGATGAGCCTGCCAAAGCTCGCCTATCTGACCGGCGAATACCCGCGCGCCTCCGATACCTTCATCCAGCGCGAGGTTGCCGCCCTGCGTGCGCTGGGACATCAGGTCGAAACCTGTTCGATCCGCACCACCGGCCCTGAACACCTCGTCGGTCCCGAACAGCGCGCGGAACATGCCAGCACCTTCAAGGTGCTCGAGGCCGCAAGAAACCCTATGATCCTTCTGCGTGCCCATCTGCGCTGGATGCGCCGCCCGGGCCGGTATCTGGGGGCCCTGAAACTTGCTTGGCAAACCGCGCCCAAGGGCATCAAGGGCCGCCTCTACAACCTCATCTATTTCCTCGAGGCCGGCGTGCTGGCTTCGCATCTGGCTGACAAGGGAGTTCAGCACCTCCACAACCACATTGCCAAGGCGTCCTGCACGGTCGCCATGCTGGCGGGGGCATTGTCCGGTCTGCCCTACAGTTTCACGATCCACGGGCCGGATATCTTTTTCGAACCCCGGCATTGGTGCATCGATGAAAAGGCGCGGCGCGCGGCCTTTGTTGCCTGCATCTCGGATTTCTGCAGGTCGCAACTGATGTGTTTTGCGGCAACAGCGGACTGGGCCCGTTTTCACATCGTGCATTGCGCGGTCGATCCGGGCCGTTATGCCGCGGCGGACAGGTCCGGTCAGCGCCTGCTGTTCGTCGGTAGGCTTGCAGGGGTGAAGGGCGTGCCGCTCTTGCTGGACGCCATGGCAGAGCTGAAGGATAGCCTGCCCGAAATGCGTCTCAGCGTCATCGGCGATGGCCCCGACCGCAAGACGCTGGAGGCGCAGGCACAGGCCCTGAACCTTGGCGAAACGGTGCGCTTTCTCGGATACCGCAGTCAAGCGGACGTGGCCGAGGCATTGTCGGCAACCGATCTTTTCGTATTGCCCAGCTTTGCCGAAGGCCTGCCGGTGGTCCTGATGGAGGCGATGGCGGCAGAGGTTCCCGTGATCACGACGCATATCGCGGGCGTGCCCGAGCTTGTCGTAGACGGGGAAAGCGGGACACTGATCGCGCCGGGCAATGCGCGGGCCTTGACCAAGGCAAT
>CAZRZN010000292.1:0-4791 GCA_964604565.1 uncultured Rhodobacterales bacterium
TTTCAAGCTCGACCCGGAACGTCGCATTCGGCAGGAGTTCCTTCACGACACCGGGGAATTCGAGCGTATCTTCCTTGGCCATGGTCTCTCCTGAATCGAAAACCGCGCTCCTGGCGCGGCGGGCGACAATATGAGCCGCAACCGCCGGCTTTTCAAGTCACAACTTGACGCGCCCCCCGCGACAGCCATCCGCCCGGCAAAAGCCATCACCGCAAGCGATGGACGTCAGCGGGCCCGTCCCGGCCCGCCTGATCAATCCAATGCGCCCTGTTCAACACAACACCCTCGCGCCGCACCCGGGAAACCGCCTCCACATCCACCTTGGCATAGGTCCACCCCGGCCGGTTCAGGCTGCCCTCGGCCAGAATGCCCGTCGCTGGAAAGCCCAGGTCGGGCGGGCCGAAAACAGCCCCGCGCCCAACGCTTTCATCGATCACCTGGCTCCAATCGGCCGGCCCAACGACAGAGGACATGACCGCCACGCATTGCGCCTCCAGCGCGCGGGCACGCGATCCGATCCTGACCCGGCTGTGGCCAGACAGCGTTTCTGTCACAGACGGCACCAGCAGGATATCCGCCTCGGCGAGGGCGCGCCCAAGCAGCGGAAATTCGCTGTCGTAACAGATCAGGATGCCGATCCGGCCCAACGCCGTGTCGAACAGCCGCAAGGGACCGCCCGGCACGATTCCCCACTCTTCGCGTTCGAACCGGGTCATCACCTGTTTGTCCTGCACGCCCATCCCCCCGGTCGGCGTGAACAACCGCGCCCTGTTCACCGGTCGCGGACCGATACCCGGATCGATGACCGGCGCGGAGGCCGCAAGGATATGAACCCCGAACCGCGCCGCCAGATCGGAATGCAGCCCGTCCGCCGCCGGCACGCGTTCGGCAACCACATGAATGCAGGTTTCAAGATCATAAGCCGCGTCCCGCCCTGCGAGGGTCGCAAGCTCCATCGCCCCGTATTCGGGGAAAACCAACAGATCCGCTCCCGATCCTGCCGCCTCCGCGACCCATTGAGTGATTTTGTCCACATAGCCCTGCCAGCTCTTCAGGAACTCCGTCGCATAGGCGGCCGCCGCTACTTTCATTTCCTCTTACCTCTACAGGCCCCGAATCCAGAATTGCAGGGACTTTTCCGCCTCGGCGTCCTCGTCGACATCTTTCCACCGGAATTGCGCCACCGCCCCCGGCAGCGGTGCATACCCACGCTTGCGCCAGAAGGGATCAAGGGGGGCATGATTCTCCGGGCGCCGGGGATGGTCCGGCGCCCTGTTCACCGCGCAAAAAGCCGAAAACTTCCGACCCAGCGCTCGGGCATGTTCCTCGCGCAGATCGAAAAAACGATGCCCGACACCCTGCCCGCGAAACTCGGGCAGCAACACGGATTCCGCGCAATAAAAAACCTCGGCAAGATCGTATCCGGTCCCGTCAAAAGCAGTCGCGAAATCATCCGCGTGCTCTTCCATCGGCGTGCCCGTCGCCGCACCCACCAACCGGTCGCCCTCGAACGCTCCCACCAGCACGGCATGCTCGCTGTCGCGATAGGTCTGAAGATAACGGCGCTCGTATCCGAAATCCCCGTCGTAGAGATAGGGAAACGCGCGGAATACCTCGATCCGGAGCCGCGCGACATCATCCAAAGCCGCCTCCAGCGCAGCGCCGGTCAGAACCTCCACCCGCATCAAGACACCTGCCGGATCCAGTCGGCAAGATTGTAATAGGTGACAACCCGGCTGATCTTACCGTCCTCCAGCGAAAAGAACGAGCCCGCAGGCAACCGGTAGCGCTGCCCCTGCGCCTCCGGAAGTCCTTCGTCCGTCTCCAGATAGGTGCCATTCACCATGTATTCGGCAGCGGTGCGCCTGCCGTCGTCGCTGGCCATGATCACCATATCCGTCAATTCTTCCCGGTAACAGCGGCTCATATGCGCGCAGAACGCGGCGAACCGCGCCTTGCCCCTGCGCACACTGCCTTCGTTGACATGATGCGCCACGTCCTCCGACAAATACGCCAGCATCTGCGCCCTGTCTCCTGCATTGAAGGCCGAGAAATACCCTGCCACCACGTCCCGAGCCGTCTCCATGACCAGTCCCCGCTTCTTCTCTCTGAAAATACTCATTTCCGACAATGGCCATCAGTCGGCCGTCCAGACATCGCGCAACCGCTTCACCAACTGATCCCGCGTCTGCCGATAAGCATTGAGTTTCTGCTCGCGCGTCTCACCGATCCCCGTCGGATCCATCACCGGCCAGTATTCCACGGTCAGGTGATAGTAACGGGTCAGGTCCAGCGCCCGCCGCTGCGAGGCGGGCGACAGCGTCACGATCACGTCAAAGCCCGACAACGCCTCGCCCATCTGCTCCATTTCTTCAAAACTGCGCGCGCGGTGACGTTCCAGTTCCACGCCGATCTCCTTGCAGGCGGCGATGGCGAAGCCGTCGATCTCAAGGTCGTTCATCACCCCGACCGACTGGACATATGTCTCCGTGCCATAAAGCTGTTTCATGATGCCTTCGGCCATCGGAGAGCGCACCGCATTGTGGTCGCAGGCAAACAGCACCGATTGCGGCAGGGCGGTCACGGTCAGCCCCCGAAATGCAGCACGCAGACCAGCGTGAACAACCGCCGTGCGGTGCCATCGTCGATGTCGACCTTGCCCTCCAGCCTTTCCTGAAGGATGCGCGCGCCTTCGTTGTGAATGCCGCGCCGGGCCATGTCGATCGTCTCGATCTGGCTTGGCGGCAGGGTCTTGACGGCGTCGAAATAGCTTTTGCAGATCTGGAAGTAATCCTTGACGACCTGCCGGAACGGCGAAAGGGAAAGATGAAACTCCGCCGCCTTTTCATTGGCTTGCGTGGTGACGTCAAACACCAGCCGCTTGTCCCGGATCGACAGGCCAAGGTTGTATGGCCCCGCTGGCACTACATGGCCATCGCGCTGCGGCAGCCGAAAGGAGTTTTCCTCCATCAGGTCGAACATCGCGACCCGGCGTTCCTGCTCGATTTCGGGGGTCGGCGGGGGGAGGTTGCCGTCGTCCAGCTCGATATGGGCAATTCGGGTCATGCAAGCGGTCCTGAGTCTTTGCCTTGGCTTAGCGCGCTGCGCCCGCCGGAGCAATGGGACCAAAAGTCGGCCCCTTCTCCCGCGCGAAGGTCAGGCATTCCCGACCCGTTGAAACCATGCTCCGGCATCCTTCGTGAATTCGGGCATCGGCGGCCAGAAAGGCCGCGGGAAAACGAAAAAGGATTGGACCGATGAACATTTCTAACAAGTCACCCAATGTCGTCATCCGCCTGCGTGGAACGCTTGGCGCAGTTCTTGTGGCCGCCGTTGCCGCAACGACCCTGCTTCCGGCCGCTGCCACGGCGCAATCCGCCCCGGACACGGCACCAGATCTCGAACACGCAGAATTCGCGGGAAACGAAGGCGAAACAGCCATCAGGGCCGGCTGGATCTGCGGCTATGTCAAACGCAAGAAAGGCCGCTATTCCAAATCGGACATCAAGATGAAGCGCTTCAAGGAGCGCGTGACCTGCCACGAGAAATACCCCAATACCGACTATGTCGTTGTGCGGGGCTATGACGGCGCAACCAAGAAGTCGGAGGTGATCAAGGACATGCTCTACCGGCTCAAGCGGATCTGAGGAGCGGCTCGGCGCCTCTGGCCCATCACCGCGCCGAGGCTGCGCTCTTGGCGGGATCGGCGGTCAGCGTCAGAGCAACGCCTGTACCCGCTCCGGCGGGCGGCACAGACGCACGCCGCGCGGGCTACAAACGATGGGGCGCTCGACCAGTTCGGGGTGCGCGATCATGGCCTCCAGGATCGCGGCCTCGGACACCCCGTCATCCAGAAGGCCCAGTGCTTCGGCCTGTCCACCCGATACCCGCAGCGCCGCGCGCGCCGACATCCCCGCGACAGCGAACAACGCCTGCAATTGTGCGACCGTCCAGCCACTTTGCATGTAATCAACGACGACAGGGTCGACTCCCGCCGCACGCAGCAGGTCCAGCACGGCGCGCGACTTTGAACACTTCGGGTTGTGGTGGATGACCACGGTCATCGGTCCGTCCTTTCGCCAGTCAGCGGTTCAGCTTGTCCAGACGGGCGGTCACGCTCAACCCATGCGCTTGCAGGCTTTCGGAGCGCGCCAGCACCTCTGCCGCAGGACCGATGGCCCGCAGCGCCTCGGGGGTCATCCGGGCCAGCGTCGTGCGCTTGAGGAAATCCATCACGCTCAGGCCCGAAGAGAACCGGGCAGAGCGCGCGGTCGGCAGCACGTGGTTCGGTCCGCCGACGTAATCGCCGATGGCCTCCGGCGTCCATTGGCCAAGAAAGATCGCCCCTGCGTGAACGCATTTGTCCGACAGCGCCTGCGGGTCGGCCACACAGAGTTCCAGATGCTCCGGCGCGATCCGGTTCGACAGCGCAGCCGCCTCATCCAGATCGCCCACGGTGATCACGGCCCCGAAGTCACGCCACGACGCGCCCGCGATCGCCCGCCGCTCCAGCGTCTGCAACCGCTTGTCCACCGCATCCGCCACGGCGCGGCCAAAGCTTTCGTCCGTGGTGATCAGCAGGGACTGGGCGCTTTCGTCATGTTCCGCCTGGCTCATCAGATCGAGCGCGATCCAGTCCGGATCGTTCTCTCCGTCCGCGATCACAAGGATCTCTGACGGGCCGGCGATCATGTCGATCCCCACCTTGCCGAACACCCGCCGCTTGGCGGCCGCGACATAGGCATTGCCCGGCCCCGTGATCTTGTCCACGGGCGCAATGCTCTCTGTCCC
>CAZRZN010000293.1:0-4767 GCA_964604565.1 uncultured Rhodobacterales bacterium
GCCGCTTTAACCGGGCCTTACGCCGTGTCTTGCGCAGCCTGACCAAGCCGATGCGCGGCGGGCGCTAAATCCGGGGTGCGCCGCGCGGTTCGGAAAAATCTCCCTGCGCGTTGGGCGGACGCGTATCATTGGCGGGCAAAGCCGTCTAGGCTGATGCATCATGCGAGACATCAATCTCAGGGCGACAGAGCATTTCGAGGCGGTTGCGCGGCTTGGAACCGTGACCCGCGCGGCAGAAGAACTTGGAATTTCGCCCTCCGCCGTCAGTCAGCAGATCCGCGGACTTGAGACTCAACTGGGCGTCAAGCTGTTCCGCCGCGAAAAACGCCGGCTGGTGTTGACGCTGGACGGCGACCGGCTGTTCCAGACCACGACGCAGGCGCTGGCCGCGCTGCGCAACGCGGGCAGCGCCATCAGCCGCCAGCGTGACCTGCGCAGCCTCACGCTGCGGGTCAGTCCCAGTTTTGGTGTGCGTTGGCTGGGTCCGCGGATCGCGGGGTTCTCGGCGGACAACCCGGAGTGGAACATCCGCGTGGACGCGACACCGGACTTCACCGCATTCGAGACAGAGGTGGTCGATTTCGACCTGCGCTACGGGCTTGGCGGGTGGACGGGCCTGACGGTGGATTGCGTGATGCAGGATTATGTCCTGCCCATGTGCAGTCCGGAGTATCTGGCAGGGCTGCGCGCACTGTCGGACGACCCGGTGGAACAGTTGCGACAGGCCCGGCTGATCGACAGCGTCAAGACATTGTGCCGCTGGGACATCTGGCTGGCCGCCCAAAACATCGACCTCAAAGATCTGTCTTACCAGTTTCGATTTGACCGTTCCTCCATGTCGATCGAGATGGCCCGGCAGGGCGGTGGCGTGGCGCTGGACAGCGCGATCCTTTGCCTTGACGATCTGGAACGCGGGGATCTGGTGCCGATGGCGCCCGCCTATCCGGTCATGGTGCTGCCGGCCTATTGGTTCGTCGCCCCGACGCGCCATCTCAACCGACGCATCGTGCGGCGTTTTCACGACTGGATCCGACAGGAGGCTCAAGCGCATGAGGCGCGAACCCGGATCCTCCTGTCGCGGGTTTGCAGCTTTCGCGAGAGCGAGGGGCCGGAACTGATCGGGATCTCTGCCGAGGCGGTCCGTCGCTCGGGCCTTCCTGCCGGGTCGTGATTCTGCGCGCACCGGACAGCGATGCCTGGCCGTGCCCAGCCGGGTTTCAGATGGCCGCTTGGGGGGCGATGCGGCGTCTCGGCGGGCAATCGGCGCCACCGAGGGAGGGGGGCCATGCCGCGGCGCGGCGAGCGGTGGCTCCCCGTTGCGGACCCTTGGCAGGGAGGGGGCGCTGCCCCCTCGGCCTGCGGCCTCACCCCCGGAGGTATTTGGAGAGAGAAGAAACGGAGTGTCGCGCGGGCTGCCGGAGATTTTTCGGCCGGACGTTTCGATCTCTTTCGCCAGCGCATGCCTTTGTATCGACAGTGGGGGTGGCGGCGGTTCTCGGCGGGCGCGGGATGGGTGGTGGCGGCCTCTGCGTCCAAGGTGCGGGGTATCCATGGGTCGTTGCGGGCGCCGCGCCGGCGGGTCAATGGATCAGGGAGCCACCGTTCACGTCGAGTTCGGTGCCGGTGCAATAGCCCGAGAGATCTGAGGCGAGGAACAGCGCGCAACCGGCCACATCGCGTGCCTCGCCAGCGCGACCCATGGGAATGCCCGCAAGCACCTGCGCGTGCATTTCATCGGTCAGTTTGCCTGCGGTGATGTCGGTGGCGATGAACCCCGGGCAGATCGCGTTCGCGCGGATATTGTCGGGGGCGAGTTCGCGGGCCATGGCCTTTGTCAGGCCAAGCACACCGGCCTTGGCCGCGGAATAATGCGGCCCGCCGAAGATGCCGCCGCCGCGCTGCGCGGAGACCGACGAGAGATTTACGATGCTGCCGGATTTTCGATTGCGCATGTGCGGGATGACCGCCTGACTCATGTAGAGGGTGCCGCGGAGCGAGACATCGGTGACGGCCTCGTAGTTCTCCGGTTCGATCTCCATCAGTTTGAGCGGTTGGGTGATGCCCGCGTTGTTCACGAGGATGTCGATCTGGCCGAAGGTTTCGAGCACCTTGGCGGTCACCGCATCGCAGGCGGCGCGGTCCACGACGTTGCCCGCCAGTCCGATGTGTCCCGTGCCCGGCAGATCATCGGCCGCCGCCTGTGCTGCGGCGGCGTCCAGATCCGTCAGCGCGACGCGGCAGCCGTGTTCGGCAAAGAGCCGGGCGGTCGCCTTTCCCAGCCCGCGCGGGCTGGCGGCGCCGGTGATGATGGCGGTCTTTCCTTCGAGAAGGCCCATTTTGCCTGTCCTCCGTCCTTGTCTGTCGCTGCTATTGTCGGGCGCCTTCTAGAGCCAGCCCCGGATTTGTTCGGCCACTCTGTCCACCGAGAGGCCATACATCTGGTGCAGGGTCGGCAGGGCGCCGGCCTCGAGGAAGGCGTCGGGCAGGGCGATCATGCGGAATTTCGGTGCCGTGCCTGCCAGCAGAAGCTCCCTTGCCACTGCCTCGCCGAGGCCGCCGTTGGCCGTGTGGTTTTCCGCCGTGACGACAAGGCGGCCACCCTTGGCCGCTTCGGTCAGGATGGTCTGCACGTCCAGCGGTTTGATCGTGGGCACATGCAGCACCGCCACGTCCACCTTGTCCGCGGCGAGTTTTTCGGCGGCGTCCAGCGCGCGCATCGTCATGAGGCCGGAGGAAATCACCAGCACGTCACGCCCCTCGCGGATCATCTGGGCCTTGCCCAATTGAAAACGGTAGTCGGGCTTGTGCCGGGTCAGCACGGTGGGCACCTTTCCGCGCAGAAGCCGGGCGTAGACGGGACCGTCATGGGCGATCATCTCGGGCACCATGCCGGCCACGTCGCAGGCGTCGCAGGGGTCGATGATCGTCATGCCCGGCAATCCGCGAAAGATCGCCAGATCCTCCGTCGCCTGATGACTGGGGCCGTAGCCGGTGGTCAGGCCGGGCAGGGCGCAGACGATCTTGACCGGGAGATTTTCCTCGGCGATGGCCATGGCGATGAAATCATAGGCCCGGCGCGACGCGAAGACCGCGTAGGTCGTGGCGAAAGGGATGCAGCCCTCGCGCGCCATGCCCGCGGCCGCCGACATCAGCAACTGTTCGGCCATGCCCATCTGGTAGAACCGCTCCGGCAGCGCCTGTGCGAAGACATGCAGATCGGTGTATTTCGACAGATCGGCCGACAGGCCGACGATCCGGTCGTCCTGCCGGGCCGCCTCGACCAGCGCGTGACCGAAGGGGGCGGCGACGGTGTCGTAGCCTTCGGCCGCCAGCGAGGCGATCATGGCCGAGGTCGCGACCTTTTGCTCGGGCCGTTTGCGGGGCTCGTATTTGCGGGCCATGGAATCCTGCGTCATTGCGGCTTGCCCTCTTCGAGTTTTGTCAGCGCCTTGGCCCATTCTTCCGGTTCGACGCGCACGAAATGCGTGATCTCGCGCGTCTCCAGAAAATCGACGCCTTTGCACATCTTCGTGTTGCAGATGATGACGCGGGGGCACGGGTCGGTCAGATTGCGCGCGGTGTCGAAGGCCGCAACCAGCGCGTCCAGATCATTGCCGTCCACCTCTTGGGCGTGCCAGCCAAAGGCCTGCCACTTGGGCGCCTCGGGCGGGCCGGCCAGCGCGCTCCGGGTCGGCCCGTCGGCCTGCTGATTGTTGAAATCGACGATGCAGATCAGGTTGTCCAACTGCCATTGCACGGCGGACATCACCGCCTCCCATGTCGATCCTTCGCCCAGTTCGCCATCGGACATCATGTTGTAGACGCAGGCGGGATTGCCCTTGCGTTTCAGCCCCAGCGCGGCGCCGACCGCAATGCCCAGACCCTGGCCGAGAGAGCCGCCGGTGATCTCCATGCCCGGCGTGTAGGAGGCCATGCCCGACATCGGCATCCGGCTGTCGTCCATGCCGTAGGTCTCCAATTCGTCCTGCGGCAGGATGCCGGCCTCCATCAAGGCGGCGTAAAGCGCGATGGCATAATGCCCGATAGACAGGTAGAAGCGGTCGCGCCCCTCCCATTCGGGATCTTCGGCGCGCCATGTCATCGCGTGGAACCACGAGGTCGCCAGAACGTCCGCCACGCCGAGCGCCTGCCCGATATAGCCCTGGCCCTGCACCTCGCCCATCAGCAGCGCGTTGCGCCGGATGTTCCAGGCGCGCATCGCAAGCGAGACATTGGAGCCCGCGGAGGGTGGTTGCGTCATTCCGGTCCTCATGCGTTGTTCCGAGCGTTGGGTGCTTTCTAACAGGCGGGGCGGCGCATGGCTGTGTCAGAAAACGCAAGACTTCGTTAGTCAGGCTTCAAAATCCAATATATCCTTCGTTGATACAATTCGCGCGTTTCAGGCCGCCAGACTTCTTGCCCGACAATAGCAGGAGGCGCGGATTGGTACAGTCGCCCGCGCCATCGCCTGATCCAGAAGCGGTTTGATATGCCGGGCCTCACCAAGTTCGCCGCGGCGGACGAGGCATTCATGCAGGCCGTGCAAGCTCCAGACGTTGCGCGGATGCTGGCAGGGGCGTGCAAGCGTGTCATCCAGCCCGAGATCGGCGCGATAGACCGCCTCTGCCTCGTCGAAGTGTTGCGCTTCCATCAGCAGCGCCCCGAGGGCGTGCCGCGTCGGCTGCATCCAGCCCCATGGCTCATCGTAAAGAAGCGTATCGTCCAGCGCGACGGAGCGGCGCAGATGATCCAGCCCGGTGTCGGTGT
>CAZRZN010000294.1:0-1744 GCA_964604565.1 uncultured Rhodobacterales bacterium
CGTAGTAGTTGTAGCGCCCCTTGCGGTCATCGGTGTCAAAGACGCCCATATCCGCGGTCTTGGTGTTGTTCGACCCGGTCAGATCGGCAGACCCGCCCATCGTTTCGGGCATCACCGGGTTGATCACTTCGAGCGCCATTTCCGAGGCCTTGCGCGTCGCCACCTTGGGTTGCGTCTCGGACAGCTGCTTTTTCAGCGCCTTGACGGTCGCCGACAGTTTCCTCGGCATCTCGCCCTCCATGACGCGGGCGAATTCCTTCTGCCGCGCGGCACTTGTCTCGGCCAGCCGGCCCTCCCACGCGGTGCGTTCCGCCGCGCCGCGCGTGCCGACCTCTTCCCACCAGCTCTTGATCTCGGCGGGGATGTCGAAGGCCCCCCATGTCCAGCCCCAGGCCGATTTGGCGGCGGCGTTCTGATCGCCATTGGTCAGCGCGCCATGCCCCTTGGAGGTATCCTGCGCCGCGTGCCCCAGCGCGATATGCGTCTTGCAGGCGATCATTGAGGGCTGGCCGGTCTTTTTGGCCGCCGAGATCGCGGCGTCGATCGCCTCGGGATCGTGGCCGTCGATCTCCTGCACGTGCCATGCGGCGGCCTTGAACCGTGCCACCTGGTCGGTGCGGTCCGACAGCGACACCTTGCCGTCGATGGTGATGTCGTTGTTGTCCCAGAAGACGATCAGGTTGCCCAGTTCGTAGCGCCCGGCAAGGCCGATGGCCTCATGGCTCAGACCCTCCATCAGGCAGCCGTCACCGGCGATCACATAGGTGTGGTGGTGCACCAGTTTCTTGCCGAAGCGCGCGCGCAGCGCCTCCTCCGCGATGGCGAAGCCGACCGAATTGGCGATGCCCTGTCCCAGCGGGCCGGTGGTCGTCTCGATCGCCGTGGCAAGGAAGTTTTCCGGGTGTCCGGCGGTCCGGGCGCCCAGCTGGCGAAAATTGCGGATCTCGTCCAGCGTGATCTCCGCATCGCCGCACAGATACAGCAGCGCATACAGCAGCATGGACCCGTGCCCCGCCGACAGGATGAACCGGTCGCGGTCCGCCCATGTGGGCTGTTGCGCGTCGAACTTCAGATGTTTCGAATACAGCACGGTGGCGACGTCCGCCATTCCGATGGGCATGCCCGAATGGCCTGAATTGGCTGCGGCGACCGCATCAAGGGCAAGCGCGCGAATGGCGGTCGCGCGCATCCAGTGATCGGGATTTCGAGTGCGAAGCTCTTGGATATCCACCGGGTTTCCGTCCTCTGACTGGGGGGTTCGTGGCGCTCAATAGCAGCCACGCGGCGAAGTGCAAGCAAAGCCACATCGCCCGCATGAAGGCCGCCCGCTAAGACATTGGAACATAAGGGGGCGCAATTTCCCGCTCCGCTTGTTAAACTTTTGCACATACCGCGCCGGCGATTCGCCGGCGCTTTCCTCGCGCGATGACGCTGCGGGATGAGGCAAGAGGGCACGCAGGGGCATATGAGCCAGATCGAAGACTTGCAGGCGCGCATCACCCGCGCATTGGACCGTATCGGACAGGGTGTCGACAAACGCGATTCCGGCCTGTCGCCGGAGGAGGTGGAGCGGCTGCGCAACCGTGCGCTTCAGGCCGAAAAATCCCTCGCCGAGGTGCAGGAGGCGCTCGAGGCCACGCGCGAGCAGGCGGCAGCGGAACTGGCCTCCGCCCGCGCCGAGGCCGAGGAGGCGCGCGACCGCGCCGTGGCGGAGGCCCTCGCGCAAGCCACGCCCGACCCGGCG
>CAZRZN010000294.1:1844-4731 GCA_964604565.1 uncultured Rhodobacterales bacterium
GTGGCCGAGCTTCGGGATGCGCTGGAGGATGAAAAGCTCGCCAATGCGCAGCTGGAGGAACGGCTGCGCGTGCTCCGGGCGCGGCTGGCCGAGGCGGAGGCCGCCCCTCCCACGGATGCCGCGCCGGACGGTCTGGCAGAGCTGGACGTCGAATTGCAGCGCCTGCGGGAGGCCAACGACGAGTTGGCCAAATCCAACGCCGCCCTGCGCGAGGCGAACGCCGAGGGCGTCGGAGAGCCGCAGCTGATAAACGAAGGTCTGATTGCCGAATTGCAGGGCCTGCGTGCCGCCCGCGCCGCCGAGGCGGCAGAGGCCGCGGCCGTCTATGGCGCGCTCGGCCCGCTTCTGGCCGAGGCCGCAGAGGAAGGAAACCGCTGATGTCGCAGATCGAAATCGAAATCAAGATCGGAGGCCGCAGCTTCGAGGTGGCCTGCCAGAAGGGCGAGGAACAGTATCTGCTGTCGGCGGCCCAGCTTCTGGACACAGAGGCGCAGGTGCTGGTCTCGCAGATCGGGCGCATGCCGGAGGGACGGATGTTGCTCATGGCGGGGCTGATGCTGGCGGACAAGACCGCCGGGCTGGAGGAACGCCTTGGCGAGGCACAGGACAAGCTGGCCGCGGCAGAAACCGAACTGGCCGAGCTGAAGGCCCGCCCCGCCCCGGAACCCGAAAAGGTCGAGGTGCCGGTGATCCCCGACGATGTCACCGATGCGCTGGCAGAGATCGCCGCCCGGGCGGAGTCGATCGCCAATTCGCTGGAAGAGACACAGGGCGGCTAGACGCTCGGCTCGGATCGGTCCAGCTCCGGCCAAAGCGGGCTGTCTGTTTTGGCCGGCTGGTGTCTCAGGCGCATGTCTGCGTGGCGAATTGTCGGGATAGATCCGGGCGGGGCGTCGCGTCTGCGCAGGGACAAGAAAGGCCGCCATCGCGGCGAAGTATATCCAGATCCTTTGCCGTTTCAGGGCCGCGGCGACCCCACGGGGGGCTTCCCCGCCTGTCCCGCTGACCTTGTAGGACCGGGCTAACGGATCGGCGCGGCGCGTTCCAGCGCGCGGCCATCGGCCCATGTGCCATGCAATTCGCCGTCGGGCATCACGACGTAGACCACCGGGTCTGCGCCATCCTGCCATTGCAGGATCAGGATGCGCCCGTCCAGCCGCCCGACCCCGCGATAGGCCTGTTCCGCGATGCGCCAGTCCCCCAGATAGGTTGCGCCCTGCGTGCTCAGCACCAGACTTCCACTATAGGCAGAGCCGTCGACATTGCGCCCCTCGACGCGGTAACTGCCGGTGATATCGGTTGTCTGGCCGCTGTTCTGGGCAAGGACAGGCGTTGCGCCAAGCAGCGCGGCAAGGATCAGGGGACGCATGGCAAGGGCTTTCGTGACAGGAAGGAAGCACTCACCCTAAACGGGTGTCACTTCCCCTGTCCAGTCTTGGCTTATTCCGTATCCGTGCCGCGCACGCCAAGGATCGCGGCCATGGCCACCAGCGCCAGCAGGGTCACCGCCGCATTGAACGGCTGCCAGTTCGCCACGACCACCGCCACCAGCGCCCAGATCACGGTGATCCCGTATTCCGGCGCGCGGTGCAGCCTGTATTGAACCGTGACCGCCAGCACGGCGCAGATCAAAAGCGACAGCAGCGCGGCGGGCGTGGGCGGCATCCAGCCATAGCCCCCGATCACGATCCCCAGCGCCACGCAGGAGGCTGCCGACAGCCAGCCGGCATAGATCGCCACCGGCGCCTGTTGCAGCCAGCGGTCCGTGTCCCCCGCGCGGAACAGCGCCAGCAAGGCGGTGCCCAGCATGGCCCAGATCAGCAGGGTCGACAGCACCGGCGACACCTGCGCCAGCGGCAGCCAGACCGTGCCCATCGCAAGACTGGCGAACAGCGGCGGCCGCATCGGCGCCCAGTCCAGATCGTCGCTGCGCAGCAGCGCGCCAAAGACCGTCCCGCCGATCAGCCAAAGGTAGATCAGCCCCCAGATCGCAAAGGCATATCCGGCAGGCTGCACCGGCGGATCTTCCAGCGGGACGGGAAACTGCGACGGTTCGAACCCGTTGAAGCCGGGTGACAGAAACGGCGATGCCGCGAAAGTCAGCGCCGCAACGACGCAGAGGATGGACCAGAGCCGCGTCATGCCATCCGCACCGCGCCGCGCACGCCGCTCGGGTCGTGCAGCCTGCCGAGCGCAGGCGGCATCTCCAGACCGCCCATATCGTCCGGGCCAGGTGTGGCAGCCAGACCGCGTCTTGCTCCGGGACCGGGCAGGCCGCGCAGGCACACCGGACCGCTCAGGCCGACCGGGCGGCTGATGCCACGCAGGACCCCTGCGGCACAGGCGCCGCGCAGACCAGTGCGGCGGCGCTGATCGCGCGGCGCATCCGCGCGGCCCGCGCCGGTCTTGCCTTGGGTGCGGCGGCGCGCGTTCATGCCAGCCCCCCGCCGGCCGTCAGCCGCGTCTTGCCGCCCAGATAGCGGTGCAGCGCCTCGGGCAGATCGACTGAGCCATCCGCCTGCTGGCCGTTTTCCAGCACCGCGATCAGGCAGCGCCCCACCGCGAGGCCCGAGCCGTTCAGCGTGTGCAGGAACTCCGGCTTTCCGCCGCCCGCGGGCCTGAACCGCGCGTTCATGCGCCGCCCCTGAAAATCGCCGCAGACCGACACCGAACTGATCTCGCGGTAAGTGTCCTGACCGGGCAGCCAGACCTCTATGTCATGCGTCCGCTGTGCGCCAAAGCCCATGTCGCCGGTGCACAGCACCACGGTCCGGTAGGGCAGGCCCAGCCGTTCAAGGATCCCTTCGGCGCAGGCCGTCATCCGGTCCAGCTCCGCCCGGCTGTGATCGGGATGCGTGACCGACACCATCTCGACCTTCTCGAACTG
>CAZRZN010000295.1:0-4730 GCA_964604565.1 uncultured Rhodobacterales bacterium
GCCGGCTCTACGCGGAGGAGCCTTTCCAGGATCTCAAGGCCGCCGCCAAGGGTGCGGTCTCGCTTCTGCCCGAACCCTTCCGGCTTGGCGCCAAGCGCGCCAAGGACATGCTCAAGGGTTTTGCGATGGGCGGCACGCTGTTCGAGGAACTGGGGTTTTCCTACGTCGGACCGATCGACGGGCATGACATGGACCAGCTTCTGCCTGTCCTGCGGACGGTAAAGGCGCGCGCCACCGGCCCGATCCTGATTCACGTCCTGACGAAGAAGGGCAAGGGCTATGCGCCCGCCGAGGCCGCGCGCGACAGGGGGCATGCCACCGCCAAGTTCGACGTGATCACGGGTGAGCAGAAGAAATCGCCATCCAACGCGCCGAGCTACACGCGCGTCTTTGCCGACGCGCTGCTGCGCGAGGCCGCCACGGACGACCGGATCTGCGCCGTCACGGCGGCGATGCCAGACGGCACCGGGCTCAACCTGTTCGCCGAACGCCATCCAATCCGGTGCTTCGATGTCGGCATCGCCGAACAGCATGGCGTGACCTTTGCGGCGGGGATGGCGGCCAGCGGGCTGCGCCCGTTCTGCGCGATCTATTCGACCTTCCTGCAGCGTGGCTACGATCAGGTGGTGCATGACGTGGCGCTACAGGGCCTGCCGGTGCGCTTTGCCATCGACCGGGCCGGGCTGGTCGGGGCCGACGGCGCGACCCATGCAGGCGCCTATGACATCGCCTACCTGTCGAACCTGCCGGGCTTTACCGTCATGGCGGCGGCGGACGAGGCGGAACTGATGCATATGGTGGCCACCGCGGCGGCGCATGACGAGGGGCCGATCGCCTTCCGCTATCCGCGCGGCAATGGCACGGGCGTGGCCCTCCCCGAACGGGGGCAGATCCTGCCCATCGGCAAGGGCCGCGTGCTGCGCGAGGGGACGGATCTGGCGATCCTGAGCTATGGCAACATGCTGACCGAGGCGCTGGAGGCCGCAACGCTGCTGGAGGCCGAGGGCCACAGTGTCACCGTTGCCGATGCGCGGTTCTGCAAGCCGCTGGACATGGATCTGGTCACGCAACTGGCGCGCAATCATCGCGGGCTGATCACGCTGGAGGCCGGGGCGGAGGGCGGATTCGGGTCCGTCGTGCTGCACGCGATGGCGCGGGCCGGGCTGCTGGACGGGCGCCTTGCGGTGCGTCCGATGACGCTGCCGGACCGGATCATTCATCAGGCCTCGCCCGAGGACATGTATGCCGAGGCGGGCCTGACCGTGCAGGACATCCGGGCAACGGCGTTGCAGATGCTGGGTCAACCGGCGCGGATCGTGGCCTTCCCGGAACGGGCCTGACAGTCGGCGCTGTCCGCCACGGCCCAAGGCGGGCAGGCCTGTCCCGGATTCCTGTCTGGCTTCATGAAATCTTCATGTTACGCTTGTCCCATCGGGTCGGGCAGACGGGAGAGAGGCATGGGATACATGCTCAGGTGGCTTTGGGGCGCCGCTGTGGCGGGGCTTTGGGCGGGAAGCGTCCTTGCCGCGGATATCGCTGTTTCGGACGGGCAGGGCATGGGATGCCAGTTGCGGATCGACGGCCCGATCACCGCCGGTGACGCCGCCCGTCTCGACGATCTGCTCCAAGGGATGCCCTTTCCGCAAAGCCCCTCTCCGGTCGGGCAGCGGGTCTGTCTGGACAGTTCCGGTGGCGCGCTGACAGAGGCGGTGCGCATCGCCGGCCTGATCGCAAATCGCTATATGGGCACAGCCGTGCCGTCCGGGGCCACCTGCGAAAGCGCCTGTGCCGTGGTGTTTCTGTCGGGGCGTTTCGCCCACCCGGAGGCAGAGGGCAATTTCGTGCCGGACCGGATCCTGCATCCGCGCGGCACGCTGGGATTTCACGCACCGGCGCTGGTGATCGACGACCGTGCCTATGCCCGCGAAGAGGTCAACAGGGCCTATTCCATCGCCTTGGCCAGCATGGGGGAGATCCTGCGCCTGCGGTCCGACAGCGCGGCCGAAATCGCGGATTCGCTGCTGCTGACCATCCTCAACACGCCCTCCACCGACATGACCTATGTGGAGACGGTGGAACAGGCCGCGCGCTGGCAGATCGACATCGCACCTGTGTCCCTGACCGCATCGGATATCGAGGCATCGCTGCGCTACGCCTGTCTGAACGCCGATGGCGGCATGCTGGATGAGCGCCCGTCGGACACCTATCTTTACGGGTCGGCCAATCTTCCGTTTACCTATGGAAACCTCAGCGCGGACTCGGCGGTGGTGACGTCGCGCGCAGGGTTCCGCACCGAGGCGGCGGCAAGTTGCGAGATGCATCTCTGGGCGTCGGGGGATCCGCTGGACCGGATGGGATATCTGACCATCGAAGGCGGCAGTTCGAACGAGATGACCCGGCGCGAGGTCTACGCCTTCCTGTTCCACGACCCGCGCCTGCCGCTGTCCGCATTGCCGGTTGCGGACAGTCCTGCCGCGACCGGGGAGAAGGCGTTCTTTGCCGCGATCGGCGCGGCGGCCCGCAATAAGCTGTCCTCGGTCGAAATCCGGTCCTGCTGGCTGCTCCGTCCGGAGGCGCGGATCGTCAACGTCAATGAATACGTCAACCTGCGTGCCGCGCCGGGGTTCGAGGCGGGCGTCCTGCGTCAGGTGCCCTTGGGCGAACAGGTGCGCGTGATCGGGACGCAGAACCTGCGGACCATCGACAGCGGACCCCGCGTCGCGCAATGCCGCGCGGCCTGCAATGATCTGCCTCTGGCGCCCGGGGATTCCAGGCTGCGCCGTCAGGTGGACAGGTGCATCGACGACAATGTGTTCTGGTATGAGATCCGCGACGCCTCTGGCCAGGCGGGGTATGTCAGCCGAAAGTTCCTTGGCGACTGACAGAGCCAATCGGCGCTTCGTGGTTTCAGGGCGTCATGCTAGGCTTGCTCTCACATTTTCAGAACGAGACATCAGATGACCGCCTTTTTCCGAAGCTTCGCCGGCTGGCTGATCCTGACGCTTATCCTTGGCACGCCGGCGGCGGCCGCGACCATCGGGCGTGGCGGATCGCAGGAAATGGGGTGTCTCATCGAGGTGACAGGACCGATCCGGCAGGGCGACGCGGATACCCTGAATGCCTTGTTCGAGGAGATCGGCTATTTCAACGAATATACCCCTGTCGGGCGGCGCATCTGCATGGACTCTCCGGGCGGCTCGTTGCTGGAAGGGCTGCGCATGGCCGATCTGATCGCGGAATGGAATTACGGCACCGCCGTGCCTGCACAGGCATCCTGCCTGAGCGCCTGTGCGGTGATGTTCCTTGCCGGACGCTACAACAACCCGGAGGCGGGGGGCGCGTTCAGCAATGACCGCGTGATGCATCCGACAGCGCGGCTGGGCTTTCACGCGCCCTCGCTCCTGTTGGGGGACCGGGCCTATTCAAGGGAAGAAGTGGACACCGCCTATGCCATCGCGCTGGACAGCATGGCGGGTATTCTGCGCCACCGGGCCAAGCGTTACACGGCCTTGCCCGACTCGCTGTTCCTGACCCTTCTGGGCACGCCGCCAAATGACATGGCGCTGGTGGAAACGGTGGGGCAGGCCGCGCAATGGCAAATCGACGTGGCGCCCGTGGCCTTTCCCGTGGAGGGGGTCCGGCAGGCCCTGTCCAATGCCTGCTGGCATGTTGATTCCGGCCTGCTGGACTATTCCCTTTCGGGGTATGACATCGCCCCGCTGGAGTTCAGCTACGAGGAACTGGGCGATGACATCATCCGGGCGGCCAGTTCGCGGGAGTTCCGCTACGAGGGGTCCGCGCAATGCGAGGTGATCCTGTATACGGGCAGCGGCGGGGTGAATTACACCGGTGTCACCCGTTACACCGGCGGGGCGACGGATCAGGATGTCAGTGGAACCTTCTACCCCTTCGCGATGTATCCGTCCGACCGCACGATCGCCTCGCTTCCGGTTTCGCGGGCAGAGGATACGGGCCATGAGGTCGCGTTCTTTCGTGCGGCGCAATCGCCGGAGTCCGCGGGTGGCGGCCTTGGAGGGTTCAACACCTGCCGGCTGACCAATGCGCAGGCGCGGGTGATAAATGTCAGCGAATTCGTGAACTTGCGGGCGGCGCCCGGTCTGAGGGCGCCTGTGGTCGGGCAGTTGCGTCTGGCGGAAACGGTGCAGGTGCCGGACGTCGGGCGCCTGTTGCCGCTGCGGGACAATTCCGACGCGCAGACCTGCCTGTCGATCTGCAACGGCTTTGCCGAGAATCCGGGCGGTTTTGGCGTGGCGGAGCAGGCGCAGGCCTGCATCGACGACAACATGCTCTGGTATGAGGTGGTCGGCGGGAACGGCAACAGCGGCTTTGTCAGCCGCAGGTTTCTGGCCGACTGAGGGCGGGATTTCCGGACTGGCGCCTTGCGCCGTGGCCGGGTTTTCTGGTGCAGGTAGCGGATGGGCGGGAGCGTGCGGGAATGTGGAAAAACCTATGTTTCGGAGGGGTTTGCATGGTGCTGGCAGCCTGCTCCGCCGGGGCGGAGGGGCGCGGGACGCAGGCGCCGGTGCCCGAGGATCTCTGGCAGAAGATGCAGGGGGTAAGCTGGCATGGGGATCTGCCCTGCCCGGCGCGGGAGGACCTGCGGCTGCTGACGGTGCCGCATGTGGATTTCAATGGAGAGACCCGGCAGGGGCAGCTGATTGTCGCCGCCGATGTGGCCGAGGACATGCTGGACATCATGGCCGCGATTC
>CAZRZN010000296.1:0-4722 GCA_964604565.1 uncultured Rhodobacterales bacterium
GGCAGTGCGGCAAAGGCTTCGTCGGTGGGGGCGAAAACGGTGAACGGGCCTTCGCTCTTCAGTGTTTCGACGAGACCGGCCGCAGTTGCAGCAGCGAGCAGTGTTTCAAAGCTGCCTGCATCGGCTGCGGTGTCGACGATGTCCATCGAGTGGCCGCCTGCGAGTGCGGGTGTCGTTGCAAGAGCCATTGCGGCGGTTGCGGCAAGAAAAGTTCTGCGGATCATTTGTGTATCCTCCATTGTTTCGCTTGATGCGATGGTCGGGATATCGTCCGGCGGCCCGGTGTCGACAAGGGGTCGCACTACCGGGGATTCTTGCTGGTGGGGCTTGACGATTTCAGAGATCTGACTAAGCCACGGAAAAAGTAGCTTTCCAGTGACATCTTTGTGAGAAGTCTCACGAAAACGTTTGTAATCAAACGGTTCACGCGACGCTCTAGGCGGGGTGTTTGCGGGATCCCGTGCCGTGCTGCCGCTGGTTTCGGGTCTTCGACTACGGCGCGGAAACGGCTGGCCGGGCGTTTGCCTGCCCGCAGTCCCGTTGCCGCGCCAATCAGGTCCGGCCGCATGGCGCGGCCGAGCCGCGTGCGCGGGTCAGTCCAGTCCGATGGCGGCCCGTGTGATCCCGTCAAGCAGCGCCTCGATTTTCTTCATCTCTCCTTCGGGGAAGGCACGGTAACCGATGGTCGTCGTATCCGGGGTCTCCGGCCGGACAAAGACAAAGATGTCGTAAGGGCAGTAGATCAGGTTCATCGGATCGGCCTCCATCACCTCCCGCGAGAGTTGGGCCGAGCAAAAGCTGAAGATGTCCGCATTTTCAAAGATCACCACGTCCGATCCTACATCCATGCGGGTACGCTCCAGCATGTCGCCGGTGTGGCTGACGCTGTCGATCACCAGACCTTCGTCGATGATCGCGTTTTCAAGGCCGAAGACCACGTCGTCGAAGCTGTCTTGCGTTTCGTAGGTGATCATCTCATCGGCCAGTGCACCTGTCGCTGCGATGGCCATTGCTGCCGCGCCGAGAAATCGTTTCATGCTCTCTCCCTTTCAAGAATTCAGCAGACGGGCTGCCATTCCTCTGTGATGGTGGCACAGTATCGGGGAAAATCCGATTGGCCTTGAGGCAGATCAACATATTCTGGAGGGTATATATGGAATACGCCATGGCCGCGTTGCAGTATCTGGCGCTGTTCTTTGTCCTGTGCATCGGCGTGGGCGTGGCGCTGACCGTGGTGATGTTCATCATCGACAGGACGCAGACCGGCGACGCCATCCGCCGCAACTATCCCGTGATCGGGCGGTTTCGAAAACTGTTCACCGAGCTTGGCGAGTTCTTTCGCCAGTATTTCTTTGCGATGGACCGCGAAGAGATGCCGTTCAACCGGGCGCAGCGCAACTGGGTATACAATGCGTCGGAGGGCAAGGGGAACACGGTGGCCTTTGGGTCGACCCGGAACATGAGCATACCGGGCACGCCCATCTTCATGAACGCTGTCTTTCCCCCACTGGACGACCAGTATGCTTCGACGGAGCCGCTGGTGATCGGGCCGCATTGCCGCGAACCCTATGCGGCGCCGTCGATCTACAATATTTCGGGCATGTCCTACGGGGCCTTGTCGAAACCCGCGGTGCAGGCGCTGAGCCGGGGCGCGGCGATGGCCGGGATCTGGATGAACACGGGGGAGGGTGGCATATCCCCCTATCATCTGGAGGGGGGCTGCGACATCGTCTTTCAGATCGGGACGGCCAAATTCGGCGTCCGCGACGAGGCGGGAAACCTGAGCGACGAGAAATTGCGCGAGGTGGCGGCGCACAAACAGGTGCGCATGTTTGAGATCAAGCTGAGCCAGGGCGCCAAGCCGGGCAAGGGTGGCATTTTGCCGGCGGCGAAGATTTCGAAGGAGATTGCCGAGATCCGGGGCATACCCCTTGGTCAGGATGCCATATCGCCCAACCGTCACCGTGAGGTAGACGGGTGGGAGGATCTGCTGGACCTGATCGCCCATGTCCGCGAGGTCACGGGCAAGCCGGTTGGAATCAAGACCTGTCTGGGCTCGGCGGATCCGTGGTTCGATTTCTTTCGCCTGATCAATGAACGTGGAGAGGAATCTGCACCGGACTTCATCACGGTCGACGGGGGCGAGGGGGGCACCGGGGCTGCGCCGATGCCCTTGATCGACCTGGTGGGATTGCCGCTGCGCGAGGCCCTGATCCGCATTGTCGATTTGCGCGACCTTGCCGGGTTGAATGATCGCATCCGCGTCGTGGCAAGCGGCAAGCTGACCGTGCCCGGGGACGTGGCCTGGGCAATCTGCCTTGGCGCGGATTTTGTGACGTCGGCGCGGGGCTTCATGTTCTCGCTGGGGTGCATTCAGGCGCTGAAGTGCAACAAGAACACCTGTCCCACCGGGGTCACCACGCACAACCGATCCCTGCAAAAGGGTCTGGTGGTCACGCAGAAGGACCGCCGCGTGGCGGAATATGCCAAATCGGTGATCGGCGAGGTCGAGACGATCGCGCATTCCGTGGGCGTGGCGGAGCCGCGGAAACTGGGGCGCCAACATGTGCGGGTGGTCAAGGATGACGGCTCGTCTGTGCAAGTGAGCGAGATCTACCCTTCGGTCCTGGATGCCGTTCGGGCGGAGGGGCATCTTCAGTTCGAGGAAGCACGCAAGCGGCTTTGATCGGGATGGCGGCGGGACTCGGGCCTTTGGCCCATCGCCCGCCCACCACCCCTCTGAGCGCGATCTGCCTTTCATCCGGTGGGCCTTTTTGACTCCGATGTTTCAGCCGCGTGACGGCAATGTGAGACAACTTTGCTTTGTCGGGCGCGCGTTTTCTCCTATTTTCCATAGATCAAAGCTGAGGAGATATCATGGCCAACCGTTGGACCAACAAGCTGACCCGAGACGACGTCACGCCGGAACCGCTGTTCATGAACCGACGCCGCGTGCTGGCCGGCCTTGGGCTTGGCGCCGGGGCCGTTGCGGGTGTGGGGGGCCTCGCGCTGGGCGGGATGCCGGGGGCCGCGCAGGCCCAAGAGGCCGAAGGGCTGGAGCCGAATACCTTCGAAGAGATCACGTCCTACTGCAACTACTATGAGTTCGGCACGCGCAAGGACGACCCCAGCGAAAACGCCCATATGCTGACGACCGAACCGTGGTCCATCGCGATCGACGGGCTGGTGGAGCGGCCGGGAGATTATGCACTGGAGGATATCCTCTCCCAAATGACGATCGAGGAACGCATCTACCGGTTCCGCTGTGTCGAGGCATGGTCCATGGTGGTTCCCTGGAACGGTTTCGAGCTGGCCGACCTGCTGGAAGTCGCGGGGGTGAAACCCGAGGCGAAATACGTGGCTTTCGAGACGGTCTACCGGCCCGAGGAAATGCCGGGAACGCGCTATCCGGTTCTGGACTGGCCTTATGTCGAGGGGCTGCGCCTGGACGAGGCCCTGCATCCGCTGACAATGATGGCGACTGGTATTTACGGCAAGACGATCCCGAACCAGAACGGCGCGCCGATCCGTCTGGTGGTGCCGTGGAAATACGGCTTCAAGTCGATCAAGTCGATCGTGCGTATCACCCTGACCGATACGCAGCCCCCGACGTCATGGAACAAGGCTGGCCCGAACGAATACGGGTTCTATTCCAACGTGAACCCCAATGTGGACCACCCGCGCTGGAGTCAGGCGACCGAACGTCGGATCGGCGGAGGTCTGTTCGCAAGACGTATCCCGACACCCATGTTCAACGGATACGAGGATGAGGTCGCTGGTCTTTACGAGGGCATGGACCTCAAGGCGAACTTCTGATGGTGGCCGATCGGATCAACGGCGCCCTGCGCAAGCTTCCGATCTGGGCGGTTTACGCAGGATTGGCGGTGCCGGCGCCTTGGTGGCTTTATCAGGGCGCGACAGGCGGGTTGGGGGTCGAGCCGATCACGGCGCTTGAACACGCCCTTGGGGAATTCGCCCTGCAACTGGCCATCGTTGGGCTGGCCATCACGCCGCTGCGCCGTCTCAGCGGTGTGACGCTGCTGCGGTTCCGCCGCGCGGTCGGCTTGATGACGTTCTTTTATGTCACCCTGCATCTCATGGTCTGGCTGGTGCTTGACGTGCAAATTGTGAGCCAGATCTGGGCGGATATCGTCAAGCGCCCTTACATTACCGTAGGCATGGGGGGCTTCTTGCTGATGGTGCCGCTGGCGCTGACGTCCAACAATTGGTCTGTGCGCCGACTGGGCACGGGATGGCGCAAGCTGCACAGACTGACCTATCCGGCGGTTCTGCTGGGCGGGGTTCATTACGTGATGCTTGCCAAGGGGTTCCAGATCGAGCCGCTGGTGTATCTGTCAGTGATCGTGATGCTACTGGCCTTGCGGTTGCGAATATTGCCAAGCTTGCGAGTGGCGTGACGGCACAACCTTGGAAGACCACACGAACCGGAAGAATGAAAATCCGCCTGAGGGCGGATTTTTCGTGAAGTCCGGTCTGGGAAAATCCGCATCGACGCCGATTCCTCTCCCGGTAGGGGGGTGATTCATGGCAACGACTCACTCAGAATCGCTGAAAACGCGCTGCATGACCGCAAAACAGGCGTGTTTGACCCCACTACAGAAAGCCGTGCAGATCCTTCTTTGTTGGCGCTTCATTTTTCTCTCCCTCCAAGCTGTTGTTTTTGTGTATTTTTTGATCATTTGGCAAAAAAGTTGTTGTGTG
>CAZRZN010000297.1:0-4699 GCA_964604565.1 uncultured Rhodobacterales bacterium
AAAGCACCGCGAACGCTGCGATGTTCAGCAGGATCGCCGAGGCGCTGAGGACCGCCCGCGCAAGCCTGCCTACTGCCGTGGATCTCCCGTAACGCCCCTTTCGGCGATATTTGCATCCGCCGGGATCATTCACAGCCAAACACACAAGGCCGGTCGCGATGGCTTGGGACGTGTTCGGTGTTGCGATGGCAACACCTGCAGCATCGCCCGTCCGAGCTTAGCTTGCGATCCGGCAAACGCGCGAGCGGCGTGCGATTGCTGACATCTTGCCAAGGCGCGAAGGCGACGTTCTCGAGCGGACGTTGATTCCTTGTCTTCTCTATACTGGAGTGGGGGCGGTGATTGGATTTCTGGGGATACATCTTAGGTGATCAACCAGCGCGTCTGTTTCGGCTTAGCGGAAGATTCATGAACCACCAGGGTTTTGGACGTCTTCACGACTGCCCTTTACTCGCCTATGCTGCGCCGCAGAAAGAGGCGGCGACATGAGTGTATTCCTGATCTTTTTGGCATTGGCTCTGCTGATCGTGGGGGCATGGCGCGGCGTGTCTGTGTTGGTCCTCGCACCCGTGCTGGCAATGCTTTCTGCTCTTGCGTCCGGCGCACCGGTCCTTGCTAGCTATACGCAGATTTTCATGGAGGCGGCTGGAGGCTTTTTCGTTGCCTTCTTTCCATTGTTTTTGCTGGGTGCGCTTTTCGGCAAGGTGATGGAAGCGTCTGGCGCAGCAGCACGTTTGGCCAGTGCGATCGCAAAGGCCCTCGGCCCACAAAACGCCATTCTGGCGGTTGTGCTGGCCTGTGCACTTCTGACTTATGGCGGTGTGTCGCTCTTTGTCGTGGCCTTCGCGGCATGGCCGCTAGCGCGCGCACTTTTTGTGCAAACCGGACTGCCAGAGCGCCTGATCCCTGCCACTATCGCTTTGGGGGCCTTCACGTTCACGATGACGGCGTTACCTGGCACACCGTCCATCCAGAACGCGATCCCTATGGCGACCTTTGGAACGACGGCCTTTGCAGCACCGGGCCTCGGTATGATTGCGGGTATGGTCATGTTCGGGTTTGGTTTGGGCTGGCTGCATTGGCAGGTACGTGCGATATCAGGCAACAGTCAGCCCGCCGTGACCGGTACCCCCGAGATCATCGCATCAATGCCGCTTTGGCGCGCAGCCGCGCCGATCCTGTCGGTCGGTGTCGTGACACTGGTCATGGGCAGCGTTGTATTGCCAGTGCTGGACACCGGGTATCTCGCCGATCCCGGCTATGGCGCCACCGATCTGTCTCGTGTGCTTGGACTTTGGTCCGTCATCACGGCCCTGTCTGTGGCACTGGTATTGGCTCTGATCCTGAGCCGCCCGCCGCAGCTCATGGAGACCCTGAACCAAGGGGCGGAATCGGCACTGCTGCCTTTATTCAATACGGCAAGCCTTGTGGGCTTCGGCGCCGTTATCGCCACCTTGCCTGGGTTTGATGTCTTCCGGCAAAGCCTTGACGGGCTGGCCGATGGCGATGTGGTCATTTCAGCAGCCCTGTCGTCAGCGGCTCTTGCTGGGATCACAGGATCCGCTTCGGGAGGCATGTCAATTGCGCTTGATGTGCTTGGACCGTCCATGATGGCGCAAGCGACCATACAGGGTGTTGATCCGGCGCTGCTACACCGTGTGATTGCTGTTGCCACAGGGGGACTGGATACGCTGCCGCATAATGGTGCCGTTGTCACCCTGCTGGGTATTTGTGGGATGACGCACAGGCAGGCCTATGGCGATATCTTTGTTGTGGCGGTTGTGGTCCCGACCGTCGCTTGCGCCTTGATTGTGGTGCTTGGCATGACGTTTGGGAGTTTCTAGGACCCTGCCGCTCCAAATCGTCTGTCCAAAGGGCTGATGAAGCCATCCGGTTTCACCGCAAGGACAGAACATTCGAGCGTGTTGATGATGTTTTCGGCGGTATTGCCGATGAACACCCCACTCAGGCCGGTTCTGGCCACTGTTCCCATCACGACGACATCCGCATCAACCGCTCGGCTTTTTTCCTGAATGACGGTTTCGGGGGCACCACGGATCAGGCAGGATTCAAGTGTCGGGTGCGTTGTCCCAGTCAGATCCGCCTTGACCGCGTCAAGGAGGCGGCGCATCGCCCGCTGGCGATCATGAAGGATTTCATTGACATAACGATCTGCTGTTGCGCGGGAATGAGTATCGGAGGAAAACGCCCAAACCAACCCTTCACCAACGGCATCCCACGCGTGCAGCACAGTCACCTGGGCCCCTATTGGTGCGGCTACTGTACAGGCGGTCTGTATGACACGACGGTTGAGTGACATCAGCGTGTCAGGTTCGGCCGCATCTGCTAGGTCGACATCCACGGCCGCAATCACACGGTTGGCATGGGGTGACGCACCGGCGGGCTGCATCCAGACCGGGCAGGGGCATTTACGCAGAATATGCTGATCCGTGCTGGCAAACAGTAGACGATGAATGCCTGAAAGCGGCTCGGCTTGCTTCACTACGAAATCGGAACCGGTGTCGATGACATGCCTGATGATCTCGATAAAGGCTTTACCGACCTTAATCTGTGGACGGACCTGACGGTCCGGCAGATGGCTGGCAAGCAATGCTGCCATCCGTTCCTGTTTCTCGGCGCGTAGCCTGTCCAACAAATGGTCGGGGTCCTGTTTCGACAGACGCGCGATCACACCAAGGTCATTGGGTGGCTCCACACAACCCAGAACCTCAAGCGTGCCATCATAGCGTTCGGCGAGGGCTGCCGCACTCTTCAGCGCTGTTTGCGTTTCACTATCGTCCATGACGGCAAGGATTTTTCTTGGCTTGATCATGTCGGCAGTTCTTTCTGGCCGTCGGGGTCTATCATGTCACGTTCGGGTGGCTGGGTATCTTCCGTGATCATCCGCGCGGCGGCAAAGGCGGCATCCCGATAGGGCATCAACACAAGGTCAGCCTGTGCCGCCGCCAGCGCTGCGGCGGCGGTTTCGTGATGCGCGGCCACCGCGACCTTGCCGTCAAAGCCAAGGTCGCGCGCCGCCGACAAAAGACTGTTGCGAGGGTCATCATGTGTCAGCCCGGTATCATGTGCCGGCACGGCCAGCACCAGCCAGCGCGCGTGTCGCAACGGCAGATGTGCCACAAACTCGGGATCAGTGGCATCCCCGAAGATCACGTCATAGCCCTGCGCGCGGGCATAGCGTACCGCCTCGGGGCTGAAATCAACGCCGAGAATACGCATCCCGCGATCCTGCAGCGCGCCGGCGATCCCCAGACCATAACGGCCAAGGCCGAACAGAATGACATCATGGGGTTGCTTGGCGTCCGCATCGCTGTCCAGTTCTGCTTCGGTGCTGCGGCGTTCAAAGACGCCCAGAACAGGTTCGAACACCGCATAAAGTCGATGTGAATAGGTGATCATGTAGGTTGACGCCGCAATTGTCACGAGGCCGACCAACGTCACAAGGCCAAGCGCTTCGGCATTTACATGGCCAATGGTCACGCCCATTGCCATGAAAATCAGCGAAAACTCACTGATCTGTGCGACGGTCAGCCCGGCCAGAAATCCGGTGCGTTTGCGGTAGCCCATGGCCCCCATGATCACCAGAACGATCAGAGGGTTCCCGATCAGCACGAACAAGGACAGCATGATGGCTGGCCCGACGCTGGCCCCCAGCACCGACAGATCAAGCGATGCCCCCAGCGCAATGAAGAAGAAAAGAAGCAGGAAGTCGCGCAAAGAGGCCAACCGCGCCGCGATTGCCTCGCGAAACGGGGTTGAGGCCAACGAGACGCCAGCGAGCAGGCCCCCCAGTTCCTTGCCGAACCCAAGATAATGCCCCACAGCGGCCAGAAGCGCGGCCCATCCAATCGCAAAGGACACCAAAAGTTCCGGCGCACGCGATAGCCGTTCGACCAGCGGGTTGGCGATGTAGCGGATGAAGAAGATGACAAAGGCCAACATCGCCAAGCCGTAGCCCAGCACACGCAGCACATCCCCGAACGCACTTTCACCGTCCGACCCGCCGCCGACACCGATAGCCGACAACGCAATCATCGCGATCACAACCACGACATCCTGCACGATCAAAAAGCCAAGTGCGATCCGCCCGTGCAACGCGTCAATCTCACGTTTGTCGGACAGGAGTTTGACGATAATGATCGTCGACGAAAAGGTCAGCGCGATCGCAACATAGATCGCCGTGCGTGCATCCAACCCGAGGGCCAATGCGATCAGGAAGCCGAACACGGTCGTGAACAGCACCTGTCCAAGCCCTGTGACAAGCGCTACCGGCCCGAGCGTTCGCACAAGATTGAAATCCAGCTTCAACCCTACAAGAAAAAGCAGCACGGCAATGCCAAGTTCGGCCAAGAGGTCTATTTGCGCATCCGAACGTGCAATGCCCAGCACCGATGGGCCTGCGAGAATACCTACGGCGATAAAGCTGACA
Source organism: uncultured Rhodobacterales bacterium (assembly GCA_964604565.1). Taxonomy (GTDB): domain Bacteria; phylum Pseudomonadota; class Alphaproteobacteria; order Rhodobacterales; family Rhodobacteraceae; genus CAZRZN01. Next base: position 4,451 of record CAZRZN010000297.1, read on the forward strand.
ATCAGTGGCTGGCGCAGCATCAGCCCAATAAATCCGACACCTGCCGCCAGAACCAGAAGGGCCGCGATTTCGTAAAAGAGGTAGCCTTCAATTGCTTCGGTCATGCCCTGCCTGTCTTGTTTGTCGGCTCAAGATATCGTTATTGACCGGCAAACTGTTATGTCACCGCGCAACTCTAACTAAGTCTGACCAAAACAGTCGGACACGTCAAACCCTTCTGATGCTGTCTGCCCAGACTTGGAAAGCTCG
>CAZRZN010000298.1:0-2280 GCA_964604565.1 uncultured Rhodobacterales bacterium
AATACGACCCCGACCACCTGCTGATGCAGATCACCCGCGAAGAGGCGATGCGCGGTCTGGTGGATTTCGCCCGCATCCGCGAGATGTGCCTGCGGGTAGGCGACAGGATCGACCATCTGCGCCTCAGCCGGGTCTCGCCGCTGGCGGCACCGCTGTTCCTGGAGGCCGGGCGGGTGCCGGTGAACGGGCAGGCCGATGAACGGCTCATGGAAGAGGAGGTCACACGCCTGCTGGAGGACAGTGGGCTGGCCCAGGTGGAGGTGACACCGCGTTGGCGCGTGCCCTGGTGACGCGAGCCCCCAGACGATCACCCTACCCTTCTTGCGCGCTTCGAAGACGACGAAAGATCCCCTTGCGTCATGTCCGGCTGGCAATCGCCCCCGGCCTACGCGGCCCCTTCCGCTCATGATCCTTGGCAGACTTTGTGCAGCGGGAAGGTTGCAGATCGCTGACCGGGGACGATTGCGCGCCCCTGCCCTGCGGGTGACCAAGGACGCCCTTGCGCCTTGCAGGCCGCAGTGGCAAGAACAGGCCATGAACACGCATCCCTTTTCCTTTCACGGTGCGCGGCTGCACGCCCTGCCCTCCGGCGCCCTGCACTGGCCGGACGCGGGGATGCTGGTGGTGTCGGATCTGCACCTTGGGAAATCTGCGCGGCTTTCGGCCATCGGCGGGGCGCAACTGCCCCCCTATGAGACACGTGAGACGCTGCAACGGCTGGACCGCGATCTGGCGGCCACAGGCGCAACCCGCGTGATCTGCCTTGGCGACAGCTTTGACGCGCCGGGGATCGATGCGATCCTGCCGGAGGACGATCTTTTGTGGATCAACCGGTTGCAGGCGGGCCGCGACTGGATCTGGATTGCGGGAAACCACGATCCGGCCCCGGTCGCCCTGTCCGGGCACCATCGCGCGGACTATCGGACCGGGCCGCTCAGCTTCCGGCATATCGCCACATCAGAGGCAACGGCGGAGGTGTCAGGCCACTACCACCCAAAGGCGCGGCTGGTCGCGCGGGGCCGCGCCCTGACCCGCGCGTGTTTCCTGTGCGACGCGCGGCGTCTGATCCTGCCGGCCTATGGGGCCTATACCGGCGGTCTGTTCTGCGACACCCCGAGGTTGTCCACCCTGATGGGACCAGAGGCGCTGGCCATCCTGACCGGACCGCGTCCGATAGCGATTCCCATGCCGCGCAGTGCCGTCGCGAGATGATAGGGTCTTGCGCTCCGGCGCGCGCCATGGACAGATCACGCCATGGATATCGAAACCCGCATCCGCGACAACTTTGCCCGGCAAGGGATGCTCGTCACACTTGGTGCAACCCTTACCCGCGTCGCCGAAGGCGAGATCGACATCACGGTTCCGGTGCGACCGGAGATCTCTCAGCAACAGGGCTATGCCCATGGCGCTCTGGCGTTTGCCATCGGGGACAGCGCCGCGGGCTACGCCGCCGTCACACTGCTGGATGCGACAAGCGATGTCGTCACATCGGAAATGGGCATTCACTTTCTGGCACCGGGTCTCGGCCAGCGCCTCATCGCCCGCGGATCGGTCATCAAACCCGGCAAGAGGATGCTTGTCACCCGTGCGGAGATCTTTGCGGAGCATGACGGTGTCGAAACCCTGATTGCGCATATGACCGGGACGATGGTTCGGGTCCCGCTGCGCCTGCCAGAGGAAACCACAGGCCGCGCGTGACTAAAAAGGTCAGGGTCTGCCCCGGCAATCGCACTCCCGAAAGCAAAGATCGCACCGGCAAGGCGGGGATCCGGGTTTTGGGCCATCAAACCGGCCCGACGCAGTTGGAAAGATGCCATGGACCGCGCGTCAGCATTGCGCACGGCGGCGCGATTGCTGCCGGACCCGCGCCAACGACGGTAGGCCACCATCAATCGGAACCCTCGCATCGGTCCGAAATTCGGGGACCGCGCAGCCTGACAAGTTGTCACCGCGTCAAATTCGCCTGCGCCCTATCCGGTGGTCTTGGCGCGGGATTTTGGCGATTTGGCACTGGGTTTGCCATTCTCCCTTTCAAGACGGGCCTTGCGAAGTCGCGAGGTCCGGGCCTCACGTGCGTTCGTTTCCTCGTCCTGGATTTCCCTTACGACGCGCGAGGTCTTGTCCATCACCGATTCCGGCCCCGACTTTGCGGGTTTGAACAAGGTCGCCTTTGTAAGTTTGGCCATCTTGGTTTCTCCTTGAGGATTGTGAAGCCGAGGGCGCGTTGCCTCCCAAAGGACGCGCTGCCCGGAACATGCGAGTGTCTTGAGAACAAGAACC
>CAZRZN010000298.1:2380-4685 GCA_964604565.1 uncultured Rhodobacterales bacterium
TGCCTCCCAAAGGACGCGCTGCCCGGAACATGCGAGTGTCTTGAGAACAAGAACCGGGGCTGCCGGATGGTATGTGCGCTTTCCAGACGACCGATGCCGCGCCGCGGGCTTTGCGCGCAGCCGCTTTTCCGAAGATCCCGGAAAGCGCATTTATCGAAGGTCTGTCTGCGATTGCTGTCGGGACCGGTGGTCTGTAGTGCTGTTCACGACTTCTACGCGATCATTCGACCCCTGCACATACAAAGGGCGGGGACAGCATACCTGCCGTCCCCGCCCCCGAATTTCAACTCAACGCTGGCTTATGCCAGGGCGAGGTTGGTCGCCGACTCGCGTCCATCGCGGCCACTTTCGACGTCGAAAGTGACGGCCTGACCGTCGTCCAGCTGGTGGATACCAGCCCGCTCAAGAGCGGAAATATGAACGAAGATGTCCTTCGAGCCATGCTCGGGAGCGATGAAGCCGAAGCCTTTTTGGCTGTTGAACCATTTCACGGTGCCATTGGCCATCGTGATGTCTCCTGTATCTAGTTGCTATCCACAGTACGCGATAGCCCGGCTCAGTTTCGTCGTTAGGATCGCCTGAGGCCGTTAGGAAACAGAAGGTCGTAAGAAGATGCTTAGCCCGTGCTTCATGACCCATACATCCAAGAAGTGCAAGGATTCTCTTGGTTCCCCCCCAAAAAAACCATGCGGGCCAGTGTCGGACCCGCTCGTGGCAGGGACTGCCTTGCCGCTGAGGCCCAGACGGGCGATGCGGCCTAGCGGCGGGTTTCCAGCAATTCCACTTCGACAAAGGCACACTCGAAATCGTTGCCGTTGATCACGTCATGCTCCACGCCGAGGTCCCGGAAATACGGCACCCCATGGCGCATCTGCGACCGGACGCGCTCCCCATTGCCGAGATCGATTTCAAGCACACCGTCGAACAACGGAATGACCACGTAATCATAGGCATGACGGTGCCATCCAGTGTTGTCGCCATGTTCCTTGAACCGCCATTCAGTCACCTTCACCCGGTCATTTTCGATAATCACGGTCGGCTGAGCCGTGCCAGTGTCAGCACACATTGAGATACCTTTCGTTGCGGGGACATTCAGCATGGGCCCCTGTCACCATTCATGTCTGCAAGCGGGTCTTGTCCGTATCAGTGTCCGGTGCGCCGCGCCCCGGAACCGCGGACGTCAGCCTGCCAGACATCCTGGTCACGCTTTATTCCGGTGACAGTCTTGCACGCTCCGCCCGGGCGGAAAAGCCTCCTTCGGGTCCGGCTCTTCGGCGTTTCTTGGGGTTGGCGAGACCAGCCCGCCCCTCCGTTGGCCGCTTGGCCGTCCGTTTTTGGGCAAACCCGAGGGCGCCTCGCCAGCGCAGGCAGGCAGGCCCCAGCCAGCAGTCCCAAACCTTGTTGGCAGGACGGGACCAAGCACGACGACAGGTCCGGACCAACCTCGATCCGTGCGCGATCTCCTCAACCAGCAGCGCGATGGGTGAGACATGGGGATCGATGAAGGGGCTGCCCGTTCCCATTGCACCTGCCACGCCAGCGGCTCTCGACAAGTGGCCCGTGCAACCCCATCATGCCGCCAAGGCCCCGGACGCACCAATGCGGCGGACCCGAAAGCAGGGAAGGACAGCATGAAAACCATCGTCGCACATGGGGCAAAAGACCTCAGGATCGAAGAGCATGAGATGCCGCATCCCGGCGCCGGCGAGGTCCTGATAAGGATGGAAACAGGCGGAATATGCGGGTCGGACCTGCATTATTTCAACCATGGGGGTTTTGGCACCGTCCGCCTGCGCGAGCCGATGATCCTTGGCCACGAAGTCGCGGGCCGGATCGAGGCCCTGGGACCGGATGTCCGCGGACTTGCCACCGGACAACGGGTCGCAGTATCGCCGTCCAGACCCTGCCACGCCTGCCGTTTCTGTCAGACGGGCCAACCGAACCACTGCCTGAACATGCGGTTTTACGGTTCGGCCATGCCGTTTCCCCATATTCAGGGGGCGTTCCGCGAATACCTCGTTGCAGAGGCGTCCCAATGCGCGGTGGCGGATGAGCTCAGCGCCGGAGAGGCTGCCATGGCCGAGCCGCTTTCGGTCGTCGTGCACGCCGCCGGACAGGCAGGCGCCCTGTTGGGCAAGCGGGTGCTGGTGACGGGCTGTGGCCCCATCGGCATGCTGGCGATTCTTGTGGCACGCTCTGCCGGTGCGTCGCAAGTGGTTGCGACGGACATAACGCAGTTCACGCTGGACATGGCGCAACGCATCGGCGCGGACGACACCGTGAACATGGCGGAAACGCCAGAGGC
>CAZRZN010000299.1:0-4676 GCA_964604565.1 uncultured Rhodobacterales bacterium
CGAAAAACGCGATCAACTCCGCCACATCGTCCCGCGATCGCACGCCCAGCCCAGCATCGTAACGGCGCCGGGAATGCGCCCAGGGTGAATTGCGTTCCTCGAACCCTGAGGTCAACGTGACGATGTCGGTCCGGCGTTCCGGCCCACCAACCGAGCCAAAGCTCAAATCGGTCGGGAATCTCACCTCGTGAAAGCTCATCGGGATCTCCTCAGCGATTTCTTGCACCGCGACCCAACGCATGGCTCATGCGGGCCGCGATCTGGCTTTGGCTGCGTTGGAAACTCGCCGCATCCGGCGTGGAAACATTCATAACCACCGTCACCGGACCACCGCCCCCGCTTTCCGCCCGGACCCCCAACTTGCCGTCCGCCCCGCGAGTCAGTGGCATGATGGCTTCCGGACCGGCCTCGCCCATCAGTCCGGTGCCGCCGCGCATCGGGAATTGCGTCGGACCGCTCACAACACCACCTTTTGCAAAAGGCATGACGCGGCCTTGTGAGAAACTCGCCCCATTCGCAAAAGCGGAAGACCCACCGAAAATGCCGGACACCGCCGAGGAAAGCATTCCTCCCACATGGGTAGCCACAGGTTTCACAGCCGCCTTCCAGGCAGCATCGATCATCGACTGGGCAACTGTCTGCAACGCATCGGACAGTTTCATTCCGTCCAGTACCACGCCGTCAATCGCACGCGCCACGCCACGACTCAGCGTCGTCTCCAGACGCGCGGCACCACGCCCCGTGGCCGAAAACGTCTGGTTGATCCGCGTCAATTCCGCGTCGAACTGTGCCGCCATGCCGACGGCACCGCCCAGCGATCTCGCAAGCGCCTCCACTTCGTCATCCAGATCATCAATCATGTCCCGTCACCTCGCATCTTGTCGGGAAAGGTCTCCATCAGTTCCGTCAGCCGCGCCCGTCCCATCGGTTTCTCCGCCCCGCCGCTGCCAAGCATCAGTTGCAGTTCGGCAGGCGTAAGCGCCCAAAATTCGCAGGGCTTCAGGCCAAGACCCCGCATCCCGGCTCTCATCAAGGAGGGCCAGTCAAATCCGGCCATCAGCCGTCTCCGGCAGCATGAAGGCCCGTGCCAACAGCTCGGCAGCGGCGCGGGCCGCCGCCATCGGTCCCCCCTCGATCTCCGACGCAAGAAGATCGGAGGCGCGTCCCTGCCAGCCACCCCCGCGCAGTCCCGCCACGATAAGCGCCAGCACATCCCGGCTGCTGAATCCACCAGCCTCAAAGCGCTGCACCAGTTCAACCAGCGATCCGCTCTCCAGACCGGCCTCTAGCTCGGCCAAGGCGCCCAGCGTCAAACGCATCACGTGGGTTTGGCCATCAATGACCAGCGCCACATCCCCCCGCCATGGATTTGCCATCAGGTCACCGCCACAAAGTTCAGTGCCCCCGCAGAGGAAAAGGCCAACTCGTAAGTCGCCTCACCATCATGAGATCCAGAATATTCGATCGAGGTCACCTGGAAGGGACCCTCGACAATGCCAAAATCCGGGATGATGACCTGAAACGCCGGTGTTTCCGCATCGAAAAAGATCTGTCGCGCACGCTCGTCCGTCACACTGTCCTTGAACACGCCTGAACCGCTCAGGCTGGCCGATTTCACGCCAGCGCCCGCCAGCAGTTCGCGCCAGCCCCCGGCGGAATCCAGACTGGTCACATCCACCTGCTCCGCGTTGAAGCTGATGCGCGTCGCGCGCAAGCCTGCCAGTGTTTCGAACGTGCCGTCCACGTCCAGTTTGATCAACAGATCCTTGCCGTTCTGTGTGGCCATTGCTTTTACTCCATAGTGAAGGGATTACGCGTCGTCGACGCGCGCGCGAAATGTCAGATCGATCCGACGCTGGCCCCGGCTCTCGTGCGCGGCTTTCGCCTTTTCGAACCAAAGCCCGACAAGGCGCCCACGGGCCAGGGTAAGTTCCGCACCGTGAAGGGCGTCACTGATCGCAGCAGCGGCCTCCTTGGCGTTTTGAAACCCCGCCTGCGCTGTCACGACCGAGACGACAAACCGATGCCATGCGCCGGCGCCGCTTGCGTCACTGGCATCTTTCGCACTCTCCGGGCCAAGCGCGACATAGATCGGTGGCAGACCGCCGGACGGCAGCGCATCGAAAATGTCGTTTCCGACCAGGGAAGCCAGAACAGCATCGTTCTGCAGTCGCGCATAGACCGCCGCCTGCAATGCGCTTGCGACCGCATAACTCATGGCGCCACCTGTTCGTGACATTGACAAATAAGGTAGCGCCCCGCTGGCTCGACCTCGGTGACTGCGTCAATCTGCAAGACCCGCGATGCCATGCGAAACCGCTGCCCCGGCAAAGGCCGGTCAGACTGTCCCTGCGGCGCGCCACGTAAAATGATACGGAAACGGCCGACAGACAGCGCACCGGTCTCTCCGGTGACCAGACGGCCTCTATGCGGAATGATCTGTGCCCAAAGCGTGCCCAGCGCAATCCACGTCGACACGATTCCTCCGGCGCCGTCGCTCTCGCCGTGCCGGGCCTCCAGCACCAGCCTCCTGTTCAGCGTCGGGGTCATGCCCCCACCCCCAGACGAACCGGACGGTAGCGGGCAATCAGGCTTGTCACACCGAACGGCATGCATCCCTGGCTCAGGGCGGTTTCGTTCCGGTATTCGTAATAATGTGCGGCCAAGAGAAACACGGCCTGCTTCAAATCGTCGGGAACCGCGTCAAAAACCGCACCGTATCCCGCGGCGAAGCGGATCTCGATCGAACCGCGGCGGGAAACGCTGGGCAGCCGGGTTGTCAATGGCCGCAGCCTTGGATCAAAAGCATCCTTTTGCAAACGGTAGCTGGCCGGATCGAGGATCGTGGCCGATCCGTAGGCGTCGATCACCGCCACTTCTGTGATCGACTGCACCGGTGCCACGGGCAACCTCTGCCCTTCGGGACATGCCCAATCGTCCAACGTCAGCAGAAATCCCCGCGCGATAAGCGCCTTGCCCGTCCGCCCCTCAATCGCGGCGATGGCCGCGCGCAAAAAGGATACCAGAACCGGTTCCTGCAGATCGCTTTCGACAAACCCGCCGCCCAACAGCAGATGATCTTTCAGGGCTTGCACAGGAAGAGCGTCCTCCGGCACCTGCGTTTCTTCCACCAACATCATGTTTCTTCTCCGAAGTTCTCGATCCATCCCGGATCCGCACGGCGGATGGGCGCGCGCCGCCCATGCTGCACGGGCGGAGGGGATGCTGGACAACATGCGACCGCGCGCGCCCCATGAGAGACGGACCCGAAGGCCGCCCCCCATCTCTTGGCCAGGCTTAACTGACGGCGATGCGCAGAAGCTTGATGGCCGCAAAATCGCTCACATCGCCGCCCACGCGCTTGGACGCATAGAAAAGCACGTGCGGCTTGGCGCTGAAGGGATCCCGCAAGACGCGCAGATCGGGGCGCTCGGCAATGGTGTATCCTGCCGTGAAATCCCCAAAGGCAATCGGATGGGCGTCCGCCGCAATATCCGGCATGTCTTCGGCGATCAGCACCGGGTAGCCCAGCAGACGCCCCGGCTCACCAAAGGCAAATCCATCGGCCCAGAGGTGACGCCCATCCGCATCCTTCAGCTTGCGCAGCCGACCGGCGGTCTTGGAATTCATCACGAAAGTCGCCTTGGCGCGATAGGGCGCGTTCAGCGCGTAGACCATGTCGATCAGCGCATCGCCGTCGCCAATGTCCGCACCGGACCCGGACGCAACGCTGCCCAGCGTTCCCCACGACCAAGAAGCATCATCCACGATCAGGTGATCGAGAAACCCGCGTGGCTTGTCCACGCCATCTCCAGCAATGAACGCGCTGGCCTCGGAGCGGGCGAATTTCTCGGCAATGCGTCCCGCCAGCCAGTCATCGACGTCAAAGGCCGTATCATCCAGCAACCGCTGGGAAACCTTGGGCATCGCGTTCAGTTCATAAAGCGGAATCGAGATGCGTTCGATCGTCGGCGTTCCCGTTTCCGCCGTCGGAGAGATCTCATTGGCCCACCCCGCGCCCGCGTCATTCTGATCGACCAGAACGTCGAAAGAGGTGGCATCGACATTCACCACATTCGCAATCTGGCGGATCGACGCGGTGGTCTTCAGCGAGGTCTTGATCGTTTCCGCCGTCTGCGGATCGACCAGAAAGCCGCCGTCCGAATTGATGGCGGTCGACATCCCCTTGCCGTCAAGTTCGAGGCCCCTAAGGCCGTCGTCATCCCCCGAGCGCAGATAGGCGTCAAAGGCCTTGCGGTGCGGCACGCTAACCTCGGCGCGGGTCGAAAGCGCAGGGCGGTTCGCCAGCGCAGACTTGTGATCAAGCATGGTTAATCGCTCTTCCTGTTTTTGAAGCTTCTCTTCAAGTTTGGCCTGCAAGGCCTTGTAATCCCCGATCAGTCCCGCCATCGCGGCACTCACCCGGGCGACCGGAGACACATCTTCCCCGATCCGAGACTCGGTCCCGGTTTTGCCCATCCGTGGTTTCCTCATGATTGGCGCGCGTCAGCCGCCCGCCAGGTTGTGGCGTATCCCTTCGAGGGTCTCCGCCAATTCGCGCAGGGCAATTTCATCCGGGGCCTCGCCCTTGGACGAAACCCGCGCACTGGGCAGCATCGGAAATGTCACCAGCGACACCTCCCAAAGCTCCAGTTCCTGCAAGAGCCTCTGGCCCT
>CAZRZN010000300.1:0-4663 GCA_964604565.1 uncultured Rhodobacterales bacterium
CGCTGGGTTTCCTCGATCACCTTGGCCATGGTGAAGGTCTTGCCGGTGCCGGTCGCGCCGAGGAGGACCTGATCGCGTTCGCCGCTGGTGATCCCCTGGGACAGCTCCGCGATGGCGGTGGGCTGATCGCCGGCAGGCGCGTATTCCGTATGCATGACGAAGCGCTGCCCGCCCTCGAGTTTCTCCCGCGCGGCGACGTCGGGCGCGGGTGCATGCATGACCGGCATTTGCCGGGGCGAGTTGTTGTGCATTTCAAAGGCTCCCTCTGATGCCAATGTGGCATCGTGGGCCGTCAATGCAAGCGACTGCTGGACCGGCATGGAGAGGGGCAGGGCGATGACTGGTCCGGGTGGGCCACGGTCGCGCCGTGGATGCGGATTCCCGGCCGGAACTTGCGGCCTGCGATCCGCGGCGGCCGGGGGCCGTGCGCATGAACAATGGTCCGACGGACAGGATCCGGGGCGGGCCTGCGCCATTGCCAGAGGACCGGCAGGAGGACGCATTGCACCGTGGGATACATCTGAACTGCCGCGTTTTTCACCTTTGGATTGTGTTCATTTCCTGCAAAGCACGCTAATCTGAGTCGGGGAAAAACAGCCGATCATCACGCTGAGAGGAAGGTGAGATGCATGGACGTCCGTAAGGCCGTCGAGACGGAAGCGTCCGCGCGGTTCGAAGGCGCGGATGGTTTCGTGGATCTGGAGGCCTGGCGCTTCCACGCAGGCGAAAGGATCCTGCATGCCCGTCCCATGGGTTACCTGCTCCACGAAGAGTTGGTAAATATGATGTCCTTTCTGGTCGACGATCCCCGGTTCGGTGCCACGCTGCCGACATTGTGGAACTTTCGGGATTTCGATTTCACGGCCTATTCCGCATCGGAATTTCGAACGCATGCCTTCATCCTGCCACGTTTCCCCGGCCGCGCAGGGACTAAGCGCGCCTATCTCGTGGACAGTGAAACCGCCTTTGGCACGCTGCGCATGTTTCAGGGCACCGCGAGCGGCTTCAGCTTTGAAGATCAGGACAACATGATGGTGTCCTACAACATAGAAGAGTTGGTGGAATGGCTTATTCGCTAGGCTGCCTTCATCGGTCGGATCGCCCCTGCCGGTCACCCGATCCCTGATTGCTGAGGCCTTGTCCGCACAGCGCGATGATCTTGTTTCACCTTGCTGAACGCGCTTTTTCAATGGGCACTGGCCACACGGTCTGTCCTTGCCGCGGGCATCTGTGCATCCGCGGTCTGGTTCCCATATGGAAAATGTGACAAAGGGCGCCCTTGCAAACGGTTGCGCCGCGCCCGCATATCACGCAAGAACGGAATGTCGGACAGGAGGTATGCCATGCGGGCACGGATCTACAGGCCAGCCAGGACCGCGATGTCTTCGGGGCAGGCCAGGACCAAGAAATGGATTCTGGAATTCGCCCCCGCCAGTGCGCGGTCGGTCGACCCGCTGATGGGCTGGACCTCCTCAGAGGATACACAGGCGCAGGTTCGCCTGAGCTTTGAAAGCAAGGAGGCCGCGAAAGCCTATGCCGAGGAGCATGGGATAGAGGCGCAGGTCTTTGAACCCAAGACGCGCAAGGCCAACATCCGCAAGCGCGGCTATGCCGAGAATTTCGCCGTCGACCGGCGCGGTGCCTGGACGCATTGAGGCCCGGGCCCCTTTGGGGGGATCGTCATGCGGCAGGGGCGCGACCGATGGCATCAGGGTGCATTTCGTCATGCAGGACCTTGATCAGGGCGGCTGCCGGGCGATGAAACCCGAACCCCGCTTGCGAAAGGCCCGCGTCTGGGGCGTTGGATGCCAATTTCCTGAAACGGCTTCGCCGTTTGGCAAAGTGAGGCGGTGAAAATTCGGAAGGGGTCTGGGCAACAACCATGTTGACATGCCCGGAAGACTTGATCGATACAGCCGATTGGTGGAGCGGACGCCATGTCGGGGAACAAGGCAGGGTTTTCTGCTTGCCGCTCATTGATCGAAACTTAGTGAAAAGACAGCGGTTTATGGAGAAAGCGCGCAGTTGCATAGCTTTTCCCGACCCGCTAAAACACAATGACGGTCCCGTAGCTCAACTGGATAGAGCACCTGACTTCTAATCAGGATGTTGGGGGTTCGAGTCCTCCCGGGATCGCCAGCACTGTGTTGTTGCCATGCCAAGGGGGCATATGAGTGCGCAAAACGGCACTTTTTCGTGCGCACCCGTGTCAAGAGAATTCGCGCGGATCCGCAAGAATTCTTGCAAGTTTCTGATAGTATGAATTTTTCATCCGATTGTCATTGCCAGCGAAATTTTCGAGGCATCGGAGGGCTGATCGAACCTTCGCTGACCGGATCGCTGGAGAGCCGCTACCCAAGCGCCTCGATCGCCTCGGCACGCAAGAAGACCGGCCCGAAATCCTGATCGCCTGGGGCGAAGCGGGCGACTCGGGATGCCTCGAGAAGGCTCTTCAGGGTGTTGCGATGGCGGCCCGTCTCACCGGACAGCGTCGTCAGCGTCACGAAGCGTCCATGGAAGGATGCAATGTCTTCGGCCGACAGCCAGTATTGCTGGCGTCCTGTCCTGGGGTTCGTTTGTTGAGCAGCCGGTGTGTAGCCTGCTTCGATCAAGGCGATGAAATTTCCATGATCGCGCAGCCCGACGGAGCGGCCGAATTCTGCGGCGCTCATCATCCCGGGCGGCCCTGCTTCGACGACGGTCTTTTGTCGGGACTGCGAGGCGCGAAGACTATCAACGTCGGATTTTCTGACGACAAGTCCATGGAGGCCGCGCACCCCGGACCGTTTCCCCAGGGCAAGGTGTTTGCTGTGAATGGCGTCGACCTGGTACCGCAAACTCAGCCCGGTCCGATTGCGGGCGAGCAGGAGCGTTTCCCAGCCGTCGTCATTTTCCGAAATCGGCACCGCCTCCTGGTAAAGGTCCGCAACAAATTTGTCTCCATCAGGAATTCGCCACGGACTCTTCACCTTGGCAACCCGCGTGCGCGGAACCAGGAGATTTTCCCTTTCGAAGGCTTCCAGTTCCATTTTGGTCGCGCCGATGGCCTCGCGCATGGTGATCGATCCGACAAGGGTCGGGATTTCTGATAGAAGATCGGCGTAGGTCCTTGCATCGAACAAGCGGCGACGCTGGGGGCGGTCATCATCGCCGGAAAGCGCACCGGCCTCGACCAGGAAGTGTTCGAGGACCCCGGGGCCAATGCCCGTCTCTTGTGATGCTGTGGTAAGTGAGTGCAGGCGGCGCTCTTCGACAACTTCCCCCAGAAGGTCCTTTCCGGCAGCGATCGGCCAGTGATCAAGTATCACGTCTCGTAGAAGACGCCTGTAGGGGCCGAACCCTTTTTCCTCGACGTATTCATGATTGAGACGCGAAAACAGCGCCCCGAACGCTTTCCTGGGTTCGGCTTCACAGGCGCGCGCAATCCTTGCCAGGGTTTCACGCACGGCATGCTCACCCTGTTTGGCGATCTCGAAGCCTGCGGCATGGTGCGCGCCGGCAGGCAGATCATCCTCGGCACCTTTGTCATGAAGAATGGTCTGGCCCAGAAGGCGGCAGAACGTCGTTGCGGCAAACAGCGAACGTCCGGAGAACCAGGTGTCGTCCCGGCCATCCTGAAGACGACCGTCGAGCCAGATGTCATAGGGCGTGGGCGCCACGCCTGGCAGGTCATGTTTGCCTGCAAGGATCGCGCTTCCGATCTCGGACAGACGCGATGCGATGTCGTATCGCTCCCTCGGGTTATCGGACGTCCAGAGCTTCACCAGCAGGTGGTTGTGCCGCAGGCAGACGTTGGCCTCCCGCATCTGCCAATCGCCGCGCATCACCATGGCTGCGGTTGTCGGACCATCCGATTGCATTGCGTCTTCACGCAGGCAGACGGGACACGCTCGCATGACGGGATTGCGAAGCGCGCGGGACACGAAGATCTCCCCACGAAACATCAACCGCACGTTCCCGGCCCGAACTCCGGTCCAGGAAAGCATGTTTTCCAACTGTGTCGGATCGAGGTCGGCCCACACTGCGAGTGCGTCGAACGCCTCTGGGTCCTGGGCGAGGAGCCGCTTGAACGATGTCCCCATGTCGTTTGCAATCTCGACGACGTCTGTATCCCAGGTCGCGGCGAGGCGGGAAAGATAGGAGAATACTGTCTCTCGCGGCGCCGGTGGAGGATTGGAAATCGGTAAAAGGGTCATGTTCCGAAAGATCGGTTCGGTGAATTCCGGGATGGCTTGCCTTGATGGGCGTCGGGAGTCTTCTGATTGAAATTGATACCAGCCGCAGACCCCATCGCATAGACCGTCTGACGCACCGGAAAGACGACACTTCGTCCGTTCACGTCAGCATCGTCTTGTCTTGGCCCAACAGGCAGCAAGGGGGAGGCTTCAAGAAGAGCTGCCGTTTCCCGATGCATCAATTCGGGTATGACCGCCGACCACCAGTGTCGCGGCGGTCAACGGCTGTCTGTCACTCCGGCGCCGCCGCCTTGATGGCTGCTTCAATCCGCCCGTAGGCGCGCAGTGCATCGTGTCGCGAATGATGGCCATCGCAGTGTTGGTGACCGTAAATATCCGCGCGCGTATCTTCGATCGTGTAGCCGAGCGCGAGGAACGCCTGGTGCGCCGCCTTGGTCAGCTGCGCCGGGTGCCTTGGCGCGGTCATG
>CAZRZN010000301.1:0-4644 GCA_964604565.1 uncultured Rhodobacterales bacterium
GGTTGGGCGGACGGGGGCGGCGGGCATGGCGTGACACTCCGGCTGGGGACAAACTTGCCGGAAACTAAGGTCGGGCGGTGCTGCGGTCAAGGGCCTGAGGAAAAACAAAAAATCATATATATCAGCCGGTTGAAAGGATCATGCTGCACTTGCAACATACAGCCCCCTAAGATAGGGTCGTGGGTCTGAAAACCTGGGTTGGGGATAACGCGATGGAACTGCGCGCAAGGGTGAACGCGGCTGTGAAGCAGGCGATGAAAGACAAGGCGCAGGCACGGCTGTCGACGCTGCGTCTGATCAATGCCGCGATCAAGGACCGCGACATCGCTGTCCGCGCCGACGGCAACGAGCAGGGCGTGGATGACGGCGAGATCCTCAAGATCCTCGACAAGATGGTCAAGCAGCGGCGCGAGAGCACCAAAAGCTACGAAGAGGCCGGGCGGCTCGATCTGGCCGAGGGGGAGCATGCGGAGATCGAGGTGATCGAGGAATTCCTGCCGCGGGCGCTGAATGACAAGGAAGTCACCAAGGCGATCGATGCGGCCATGGCCGAGGTCGGTGCGGAATCGATCCGCGACATGGGCCGTGTGATGGGTGTGCTGAAGTCCCGCTACACCGGCCAGATGGATTTCGGCGCGGTCGGCCCAAGGGTCAAGGACCGCCTGTCGGCCTGACCTGCCGGCGACTGGCCCTGTCCAGCGCCATTCTGGAACAGGGCGTTGGCGGCGCCGGATCGTATTTCCGGCCCCCGGCGCGCCCGCGACGGCGGCAGTTGCCATACACGGCCAAATGGGGCGACACGGGCGGCACAGGGTGCCGAGAGCGCATTCCCACGCGCAGGCGTGCCGTTGACCAGACCGCGATGCGCGATCCTGACTGTCATCGGATCGTCAGGCGGGGGCTTCCGGGTATGACAGGTCCGGCGCGTCCGTCTCCGGCATCGGAAAGCCATCCGCGATTGCGGCAAGCACATCCGGGTCGTCGATCCGGAACCGTTCGACGAAACGTGTCTTGAAGCTGACCCGTCCGCGTCGCGCGCCGAAATTCTCGCCATGGTTCAGCACGTAAAGCACCGCAGGCTGTGACAGCGGTGCCAGCTTGCGTCCCGCCAGCGCCGCGAGATAGGGGAACATGCGGTGTTCATGCTGGGTCATGGCCTGCAGGAAATCCCCGCTTTGCGGCAGGTCCGGATCATGCGCGACGGCCACGCAGGATCCGCAAAGCTTCCAGAACGGCTTGCGCAGCGGTTGGCGCGGGCTGGGTGCATCGGCGAGCGCGATCACGCCGGTTGCGTCATCCATCACGTATCCCGCCTCAACCAGATAGCCGCCTGGGGCTTGCCGCCGCAGCATTTCGCGCACGACGCCTTGGCGTAGCAGATCGTCGGCGTCGAAAGTCATGACATAGCTCGGTGGCAGGTCGATCCTGTCCAGATGCGCTGTCAGGGCTGCCAGCTTCATCCATTTGTCGTTGCCCGGGCCGGGGGCGGAGAACGGCAGAAAGCCGACCCTCGGATCGTCGGGCAGCGGCGGGCGGTCCTGACAGCAGATGACGGCCAGCCAATGCGGATCGTCCTGCGCGATCAGGCAATCCAGCGTCGCGGCGAGGCGTGCCGTCACCGACGTCCAGTCCGTCACGCTGTCAGCCCCCACCAGCGGGATGAGAAAGACGACCCGCTTGCGCAGCGGCGGCACACGGCTGCCCATCGCATCCCTCAGGCGCAGGGCAGCCGCCTCGCTGGGCGCGGGGGTCAGCCGTTCGATCCAGCCTTCCCGGCCAAAAGCGGCGGCGACGCGCATCGCCGCACGGTGCCATTTGGGTGTCGCCGGGGCCTGTGCCATGGCGCGCCCCGCTCAGGCCCGGGCCGCGCGGTGAACCGCGTCGGACAGGTCGGAATACAGTGCCTTGCGCTCGTCCTCGCTCAGGAAAGAGCCTATTTCCACCTCGCGCCCGTCGCCTTTCAGGGTCACGTAATAGGGCACGGGACCGCCCTGCTCATGACAGGCGACGCGGACCCAGTAGGTATTGCTTTCCCAGTTCTGGCAGTCGCCCTTGGGATTGGTGCGGATCAGCCGGGTGGTCTCATGGTCGAGGGTCAGAACCTCGACGATCTGGCGGTCCCGCTGATTGCGGCGCAGGGCATAATACAGCGCCCATGTCGCGGCCAGCATGAAGGGCAGCAGCCCCCAAAGCACCGCCGTCCCGATCACGCCATAAAGCGGCAGGGAGGCAAACAGGAAAAAGCCCAGAACCATCGCGGAGAACCCTTCGGCAGACAGCGAATTATGCGGGCTCAGGTGCAATTCCTGGGTGTCGTCTAGGGGGGGAGTTGTCCAGTGGTAGGGCATTGATCCGTCTGAATTGCTTTTGCCGGCGTCAATGTCGTGCCAGCATATAAGGGGGATATACCGCAGAAATGCGATGCGTCAAAGCATCGGGGCAAGGTTTGCCAAACGAGCGTCGGGGCCGTCGGGGCCACCGCAAGCGCGTGGGCGCGCGGCGGCGTCGGGGCAGGGCCAATACCGGGAGCGCATTTGGGTCGCTGCCGATCTTGCGTCCAGCCGCCCTTGTCCCTCCGGCCTCACGGTCAGGCTGCCGTCTTGGCCACAGGATCCGTTGAATGCCCTGCCGCGGGATGCGGTGCCGACCATCAAAGGTATCGGCCGCGGACCGCTTTGGGATCGGGACGCAGCATCACGTGGTATTTGCACGGCTGCGGCAATGAAAAAGGCCCCGCGTGAGCGGGGCCTCTGGTTTCGTGATGGCACCGGCACGCTTAGTGCGCGGGGCCCTTGTCCCAGTCTTCCTGCTTGGGAAGCTGCTCGAAGGTATGCTCCGGCGGCGGGGAGGGCAGGGTCCATTCCAGCGTGTCGGCATATTCGTTCCAGGGGTTCGCCTCCGTCGCACGCGCCCCGCGCGTCAGCGCGTGATACATGATGTAGAAGAAGAACAGGAACGATGCGAAGCTGATGAACGCGCCCCAGGATGACACATAGTTCCAGAGGGCAAAGGCCTCCGGATAGTCGATATAGCGGCGCGGCATGCCCTGACGACCCAGGAAGTGCTGGGGGAAGAAGGTCAGGTTCGTGCCGATGAAGAAGGTCCAGAAATGGATCTTGCCGAAGGTTTCATTGTACATCCGCCCGGTCATCTTTGGGAAGTAGAAGTAGATCCCCGCAAAGATGGCGAACACGGCGCCAAGGCTCATCACATAGTGGAAGTGTGCCACGACATAGTAGGTGTCGTGATAGGCCCGGTCGACGCCTGCCTGGCTCAGCACGATACCTGTCACGCCACCCACGGTGAACAGGAACAGGAATCCGAAGGCCCAGAGCATCGGCGTCTTGAAGTCGATCGACCCCTGCCACATGGTCGCGATCCAGCTGAAGATCTTGACGCCCGTGGGCACCGCGATGACCATTGTCGCCAGCATGAAGTAGCTCTGCTGTGTCAGCGACATGCCCACGGTGTACATGTGGTGCGCCCAGACCACGAAACCCAGCGCGCCGATGGCGATCAGCGCCCAGACCATGGGCAGGTAGCCGAAGATGGGCTTGCGGGCGAAGGTCGCGATGACATGGCTGATGATGCCGAAGCCCGGCAGGATCACGATGTAGACCTCCGGATGGCCGAAGAACCACAGGATGTGCTGGTAGAGGACCGGATCGCCGCCACCGGCCGGATCGAAGAAGGTGGTGCCGAAATTGCGGTCCGTCAGCAGCATGGTGATCGCACCCGCCAGAACCGGCAGGGCCAGAAGGATCAGCCAGGCGGTGACGAAGATCGACCATGCGAACAGCGGCACCTTGAACAGCGTCATGCCCGGGGCCCGCATGTTCAGGAAGGTGGTGATGACGTTGATCGCGCCAAGGATGGACGATGCGCCGGAGACGTGCACGGCGAAGATCGCCAGATCCATCGACATGCCGGCCTCATTGACCGACAGCGGCGGATAGAGAACCCAGCCCACACCGGAGCCAAGCTGCCCGTTGCCACCCGGTGCCAGCACCGAGCAGACCGCCAGCGTGGTGCCCGCGACGAACAGCCAGTAGCTAAGGTTGTTCAGGCGCGGAAACGCCATGTCCGGGGCGCCGATCTGAAGCGGCATGAAGTAGTTGCCGAACCCGCCGAACAGGGCCGGGATCACCACGAAGAACATCATCAGGATGCCGTGGCCGGTGATCAGCACGTTCCACAGGTGGCCGTTGGGCGTGCAATCGGCGACCGCAGCGGCCGTGAAACGCATGCCTTCCATGCACATGTACTGAACGCCGGGCTCCATGAGCTCCATGCGCATATAAACGGTAAATGCCACGGAGATGAAACCGACGAGAGCCGCGGTTACCAGGTAGAGGATCCCGATAT
The DNA here is from genome assembly GCA_964604565.1 of uncultured Rhodobacterales bacterium. Classification (GTDB taxonomy): domain Bacteria; phylum Pseudomonadota; class Alphaproteobacteria; order Rhodobacterales; family Rhodobacteraceae; genus CAZRZN01. Next base: position 4,366 of record CAZRZN010000301.1, read on the forward strand.
CCTTGTGGTTCGTCGACATGAACCACCGGGTAAAGAACCCTCGGTTGTCTTCATGCTCGTGGCCGTGAATGGCGGCGTCTGCCATTTTTTGCCTCCTGCTTGTCCCATTGCGGAGGGCACAAGAGGAATCCACCTACGCCCAACGCTCTGTAGTGGTTCTAGAATGCGAGCCTTGGGGCGGCAATGGAGGGATTTGACGCAGCCGAAACCTTTTTGTCGCACCTGAAGCCTGTCGGGTCCGGGGGCGTGGCGCCGCGGGCGTTTCGTGGCGGGTGTCTG
>CAZRZN010000302.1:0-1490 GCA_964604565.1 uncultured Rhodobacterales bacterium
CCCGGCGTGACGATCGCGCCGCTGGCGTCCACGCTTTGGGCATTCTGGGGTGCCGCCACGTCCAGCCCGGCGATCCTGCCATCCTTGATGACAAGATCCGCAACTCGGTCAATGCCCTGCGCGGGGTCGATCACGCGGCCGCCACGGATCACCAGATCGGCGGTCATCGCGCACACCGGACGGCTGTTGGAACGGTGCGCTCTTGCGGATCGGACGGGTTATTGGACAAGGCTGTATTCCCCCGGGAATTGGGTCAGACCGCGCCTGATGGCGTGTATTTGGTCAAGGCACCCGCGACGCGCCATCCCGTGACGGAGCGTCAATACTTCTCATGTCCCGACTTTGTAATTTGGTTACAATTCTGTCAAGGGATTCGGTGAGGCTGATCTTTAATCATAAAAAGCATATGTTTAGGCCCCCGTTTAATCTGTGACTTTGCAAAATGACTTGACCTTTTGGGGCCTTGCCGCAACCATTGCGCACCGCTAGGAGAACCAAATGTCGCTCACACGCCCGGAATCCGCTGCCTCCGTGCCGTCGCCGGAGGCGGCGACCAAGGTCGGGCAGGCCACCGACGTTCTGGCGCGCATAAAGGATTTGATGGGGACGCTCAGTCCTGCGGAGCGCAAGGTGGGTGCCGCGATCCTGTCCGATGTCCGGCGCGCCGTGGATGAGAGCATCGCAAGCCTTGCGCTGCGTGCCGGGGTCAGCGAACCAAGCGTGACGCGTTTCTGCCGTGCCATCGGCTGTCAGGGTGTGCGGGATTTCAAGCTCAGGCTGGCGCAGAGCCTTGTGGTGGGGGACATCTATCTAAACGCGGATGTCGCCCGCGAGATGCCGGGAACCGATACACCGCCCTACTGGACGCCGATCCTGTCAGAGGCGCGTGCGGCCCTGCGAGAGGTGGACCGGCAACTTTCCCCGGAAAACGTCCAGGCGGCCGCGGCCGCGGTGGCGGGCGCGCGTCAGGTCGTGACATTCGGCCTTGGCGGCAGCGCCGCGATCCTTGCGGAAGAGGCAAAATACCGTCTGTTCCGCTACGGGGTCAATGTCGCCTGCTGTGCGGAACCCTATTTCATGCGGATGACCGCCGCGACCCTGGGGCCGGAGGATGTTGTGATCGCCATCTCTGCCTCTGGCCGGACGGCCGAATTGATCGAGGCGGTCAGTCTGGCCCGCGGATACGGGGCCACGACAATCGCGGTCACCGCAATGGCCAGCCCGATGGCGGACGCGGTGGACCACCCGCTGAGCGTGACCATACCCGAAAACGAGGATACGTTGACGCCGACGCCCGTGCGCTACGCCTATCTTGCGGTGATCGACCTCTTGTCGGCGGCGACGGGCTATGAGCTGGGTCCGAAGGCGCGCGAAAGTCTGCGCCGGATCAAATACACCGCGCTGAATCACCGCGCGGGCAACAATCTGGAACCGCTCGGGGATTAGAGCCTGCGGCGCGCCGGCACTGTCAGCCCCTTTGACCGCGAGCA
>CAZRZN010000302.1:1590-4611 GCA_964604565.1 uncultured Rhodobacterales bacterium
TCCATCGGATCCTGCCTCAGGTGCACCGGCAGCGGACGCGCGCGAAGATCGCGCGCCGCCGCCTGCGCCTGAACCGCACTGTCAAAGGTGATCCGGACAAGCGGCACGCGATCCGTATCGCTCTCTCCCCGCAGGTCGGCTTTGCCCTGCGGCAGGACGGCCATGACCGCGCGGCAAGTCTCCAGCCAACCTCTGTGGCGCTCGGCATCGCTTTGCCCGGTGAAATGGGCCATTGCGGCGAGCAGTCCCATGATCTCATGCTTCCCAAGCTTTGCGACCCGGCCCACGCCATGACGCGGCAGGCCGGGGTAGCGCGCCATGTCGATGAACTCTGGCGGTGGCGAAAACTGGTCCAGCGGCACGTCGAGATCCAGACATTGCAGCGCGGCAGATGCAATGAGATCCCGCCGCCCCGCCAAAATGCCGGTGCCGGCCGGCCCCCCCAGAATCTTGCCCCCTGAAAAGGCCACAAGATCGGCGCCATCGGCGATGAACCGGCGCAGGTTCGCGACGGGCGGCAATTCTGCCGCAGCGTCGACGATGACGGGCACGTCATGGGCGTGCGCCACCTCGACGACCTGCGGCAGTTCCGCGTAATTTCGCGGTATCGCGGTAAACAGAATAGCCGCGGTTCGCGGACCGACGGCTGCCGAATATTCCCATGGGTCGATGTCGCGCACGCCGGCGCCGCTGGTGGGGTCAGGCAGGCCGACCTCGATCAGGCGCGCGCCCGCCGTCCGCGCAGCGTGGTCATATCCGCTGCGATGCGAGCGGGCGATGATGACATCCCGCCGATCCCCGGTGCGGGGCAGGGCGTTCATCCGGGCGATGTCGTCCCGGGCAAGGCAGGCCGCAGTTGCCAGCAAGATCCCCGCGGCCGCCCCGGTGGTGGCAAGGCCCGATTCCGCGCCTGTTGCCTCGGCAATGCGCGCACCTGCATGCGCGTGCAGTTGCATCATGTCGACGGATGTCGCTTCTGCCGCTGTCATCGCGTCCAGAACGCCGGGCGACAGGGGCGCGCCGGAAAGCCGTGTCAGCGGCCCGGCTGCATTGATGATTTGCCCCGGTATGCTCACGTCGACGTCCGCCCTGGCGTGCCATCAGCGCGGTGCTGGGTTTGCGCAATCGCCGCAAGATCGCGGGCGCCCTGTCGGAACCTGGGCGCGGGGTTCGATGTATCCCCGGTGCCGCAATGAGTTGTCCAGAGCGGCGCGGCTGTGTGTGGCAGAAGGATTACGCTCATGATGAAGCACCTCGTCCCGGTTTGATTGAATCCAGTGTCATTGTATCAGGCCGCGAGGTTATCCAAATCGGCCCACCTTGACGAGGGTCATGTCCCCCGCCGGGACACCGGCGTGCGGTTCAGCCTTGTCGGTAGCGGCCCCGTCCTCTGCACAAGGCACCGTCGCCGGGCGAAAGCCGAAGCCGAAGGACGGGCGGATTTTACAGCCTGCGTCAGCCATGCGCCCGGAGGCTATTTCAGAGGCGAGAACGCGGCAGGATTCAGGAAATAGCTTTCCTGGTGTTCCAGATAGGGAAGGATCCTGGGCACGAATGCCTGCCATTCCGGATCCGCAGCAAGCTTTGCGCGCTGTTCCGTCCTGTGGCCCAGATCTTCGTAGGCCCACAGGAAAACGACGGAGTTGAGCGTCCCGCTCTCCGTCGCCCAGCATCCGGCGAGATGGGCGTAGCGGGTGATGATATGCAGCCCCTCGCTTTCGTAAAGCTTCAGGAACTCGGGCGCCTTGCCGGCGGAAACCCGGTAGGTGCGGTGTTCGTAGATCATGGAGTCCTCCGGCGTGAATGCTATGCTTGGGATGATTTCTGGCGCGCGCGCCGAAATTTCACAAGCAATAAGTCGTCAGTTGAATACCTTTTTCCCTGCATGCTTGCCGCTCTTACGGGCAACCTATATCCGTGGTCCTGCCGGAGGGGATCTGGTGCAGATGGGGGGCATCGACCTTGAAGGCGAAATCCGAGGCATTGAGAACCGCGGGCGCAGCAAAGAAGCCTGCCGGCGCCTCCCGGTCGGAGGGCGCGCAAAAAAGATTGCCACACGCGGAGCGAAAGGCGCAGATCCTCAAGACGGCTGCCGAATTCTTTGCCGACAACGGTCTCTCCGCCCAGACCCGCAGGCTGGCGGATGAATGCGGGATCTCTCAGAGATTGCTCTACCGGTTCTTTCCGACGAAGGAAGACTTGCTGAACGAGGTCTACCGGCAAGAGATCCTCGGCGTTTTCAAGGTAAGCTGGTTTGCCGACTTGCAAGACAGGAATTCCCCCGCAGAACAGCGTTTGGTATTGTTTTATCAGGATTATCTGAACGTGACGCTGACGAGAAAGTGGTTGCGGCTGTTCATGTATGCCTCTCTGGCCGACGCGCGGATGGCCCCGGATTACATTTCTGCCATCGTCACGCAGTTGATGGAGGTCATCGTCCGGGAAGTTGCCGCCGAGAAGGAGGTGGTGCTGCCTGACGACCGCGCCGCGCTGCATGAGATCGGCTGGACCTTGCATGGTGCGATCTCACACTATGCGATCCGGCGTCACCTCTACCATGCAAGCAACATCCTGCCCGAGCAAAAGGTGATTGCGATGCATGTCCGGTCCTTTGTGGCGGGATTCGATTCCATCGTTCAGGATTATGTCGATCATCTTGACTGATCCGCTGGCGGTCGACGTCCCCGGCAGCTTCCGGAATGCCTGCTGATTACAAACACGGCATCGCGATGGCGCCACCGGGCGAAGTTGGTCGATTGAATTTGTCGTCAGTTGACGACAAAGATTTTTGTCCCTAGCGTTTCCTGATGGTTGGGGAGAGCCGTCCCGGCCAGCACTCGCCACTTGAAACACGGCTCTCCTGGTAGCCAGGTCGAAACGAGAGGATGAGACCATGTCACGAAACGCAAAGACACATCTTGGACGGCGCGACTTTCTGAGGGCCACCGCGGCAGCGGGCGCGATGACGGTCGCCTCGCCCGGTCTGCTGCGCGCGCAGGCGTCGGACATCAATCTTCAGAC